>LNEX01000001.1 GCA_001464165.1 bacterium Ga0077546
AACCGGGTACTGATATTTTGTTGACGCATTTCGACATTCAAAAGACACTTTACGACATTGGAATGAAGGGCTATTTTGCCCATGAAGATGCTCGTCTTTATGATCACAGAAAGGCTTACGTACTCCGTAGTGAAATTATTGGTTTTGATGTTAGGCGCCCTGAACCTCAGACATCTTCTTGGGGAGCTGAATAGTCATAGTCATTCTGGAAGGATTGTCATAAGACAAATTATGCTTCACTTCGCAGTATTCTGAATGGCCAAATGAAGTCGTCCTCGGTCATTGTTTCGTCAGATGTTTCACCTTGGGATCTGGAAATAAACGAGAACCGGCAAGTGCCTCTCTCGGTGGCAAGCAATGTGCGAAAATCAGTACACTTCATTCTGGAGATTCGATGCCAAGAGTAATTGTGCCTTTGGTTTTGTCACTGCTTTTGCTTTGTGCCAATACCCCTAGGGCTTTTGGGCAAGGGGCTGCAAAAACTAAGCCAATTACGATTGCCCAGTTTGGTCATGTCTTCCTTTATATGCCTCTTTATGTCGCCGTCAAGAAAGGATTTTTCAAAGAGGAAGGTCTTGAGGGCAGGCTGGTGAGCACTGGGGGCGACGAGAAGACGTTTACTGCTGTAATTACTGGCAATGCTCAGTTTGGAGTGTCTGATCCAACCTTTACAGCTATAGCTAGAGAACGAGGCCAGGGCGGTAAGGTTGTTGCCGGCATTGTTCGCGGTGTGCCGTTTTGGGTTGTCACTTTCAAGAAGGAAATCAATAAAATTAGTACACCCGAGCAGTTTAAAGGTCGTCGTATCGCCACATACACCGCACCGTCTACTAGCTTTGCTGTAATGAAGAAAGTATTGCAAAATAATGGCAAGCCAGTCGACGCCAAGATTGTGCAAGGCGCCTTTGGCACTCTCTTGGCCCTGTTAAAGGCCAATCATGCCGACATGGCTCTTGATATAGAACCGATTGTCTCCATCGCCATAAACGAGGGTGCGCACATCGTCTATTCACCGGCAAAAGTTCTTGGCGATTTCGCCTTTACCGGTCTTACTGTCTCTGATGATTATTTGAAGAAAAATTCGGCCGATGTGCAGAAGGCTGTTAATGCCATCAATAAGGCTATGAATTATATTCACAAAGATTTTGAGGGTGCGGTTAAAGTGGCTTGTGCTGAGTTTCCTGAAGTAAAAGAGCCGGTGGTGCGTGCTGCCTTAAGGCGCTTGGCCGATGAGGGAACTATACCCAAGTCTGTGATCTTGCCTGAGAATGCCTGGAATAATGCCATTAATATGCGCAAAGAGATTGGTGATCTGAAGAGTGCTGGTTCTTACAAAGACAATGTAGACATGAGCTTTGCCAATAAGGCTGCTGTACTTAAATGAGTAGTGAGGTGAAGCCTTTACTCACTATTGACGGGCTCTGCTTTGATTTTTCTAGTCAGGCTCAAGCAATTGAGAAGCCTGGTAATCAAATACTAAATCAAGTCAGCCTGACTGTGCGAAAGGGTGAAATCGTCTGTATCTTGGGTGCCAGTGGTTGTGGCAAGACTACATTACTTAATTTGATCGCTGGTCTGCTCACTGCCACTAAAGGAGTAATTGAGCTAAATTCGCAGAAACCAAAGAAGAGACTTGGTTATATATTTCAATCTGACGCGCTCTTTCCTTGGCGTACAGTAAAAGACAATCTTCTCTTGGCTGCTGATATCGATAGAAGTCTCGACAAGAAAGCTCTAGAGCAATCGATGCTCCTGTATCTATCAATGTTTCACTTGAACGAACAGATACTTACTAAGTATCCAATTCAACTTTCTGGTGGCATGCGTCAAAGAGTGAGCATCATTCAGTCGTTAATGTTTGATCCGGAGCTTTTGCTGCTAGATGAACCTTTTTCGGCTCTCGACTACTATACCAAGCTAAAACTAGAATCTGAGTTTTCGCAGTTCGTCAAAGAACGCGGAACGGCTGCCATATTGGTTACTCATGATATCGAAGAAGCTGTGGCCATTGGCAATCGCGCCCTAATAATGAACGCTGGAAAGCTGCAAAAAGAGTTTCTCATTCGCTCCGAAGCTGCTGTGATGGAGAGAGGAACCAGAGACTTTGCTGAAAAATATAGAGAAATTTGGTCTGAGTTGAAGTCGGTGGTGGGTGAAATTCAATGACCAAGAGCAACTCTAAGTCAAAGATTTTTGAACTCCTGCTCTATCCGCTGCCGCTCTTGGCCTTCATTCTGATTTGGTATTTTGCCACGCAAGGCAGTCAGGAGAGGCAATTTATATTTTCTAGTCCAGAAAAAGTATTAG
>LNEX01000002.1 GCA_001464165.1 bacterium Ga0077546
TGCCGATAAGTGCGCATCAATCGCTTAGAGACATGAAAGTAATCGAAATCAAATATGCAGCGTGGATCTGGTGAATACCAACTGATCTTGCCATTGCTATCAGCCATCGGAAAAATTCCCTGACAATATAAACGCAGAACCAGATCTGCTGTAAATTCAGGCTCTTTCTTTCTTCCGAAGATCACGGCTTTGCACTACAAGACAGCGAGCGTATAAAGAGAACTATTTGTTTTAGATCTTTCTCCGAAAGCTTTTCTACAGGAAAGGGTGGCATCCCCCTAGTAACGCTACCGCGACGAATGGCTTGCATCAACTCTTCATCACTTCGATACTTCTTAGCGAAGCGCGGCCCCTTGAGCGGCTTATCGCCATTCATTGAATTCTCTCCATGGGGATGACAGCCCCAGCAAGAAGCCTTTACGAAAAGCATCTTGCCTGCCTTAATCTCATCAGCACTCGGTACATTTAAATTTTCCGGACCAGCTTCAATTTGCTCAGTTAAAACTAAAGCAGCAGCTAATGCTAGGAAGAAAGCAAAACAATTCAACGAAAAGCGCTTTAGCAGTGTAGATTGATTAGCCATACGACTATGCCATCAAATATTCAGGGAAGTTGAATTCGTAAACCTTGAAGCAAAATTCTAGATTATCTTCGGTCTCCACTTCAGAACACGAAAGCAGCTGAAAAACCTGTTTAAATGGAGGTAAGAATGTATCGCAGTCGAACACGTGACGAACCTGTGTGAGATAGAGCAAACCGCAACTAGGATGCTGCATGGCTTCGTTGTAGACTTGCGCGCCACCGATAATGAAGACTCTATCTACCGGAGCCGGTATAAGCATATCTAGAGCTTGATCGAGGGAGGAACTGATGAAGTGCCCTTCAGGCATTGGATAGTTCGGATTGCTCGTTAGAACAATGTTGATTCTGCCTTTGAGCGGACGGTGGGCAGCAGGAATTGATTCCCAAGTCTTCCTTCCCATAATAACGGCATTCAATACTTCTGGCACAGGAGTTGCGCTGGTAAGGTCTTTGAAATACTTCAAGTCTTTAGAAATACGCCAAGGCAAGGCATTGTTTTTGCCAATACCAAGATTCAAATCAGCAGCGACAATGATGTCGAATTTCTCTCGCACTTTAGACAGCCACTGGGAATTTGATGAAACCTTGGTGAACATAGTCATGCAATTCAAAGTCTTCAAACTTCAAATCAAATATTGGCTTATTGGCAATAGTGACCCGAGGCAACGGCCCTGGCTCGCGCAGAAGCTGAGCATTAATGCCATCTAGATGGTCAGAATAAATATGGGCATCACCAAAAGTATGTGTAAAAATCCCTGGGGTTAAGCCACATTCTTGAGCAATCATCATATTGAGCAAGGCATAACTAGCGATGTTGAAAGGCACACCAACGGCAATGTCAGCAGAACGCTGATAGAGCTGCAAATCTAGACGACCATTAATGACATAAAACTGAAACATCATATGGCAAGGTGGCAAAGCCATTTTTGGAATGTCGGCAACATTCCAAGCAGTGACGATCAATCGCCTTGAGTCAGGATTATTTTTTATTTGATCGATCACATTAGCTATCTGATCGATATGTCCGTCTTCGCTTGGCCAACTGCGCCACTGATAGCCATAAATAGGTCCAAGCTCACCTTCGGTATTGGCCCAAGCATCCCAAATAGAGGTATGTTGCGTTAGATCATCATTGATATTGGTTGAGCCCCGCAAGAACCAAAGCAGTTCACGCACAACAGCAGCAAAGTTGACTTTTTTGGTGGTCAGAAGTGGAAATCCTTCACGCAAATCATATTTGTTTTGCAGGCCAAAGCAAGAAATAGTGCCAGTTCCTGTGCGGTCTGTGCGCCGCTCGCCATTTTCAAGGACATGTTTTACTAAATCGAGATACTGCTTCATTCTCACTCACTCTTTGCCAGACCATAAAAGCCATCATTTAGTATAACGCTTGCACTCTTACGGACAAAGCTAATTACCTAATTTGATCAGGCAAGCAAGAGCAAAGCCTAAATCAACTTTGATGTTGCTCGAACTTTGCCCTAGAGAATATATGCTGTATCAATTATCAGTTTAGGAATACTTACAAATGAATCCAGAATTCCGCAACGAAGCATTCACCGACTTTAATCTACCAGCTAATCAAGAGGCCATGAAAGCCGCTATTGC
>LNEX01000003.1 GCA_001464165.1 bacterium Ga0077546
ATCCTGAGCCGGGTTTGTGAATAGCACTCACCAGAAATAGAAGCGATATCTAAATGGTGCGTTCTCTGCGAGGTACAGGTATCTTTTAGCAAAATTATCCCAACTATATCTCCGACTGATCCATGGCTCCGATCCCAACAATTTCTCGGCCTTGTCTAGTTCCGTTATCGTCCTTTCACAATCATTTGTTGAGTAGCCATCACTAATCTTTAGGTGCTCTTCAATTTCTGTACTTATCTTGCGAAACAGCTTCTCTTGCCAGTCGGTAGCTTCTGAGCCGATGAGATGTTCGTCGCTAAGTTTTAGCAAGGACCTTTGAATAGCAGCTCTTGCTTCTCCCTTGGCACTCTCTAAGCGACCATATAGATTTTGCAAGGCTGGGATAAACTCACAACGCCTTTTCAGCTCTTCATCTTCTTGCGCGAGCATAATTGCAGATCCGGCGTCGGCATTTTCTTGGGTAAGCCAAGTATTGATTTGAGCGAGAGCTCGTTTTCGTTGCCGTTCCTTCCAATCTTCCATTTCTTTGGAAGATGGGTAGTCGTCCGCTATGCTCATGGCCCAGCCAAATATAGTGTCTGCTGCTTCCGTCACTTTCTGCTGGCTCAAGAAATCTAGTCGGGTTTCGAAATCTTTCCAGGGGTAGACATCGCCAAATTTCAAGGCCATTCTTCGAGCATTATCGACCTTAAAAAGCCGTTCTTTAGCTTGACGGAAATCACGTTTCCTTACTTCACCATCAAAACAGATTAGCTCTGCTGCATACTCTTTCTTAAGCAGCAATCTTATCCTTTCGTTGACATCCTTGATGTCATTTTTATTTGCATTTTCCCTCTCCGCTAACGCTAACAAGAGTGAATAGCACCGTCTTGCCCCTCCAGCATCTTCCTCTCTCTCAAATCTTTTAGCTAATAGCCTTAATTTCGGAATTGAGATATGACCACTGTTGATATCGGTAATGAAAGAGTGAAGTAAATGATTCGGTAACTTTTTATATTTTTGATATTCGTAGTAGGTTAAATCCTCGACTTTATCTCTGATTTCATTCGGCGCTGGCCGGCCGACCCAACCACCCCGCTCTTCAGCTTCTAAAGTTAGACGAGCCCCCAGCTTATGCGGGTGATGACTGTGATAAGAGGGTATCGAGTTCAACGCCCCATATTTGAGGATTTCTGCGGCACTGCCCTTTGCCGAATAGGTTATGCCAACTGACGTGGCTAGCAGCAGCGAAACACTTGTTCTAACTGTAGTGACACTGAAGATTGACGGAAACTGAAAGCCGGTATCTTTCGGATTAGGCACAAAACTGAAACTTATATCACTCCAATTCTCGTACAAAGCTGGAAGTGCAGCGTCGGTCCTGTTCTTCCGCAGAGCTTGCGGAATATTGCTTCTAAATGCGGCTTTCGTAAAGGCAACGCAAATCTTCTGACCCTGGTCAACTTGTTCTAGCAGTTGAGCTATCTGATTCTCAGAATAACCATCGATATTCTGAACTTTGCACTGACACTGCTCACAAGCACGCTTGGATTCATCACCTTCCATCTCTTGCCATTTTTGGTTGCATGAGTAGGAAAGTAGTATTGGGGCTTTTGAGTCTACTTCGTATTCTGACATCGACAGGGCACCGAGCACGTAATCATCCTATCTTAGCCGATGCGACAGCACATTTACATTTTCACTAAAGCCTTATTCGAAGGAGCAGCCGTTCGCAATCGCTCTGCAGCATGGGTGGCGAACGGATAGCCAGCGCGAGCAAATGCTCGCGCCACGAAAGAGATAGTTGCTATCCTTAGACTCAGCCAGAGGCTCAGCAATCAACAATTCTGATTACTCATCTCAATTGCCGACACTAGAATGCTGAAAAATTAAAGCCTGAAAACCTCCCCTCGGTAGGCGGTTCTCGCCTTGACCAACGGAGGTGAAACATTGCTTAGTATGAGACGCTCATAGCAACGCAAGAAGCTGGTATCGCAAATGGTGCATGTTTTACTAAACGGTAGCCGGACCATTCGGCACGGCCATCTCATATTTTAACTTTGCAAAAAGCGCCAGGTCATTGAGTTTAATCTAAAAACCTGTCACTGTTATTCCCGAAAGTTTATTGAGTTTTATAGATGGTTCTGTATCGAGGTGGCCGTGAGTACAAATGAAGATATTGTCCGCGACTTCGAACTCCTCAAAGAGGAGTTGAAAGTAAAAACCGAAGAACAAAATATGGGACCACCCGAGTTAGTGACTATTGAGTATGACGATTATCATGCCAAATACATTGGACTCACAG
>LNEX01000004.1 GCA_001464165.1 bacterium Ga0077546
TCTTGCGTGATGACCTGCGGTCGCCCTTTTCAGTTGGTAATGCTGCTGCAACAACGCTCTATTTCATTCAGGGCACAGACATACTGACGAGGAGCCTGATTGCCTCTATTGCCCTAATAACACTCCTTGTAGCCTTGTGGCTCTGCCTTCCCTTGCTTTGCAAACAATCGGTCAGAGCCCGAACTACTGGCCGTATTGCCATAGCTTTGCTTTCAATACTTTTGCTACCGTTGAGTCTATTTCCGCAAAGGGCCAACGGCAGAATAAAAGAAGGAATACTGAGCCTCTCTCGCCCTGGTGAGCAAATCAACGGCAAAATACCAGTTATCGAGTCACCATCAAAAAAACAAGAGCAAAAAGAATGGTTCTTACTTGTTGATAGCGACTTAGGCCAACTACCAAATGAAAACTTTGAAATATCGCTCAATGGCATCAAGGTATCGGCACCAGCCATGCCATCAATTGCCGCATTGGACAACTGGCATTACCTCAAAACACACAAGTCTGGCCACGCCTATCTCGAATGTAGCTACATATTTGATTGTCTGAGCCGCGAAGCTAATTTAACCAATTCGGATTTGCGACAATGGTTCATCATTCCAATAACTGCCGACCAAAGAAAGCTGATCGCTAAACAGAACTTGGCTACGATATCCATCACACAAAAGGGAAACCAACCATCTAGTTTCTTCACCGCCGCTGAGCATTCGCAGGGCAAACACGTTATTCCGTCTCGGGCAATTTATTCATGGGAGAAGGCGTTCTATGGCGTCGAAAACGATCAAGGTTTGACTTGCCCTCGATACGATGAAGTTGTCAGCAAAAGAAATGCCAATTGGTCAATGAGCTACCAAGACAAAAGTGAAGACTTAAGCGGATTGGACCTAAACATCAGGCTGGTGAGCGTGAAAAGCAACGGCCACACACAAAACCAAACTTTAGAAGACAGTACATACATTAAGACCAATCAAAACGCAACCCTCTCCCTAGACAAGCTCGAACTACATGATGGAGAGCTGATAGGCGTTTCAGTAGTTTTGAGCTACGCGCCCAATGACAAAGAAGATCCACTAATCGCCGCTGAACCAAACAAGGCCAAGCCTGTTCTTAAACTGCACTGGCGCGATCAAAATGGCTTCGAGCAAGTAATGGAATTGCCTTACTTAAAGCGGCCACAACCTCGATTTTCAGTCTATTTACCCCTAGATCTAGCTCAGATAAACGGTAGTCGATTTAGAGTTACTTGCACTTACCCTGACAAAGACTGCCAAATAGAGCTGGCTGCGAAGAAAATTGATTGTCATCCGCTCTTCTCTGAGCAGGAGCTTTTTTAAGTGTCTAAACAATTCTGGCTAACCCATTGGCTGCACCTAATACTACTGTCAACAATAGTTTGGCTGGTTTTCTCTCGTACTCTAGGGAGCTATTTCTTAGCCGACGACTTTGGCGAAATCCTCTACGTTAGTCGCATTTGCAATGGTGAATACAATCTTCTTTGGCTCAATTTCACAAGCAATTTCATGTCTGTTCCAGGGATGAGTGTATGGCGTCCCTGGCTGTTAGTAAGCCTCTTAATTGACTTTCTAATCTGGAAGGCCAATCCAATTGGTTTCTACTTGACCAACTTACTCTCTTACAACGTCGCAGTAATCTTGCTCTATTGGCTCATGCGACTACTGACAAACAGCGCTACCAGAGCTCGGTCTTGCCTAACAGCATTTCTTACAGCCGCGTTGTTTGCCGTCTCCCCCCTGCATTGCGAGAGCGTCTCCTGGGTGGTTGGCAGAGTCGATGTTGTCTGCGCCGTTTTCTATCTGCTCTGCTTATGCCTATTTCTCAAAGCAGACAGTGCCTCAACAGCTACTAACAACAAGCAATACAAGCTTCTGGTAGCGGGCTATCTAACCTGCTTCTGGATCAGTATTTGGACTAAAGAGATGACAATCGGTGCACCAATTCTAGCGCCGGCATTGTTGTTCTTATTTGGCAGCAAACCGCTAAACATAAAACACACCTGTAAAATTAGCGCTCCGCTGTGGCTCTCTACAGTTCTCTATTTCGCTTTACGCTACCTGGCTCTCGGAACCCTGTTGGGTGGATACACACAAGGCATAGGCGATTCACAGGCGGCCAATGCCTTAAGCCGTTGGCTTGATTTCGATACTTTGCACCGTCTCTTCTGCACCTTGGCTAACGGCATGCTATTTAGTCATTCTCACGGTGCTACTAGTCAAAGCCCTGAGTCTTAGATTGAATCTCAAATGGCTAGCAATTTTACTGCTCTGGATCATTACCTGCCTGGCACCGCTATACAAGCTATGGGGCCTAGGCTATGAACTTGAGGGCGCCCGCTTCTGCTTCTTCCTCACACTGCCATTGTCAGCACTAGTACCAGCGCTTTTGCTAATTGACAACAAAAGCAGAAGCTCTACAAAATGGACTGCAACTGAGCGCTGCTTAACTACGGTCGGTCTAGTAGCCACTATCCTGGCGGGTACTATTCTAGCCAAAACTGCTATTCGAACTAATCTTAGCTGGGTACACGCTGGCAAAGAAGTAAGAGAGTTTCTCAATCAAACGGCTGACCTGAATAAGCACCTCCTAGAACAGAAACAAGAGACTGTGCTCTTAGGTATTCCAAAGCGCCACGGTGGTGCACATATGATTCTAAACGGGGCAATATTTAGGAAAGCGCTTAGCCCGCCATTTACCGACACTGATCTTACCAGTCAGATTTATACCTTTGACCCTGTATTCTTCAGCGAGAATTTCAAACTGGATGTTAGTCGCTTTAGGCGCATCGTTAGCGGCAATAAGCTCATAGCATTTTGGGACGACAGCGAGCGCAGATTAAAGCAGCTGACACTTCTACCAGCCCAACAGACTTTGCCGAAGCTTGCCCTGACCAGCATTAGCAGCACTAGAAATAGCGCATTTGTTCATACAATAGGGAGAGCGACAATAATACCCTCTGACTCTCATTCCAGCATCACCTTAGCTGAAGTGCAAGAAGGAGATGGAATTAGCTTCCCAGGGCTAGAACTAAATCCGCTATCGGCCGACATACTACAGGCAGAAATACCCCTTATAAAATATGCAAAAGACCAAACAGATTTCTCTTTTTCTGCAAATTTCGATGAGCACGAAAAAGATTCGCGCTGCCAAGTCAAAATTGACAAGAAAATAGAAACTGATAGAAACAATCCTTTTCTGATTAACATACCCCTTTCTCAAAATTGGCGCTGGTTTGCGCATAAAAAGGTAGACACCATCTCACTTCTGCTGCCTAGTGGCACAACCATAAAAGTTGATAAGGCTCGCCTACTCAAAGGCGAAGAGCTTCAGCCTGTGCTTACAGCACCAAACTATGAACAGTCGAAAGATGGTCAATATCTCATCCCAGCCAGTCGCGATTCAATTGACCTAAATGTCAGATTGCCAAAACTAGAACAAATTGAGCAAGCGTATATCTACATCACTGGCAAGAACGCTTTTTTTGACACTTTTAAAAATCAGCATGAGGCTGTTGAACAAACTCTCAAAGTACCAATTGAACAGTCTCAACAACTATTAACTATTGACGCCAAAGCAATCAAATCTGATGCCTATCGACAGATTAGCGTTCAGCTACTAGAGCACAATAACAACTTCGTGGGGTTAGAGAGCGACCCAATTATGATTAAGTTCAAAAATTGAACACTCACCAAGCACGACCAAAAGAAGCTAACCGAGACAAGATAGGATGCGGCATCCAATGGCAGACCCGATAGATTCGAAAGCAGCAATTTCAAAGTCTGATAGGCAGGAAAATTCTATTTCAAACAATTCAAAACGCCGCGGCGCAATTGTCGCAGCCTTAGCCGCTACCACCTTATTTTGCCTGACTCTAGCTATCTGGTTGCACTTTGACAAACACATTCCGGCTAGCGATGAGGCAAATCATGTTCTCAACGGTATTTCTTACGCCGATCTACTACAACACGCTCGACCACTGAGAGCGAAATGGTGGCATCAATTTTTCACGGTAAATACATACTATCCGCCTGTCGGCACCTTGGCGATGGGCATATCGCTAACACTCTTGAGAAACTCTATAGTGGCACTGCAAGTAGTCAAACTACTATGGCTAGCAGTTTTATCTCTCAGCGTTGGCTTCCTCGCTTTCGCACTAGCAGAGAGCGTTACTGCTGTATTCTTGGCAATCTGCGTTGTCAACTGCTGCATTATTGTCTGTGATTTTAGCCACAGCTCACTAATTGATCAGCCCTTAGTATCGATGGTTGCAGCTGGTCTTGCC
>LNEX01000005.1 GCA_001464165.1 bacterium Ga0077546
ACTTCCAGACAAGCCAGGCTGCGTGGTGCGACGCGCCACTGCATTTGGTGGCGGCTTTATCCTCGGCATGGGCGGAGAATTTGTGCATCTCAAAGTTGTCGATGACCTCTCGGACAATATTCACACTATTTCGGTGTTGGCCAGCCCAGAAATTAACATTGTTGCCAATCGCATGAACGACGGCAAATGCGACCCAGCTGGTCGCTTTTGGTGCGGCTCCATGGACTTGGGCTGCAACTTTCCGAGCGGCAACTTGTGGATGCTAGACCAGCAGCAGAAACTCTCCCACAGGCTATCAGATATCACCATATCGAATGGCATTGCTTGGAATAAAGCTTGCGACACCATGTATTACATAGATACCGCCAGCAATAGAGTTGACGCCTTTGACTACGACAAAGCCAGTGGCGCGATTTCAGATCGACGCCCAGTAGTAATCAACCAATGGGGCGGCCACTTTGATGGCATGACCATTGATAGCGACGACAACCTCTATATTGCGATATGGGGCGGCTCAGCTGTACAAAAAGTCAACCCTAAAAACGGCAAACAGCTTGCCACCATTGCTGTACCAGGTGTTAGCAACGTTACATCATGCGCTTTTGCCGGCGATGAGCTGCAAGATCTCTACATCACTTCAGCCCAGCAAGAATCTACTCAAGAGAAATCGCTGAATGAAACCAATGCCGGTGACCTTTTCAAAATTCACCTAAGTGACTGTCAAGGACTGCCAGCCTATCAATATGTTGGCTAAATTTGCCTAGATTAAGTTGGCTTCTTGGGTGGATCAAGGCGAACAAAATTCCACTGTTCAGTGTTGCTCTTGCTAAAGTGCACAAGAATAGGGCTTTGCGGCCGCATCAAGTTGGCCAAACCAGTGTCATATATTACAGACTTATTGCCATCTACTGTAAAAGCGGCCCGCATATTCTTCTTGTCGACAGCACCAGAGACTACCTTGCATTCCTTGGTCAGTGCATTGTAGTAGTTTCCTCGTATCGCTCCTTTTTTATTGACAGCTAGCTGAAACATCATAGTCGAATCAGTTTGGTCCCCTTGGGTGAGCGAGAATACTCCCAGCGACTTCCAGTCTTTTACGTCCTTCGACTCAGCGGCTGCTAATACAGCTGGAGTCGCGGTTTTGCTATTTTTAGCAGCTGCAGTCGGAGCGGCACCGGCAACAGGAGCAGGAACAGGAACAGAATTAGCAATGATCTGAGCTTGAGTGTAATAGTCAGCAGCAGTGGCACTAGGCTGACTGCCGTAATAAACAGTATCGCCTTGATAGGTGATGTTATTGCCATAGTCATAGTCAACGGGCGCGTTGTTTGCTGGATAGTCCCAGAAAGTAGCGAGATCATCCCAATCACCATAGCCGTATGCCCAATCGTCGCCCCAGGCACCCCCCCAAGCATAAGGATAGCGGCCCCACCAATCGCGGCGAAACAGACCATCATCACGAAAGGCATTGCGCACGCCAACTCCACGGTCTGTCATAGCACTAGCCGAAAGACCTCTGCCAACGGCGCCATCAGTCAACGCTCGGCCGAAGCCGCCATCGGTAGCAAGCCCCCTTTGTGGACCAGCATTCCAAACTTGATCAGCGCCACTTCGTAAAGCGCTCTCAGAAGTATGATCGAGCACTGAATCTCCGCGATCGCCAAACATATCGCCGCCGTATCCATCACCAATACCGCGATCACCGAGGCCGCGATCACCATAGCCACGCCCGTCACCAAAATCACGTCCGCCGCCGAAGTCACGACCTCCGCCAAAGTCACGTCCACCGCCGAATCCGCCACCACCTCTGCCACCGCCGCCACCGCGGGCTGATGCTTCCTGCGAAAGAGCAAGACTAATAACAGACAATGACATAGACAGAAGTAAACCAAGAGAAATGATTCGGCTACTCTTGGCTGTGAGACTAGAGAGTCTAGATCGCATAATCTTATTCACCTATTTAGAGTCTCGTCGCATTACAACAATTTCTTGCGTGTCTGGCAGTGAATTGCCTTGTGAAAATCGCTTTGTTGACTTCCAGGTATAGTTATTATCGTCAACCTTGTGCAAAATATACTGAGCACGAGCATGCAAGCCTTCGCGATCAGAGCCTCGGGCGTTCACCAGCCAATTATCACCATCTCTCTTCCAACGTCCCATACCGATGCCGCCATCATTGTTATAGTGCCAAGAGCAAATTGAATTGAGAACGGGATTCCAACCAATTATTTCAGTTTCACTAGGCCCAGTATTGTCTGCTTTACTAGAATAGAAATTGACTAGTAAGAACTTCTTGTTAGCAGTGTATTCACACTGAACTCGAAGATCAGAATTTGACTTCGCCCCCCACGAGCCTACCATCCACGCTAACTCACTAATCGGAATCTCAGGCGATTTAGAGGGCATGTCATGCTCAAAGACAGAAATCATCT
>LNEX01000006.1 GCA_001464165.1 bacterium Ga0077546
TGGTTCAGTTAAGGCCATTAGTGCTGTTAACGATGTTAGCTTCGAGCTAGACGGCTCGAGCTTCTTGGCTATTGTTGGCTGTTCTGGTTCTGGAAAATCTACACTACTAGCAATGATTGGTGGAATTTTTAGACCTTCATCTGGCATGGTTATGTATGGAGAACGCAATCTTTGGGAGCAGGGAGATAATTTTAGGGCCGATTTTCGCAATTCTACAATTGGCTTTGTCTTTCAGTTTGCTAGTCTCCTTCCATCTCTTAAAGCCATCGATAATGTTGCATTACCGGCGCTAGTCAGTGGTGCTTTAAGCGAAAAGGCCGCATATGCCAGAGCAAGAGTTTTGCTTGAACAAGTAAACTTAGCCGGCCGCATAGACTCATACCCTGGCGAGCTTTCGGGAGGTGAGCAAAGACGGGTGGCTATTGCCAGAGCTTTGATAAATTCTCCACAAGTGCTTCTGGCCGACGAGCCGACCGCTGACCTCGACCCTGAAACTGAGGCCGAAATTCTCAGCTTACTAATGGAGATTCGGCAAGCGCATAAATTGACCATGATATTAGTAACTCACAACCGCGATATAGCTGCTGCGGCAGATAGAGTTTTGACAATGAAGTCTGGTGTGGCTGAACTGGGAAATGCTCGCTCGAAGGTCGAGGACTTGCAACAGACTATTGGCGCTACTGGAAGAGTTGATAGTATCTATGCAATTTCCCCCCAGCAGGTCGCCAAAGAGCAAGTGCGCCTAGGTATCGGTTTTGACCGCTACGTTGGTCGCTTTGTACTAATAGTGCTGCCCCTACTAGCTCTAGTTTATCTTGCCAATCTTGGTGTGGCTGGTTGGCAGCAGAGTCTCATCGATGCGCAGCTCGATAGGCAGCAGGCCCTTGAAGACTTAGCCATGAGTGACTTGAAAGCCGGTGTAAAGGACATTCGCATGACTGTTGACGGTGGATATGAGCTCGATCTCTTCTTGCGCAATAGCAAAGGAGACAAGTCAATGTACGTCATGACCCCGAGCACTCGTGTGTTCGTACAGGTGGGCAGTAGTTGGTTGGAAACCGCACTAGTACCGCTTGCTAAACCGACTGCGAGCGTGGTGCAAATAGCTGGTGAGCACATCTTGCGGTATCGTCTTAAACCAACTGTGTCTGGCTACGCTCAGCTCATTCCCTATTACATGCACGTGCGTATCACCAATGATTTATTGGTAAGTCCTTCTAGTTTACCGAAAGGTGACTTAGTCGAGCGCAATGATAGCTACTATGTTTACCTCAAACCGCATGATGTTAGTAATACCGTGATTGCTAAAGAATTGAAGTTCGCAGGGGACCCTCCTGTATACATGCCCATGCCTCCACATTAGTGAGAGTGTCTCAAATCAATCTTTTCCCTGGTAATTTGCTCCAAGATGCGTTTTCCATGCTTGGTGCCGTTGGGGCTGCTGTACCTCCGATTTCTATGTCTAGTGCCAATCCACCAGAATAGAAACTTCTGCGTGGCTGAGAAAATAGTTCTTGTCCGTTGAAACTCTTGAATAAACCAAAATTGGGATCGTTTATTGCTTCGTCTGTTGAAGCTGTGCCCGTTGGGTCAACAATAGTTAGATGAGTTCCGAGGCGACCTTTTCCTAAGCTAACGGCGACATGGGGATCACCGCCGTATTCGCTTAGTTCGCACCAGTTTAAAGGATAGCCAGTTAATGGTTGGCCACAGTGTTTGCCACCATTTTCGCGGCTAAGGTTTTTTACATCGTTCCTGAAAATTATTATTGGTGCAATACCTCCCTGGATATTGGTATCAGCGATTGTTGAGTATTGGCTTTCTGCCGTTACACCAACGGGAAATGGGTCTTTGGTAATTATTCTCCTGGAGATTCCACCATCATTGGCAAATTCGTAAGCATAGATTTCATTTGCACCAGAATGAAACTGGGCATTGACCATCTCTAAAATTGCATCTAGACGTGGCTTGGTGTGGCCGTTGCGTAGCCAATAGTAGAAGTGTTCAGCAAACTGATTTGAAGTGGTTGGTGCCACGAGCGGCGCACTTTGCTGCATGCGAGCTTCGGGGTCGAGAGGGTAGTCACCCCCGACTGCATCGTATGTGGTGACTTTATTGTCCCGAAATGTTCCATCTCTTAAGAAGTCACTCCATGAGCGAAGGGCGGCTACTGGCGCGCCTGTGAACCTTAGTGTCATGACCCCTTTGGGCCCGCTATCAGGCATAGCAAAGGGTTGGCACGTGGCTGCACAAAGAGCTTTGTTCATCGATGCATCGTAAAATGGTATTTTCATTTTTCCGAGACTCTCAAATTGAAGTACGCATTCAAGTCTTACTATTGAGCAGATGTGTTTCTTGTCAGCGACTCTAAATGCACTATTGCTAACTAGGCTTGATTTCTCACCGACACCGGCAAAGCTAAAATTGCGCTGGGCTGCCGGGATATTAACAAAGGCCCGGTAGGTTCCGTTTTGAACAGCATTAGCTGGTACTTGGGCTAGGCTAGCTGGTTTCGGTACTTGCAAGGTGGTATCACCTTCGCCTTCAAGCCAGCCATTGGTAAGCTTTATTGATTGAATCTGGACATTCTCCGGCAGGTTCTTTCTTAGGAAAGCCTCGACATCATCGGCCGGGGTTATTGCGTTTGCTTGTAGGTCGAGCCATTTGTTCTTGTTGCTACTATTTATAGCTGTGCTTTTTAGGCATTCACTAATAGTGGTATTGAGATCAGCAATTGAGCGATCTAATGCCTCTTTATCTCGATCGACGAGAAAGTTCATTTGGGCGTTTTGCAGTTCTTGGGCGACAATGGCATTTTGACGAACAGTGCCAACCAAAGTGTTTATTCCTATAACTGGCAG
>LNEX01000007.1 GCA_001464165.1 bacterium Ga0077546
GGAAGCCAACTTATCCACCCAAAAAGTACCTTAGTGAGTCTTACCTAAATAGTTTGGGAATCGTTCTTTTTCTTGCTTCGGCAAAACTTTTCAATGAAAAATGCCGCTTTTTGGTACTTGATGACATCGTTACCAGCTTTGATCAAAGCTTGCGTCGTCGTCTTATTCGACTGATCAATAACGAATTCGCTGATTGGCAAATTCTTTTACTCACCCATGAGGAATTCTGGTTTGAGATAATGAAGAGAGAGTTTCCTCGATCTAGATGGATATTCAAGGAAGTAAGATTTGATTCGAGCAATGGGACGTCTCTTGATGAAAGCCCGATTACACTGGAAGAGTTAATTTCCGTAAAGAGGGGGGCTCATGACGTGACGAATGATCTGCGAAAGTTATTGGAACTAACTCTTAAGCAGATTTGTTCAAGTTTAGAGGCTAAGGTGGCCTTCAGATACAACGATCAAAATGAGCACAGAATGTCTGATGAACTCCTCAGCGCCCTTCAAGGAACCGTCAACAAGCATAAATGTGCTGAAATTGTTGACGCTGCGGTTTTTGCAAATTTGAAGGGATCGGCGCTGGTAGTCAACAGGGGATCTCATGATAGTTCCGATCAAATCAATTCAGGTGATATTGACGTGGCTTTGGAGGATATATCGTCCTTGAAGAGCCTATTCTTTTGCAATGCATGTGATCGTTATGTGAGCTCTAAGAGCCTGGTTACAGGAGAGAAGAAAATCAGTTGTGGTTGTGGGGCTAAGAAATTGACTTGGCACTGAACCAGCTTCTGTATCTATATCTGCTTGCAGAAGCTTGTGATATCGATCTTCATCACAAGCAATGACTAGGAATTCTAATTGTGTCCAGTAGTCGGCAGATCGGTTGCTTCCAACATTCTATTGCTACGCCGATGCCCATGGGATGAACAGCACGGTGGCTTCTTGTTCTCGACGTGCCAGGTGCTATAGCTTGCCTTGCTGGCTGTGTGTCGCTAAAATATGCCTGATATTGGGGCGGCGTTTAGTTCATGCAAATCAGAAATTCAAGCGGTGGTCCAACTGATCTTTTCCCTCTGCCTCCGGCTTCAAATGCTCAAGGTTTGTTCAATCTGCTTGAGCAGTTTGAGGCATACAAGAAGTGGTTGAGAAGGCAACCTCTGTCTACTCACACAAAGCGTGCCTACGAGACTCGCTTGCAGCTTTTTCTAGGCTTCCTGGGGGGGCGTCTGGACGAACGTTCTGTTGGACTAACGGACAGGGATGCTCGCGATTCCGCGGTGTCTGATTACAAGCAACACCTAAGTTTGACCATTGAAAGCAGCCAGCAAACGGTGAACGCATACCTTACTGCCATTGACTCTTTCTTCGCTTTTCTGGGGCTCGGAAAATGCAATGCTGGCCGAGAGAACTGTCAGGCTGCAGCTCCTCAATCCCTTGGGCTTTATGAACAGAAGGAGTTTCTGCAGGCCGTGTTACGCTGCAAGAGGCCACGCGATAGAGCGCTCGCTATATTGCTGCTCAGCACGGGCATTCGAATTAGTGAGTGTAGGAACTTAAACCTTGCTGATGTGCGTCTTTCAAAACGCAGAAACGTGCTGAAGGTCAGATCTGGAAATCAATCAGGCTGCCGAGAATTACCTTTAAACCCTTCTTGCGCAATCTCCTTGCAAGAATGGCTCAGTGAGCGGAAGACGAGATTTCCAATGGCAAGAGACGAAGGCCTATTTCTATCGAATCGTGGAGGTCGCATGTCAGTGGATAGCATTGACCATGCTATTCGCAATCTGGCCGAGCGCGCCAATCTTCATGGCGTTTCGAGTCATACTCTTAGGCAAACGTGCCTGACAAACCTTCTACGTCAAGGCAATGAACTAGGTCTGGTTGCCCAGTTCGGTGGACACGTCAAATTGGAAACAACTATGCGATACGCCGAGCACCTTTGATGCGAAGCTCTATTGTTCCGCAGTGTCCACCACACTAGTATTGTCTGTAACAGCTTCTGGACTGGTGCCAAATAGTTTCTTCCACCAGGGCTGTTTTAACTCCAGAACTGTCTGAGAAAGTGCAGCTAGCTGCACTTCAACTAATTTGATTTGTGCTTCTTTCTCTTCTTTAAGTTTCTGAATTTCGGCGGCAGCTTCGCGTTGGCGCTCTTCTATGGCTTTTTCAAGAAGTGCAACTTGCTCTTGTGCTTTCTCGGCTGCTTCGTTCTTGAGTTTCAGTGCATCAACTTGCTTGCGCAGTGCCTCAGCTTCAAGCGCCTTGAGTTGAGCTGCTTTGCGCTCATCCGCTGCTTGCTTTTCGAAATCAGGCAATAGCTTGAGTTTGACGCTCTGATCTTCCAGTTGCCTTTCCTGGTTGCGAATAGTTTCAAGTAAAGGCCGCATCATCTCTTCGGCCAAGATCCTCATATGCTGACGCTCGGACTCCATCCAGTCCTGAGTGTAGGAGGCCTGGGAAGTGGTTTCCTCGCTAACAGTTTCTGCGTCTATGGGCTCTTCGAGGGGGCCGAAATTCATTTCCGCGCTAACTGTTTCCGGGTTTCCGGGCTCTTTGATTCTTAATTTCTGCGCTATTTCCTTGGTGGGGTAAATCCGCCACTCGCTAACACCGTATGGATTTGCAAACTGCTGACCATTGAGGTCGCCATTTTTGAGCCTATTAATGACGGTCCGAGTGGTGCAGCCTAAGGCGTGTGCAGCTTCCTTTACCGAAATAGTTCTCATCTGGTTGGTTCCATATCTAGTGGCGCGCTGGTGTATATATCTAATCGAAATTGTGCTCAATCATTATAAGGGTATTTGCGCTTGATACCACGGAAATCGAGGAAAATTTTCCGTGGTATCAGTTTCTAGGTTGCTCAATGGACCGTCGGCAGGGGCTTACGGTATTTCCGGGCTTTGGAAACAGCTGAATTTTGGAGCACCTTTTTGGCATCTTGGTTGGTTCGTATATGGTGGCAATCGCTTGGTGATATTTATCGGACTGGTTTTTAGGGCTGCTGGTGTACGTTCATTCTAATCCTCACTTTTTCGAGCCGGTTTTAGCCGTTTGTTTTCGGTTTCCTTGGAATTTGCCGTATTTATACGACTTTCCGCGCCTCGGAATCGGTGCGGAAGCGAGGAAAATATTTCTTCGCTGGTTCCGCGCCCAAGCCTTGGCGCTCTTCCTCGCTATGTGGCGTGAACGGCAGGATGGTCGCCCGGTGGTGCTCTTCACTGTCGCTTTGATGTTGTCAGCGAGAGCTGCTAGCGCGGAAATATTTTCTTTGTCGAAGAAATTTCAGTTTCCGGGCTTGCGAAAATATATTATTCTGATATCGTTAGTGGTGCGAGTTGCACATAAGCTAGAAAGTCCGAATCTTGCCACCAGTCAGTTTTACCAGTCCAGAAGTGGACGCTGCGGAAGTTTCCGCGTTTATCAGAACCACCGAGGAAGATCGATTTCCGCGATTAGGAATTTCGACTTCTGCCAGGAAATCCGATGGATCGAAAATAGATCAAATTGACTGCAACAGTCAAACAGGGTACCAGATAGCGCGGTGGTGCCACCACCGAGGAAATTTCCGAGGGCGAGGAAGAGCACTGATCCATCAGCCTTCCAGATCTAAAGTGTTGATCGTTGCTAAAGCACCTTATATAGTGTCAAAGATCACTTCTTGGCAATATGTCTAAAGATATGTCGATCGAATATTGGGGCCTTTTTAGATCCAGACTTATTCAAGAACCGTTCTTCGCTCAGTATCATCAAATCTCCTAGAAAGAGAGTACGAAAATTAGCACTTATATAGATTGTGCAAAGGGGCAGACTCCCGCACAAGACGAATTTGATAGCGTTTCCTTAACCAAGAAGTTTCTGTCTCTATTTCCGCAGAGATTTGGATCTGCCATCCGAAAAATTGACAGTAGTAGCTGGCGCACCATGAGTCAGTTTCACTACCTGACTGATGAGGAGCTTGCCAGCGCAGTTTCTGATGGTGCGCAGTCTTTACGCGCATGTCTTTTAGATAGCGTCTCAGCTTATTTGGTTTTGACTATTCCGGAAGCATCGGAATACCGCCAATCTTTGCCATTGAGTCAACTGCTCGGAAATCTCTCAGAAATCGGTGTATTGCCTCGATTATACAAAGCAGCTGGTTCTGAAGATGCTCAGATATTTATTGCATTTTCCGCGCCAGTGAAAACCGAGGAAATCGCCCACGACTTGGGTGTTTATCTCGGAAAGTGTGGCTTCAAACCGGCACCGGGTTCGCTTACGATCCATTCGGACCAAGTATTCCCAATTCCATTGCAACCAGGCTTCTGTTGGCTCAATGAAAGTTTTGAGCCGAAGTTGCATCGCGATGAAGTTTCCCTTCCTGCCGCGATGGCTATTTTCCTTAGAGATATAGAAACTGCTGCAGTGTGCCCGGTGACTTTGCAAACTAAGCTTGCTCAAGCCGAACCAACATGCGAGGAAACCATCGAGGAAACGAGAGCAACAGGAGCTCTTAGCGAACCGAGCTTTGACTTCACTCCCGATGTTGATGAAGTCGGCTGCGAGGAAATAGAGCGTTCACTCAAAATAATTTTGAACGAGCACCATATAGAGATTGCCGAACCAAAGCCAATTGCTGAGTCAACTCTTCTTCCGGAGTCAATACATTCTGAGGTGTCAGATTTCCTCGCTATCGAGGTTGAACCAACAATAGTCTTGAATGAACACAATTCTGACTCAATGTTGGACGTTGCTGACCACCGAAGCGAGGAAATTGATCAGTTACTTCATATGACTTTGGCGGAAGCTCTGCCGACTATTACTCAGCCAGAGCAAATCCTTGAACAGGCTCTGATTCCGGAGTCGCTTCAATCTAAGGGGTTTGATTTCCCAGCTACCGAGGTCAAATTTACAGACAAGACAGTCGGCCTGCAACTACTTCTATTTTCGACAGATCTGTTGCCGGAGATTTCCGCGCTTCCGAAAGGCCGACCAAAGCGCGGAAAGAAGCCGCGCTCCAGTTTGCCGGACAGCTCAGACAGAGCCT
>LNEX01000008.1 GCA_001464165.1 bacterium Ga0077546
ATCATGTCCCGCTTAGGATCGGTATTGCCAAACACGTGTAGCGCTACTTCTGACAAGTCATGGACGTTCACGTCTTTGTCGACGATGATGGCAAATTTAGTGAACATCATTTGCCCTAAGCCCCAAATGGCACTCATCACTTTGCGGGCGTGACCTGGGAAGCGTTTGTCTATGGCAACTATTACGCAGTTGTGGAAGACCCCCTCCCAAGGCAGATTCATATCGGTAATTTCGGGCACGAGCATCTGCACCATGGGCATGAAGATGCGCTCTGTGGCCTTGCCTAAGAAGCAATCTTCTTGCGGCGGTTTACCGACAATCGTTGTCTGATAAATTGGATTCTTTCTATGGGTAACAGCTGTTACGTGGAAGACTGGAAACAGCCCCGCCAAGCTATAAAAGCCTGTGTGGTCGCCAAACGGGCCCTCGCGCCTTAGCTCTTTTTGGTCTACGTATCCTTCAATAATGATTTCGGCGCTAGCTGGAACTTCAAGGTCAATGGTCTTGCATTTAACCAGTCGCACTGGGCTTTGGCGTAGAAATCCAGCGAAGATCATCTCGTCAATTTCAGGAGGAAGTGGTGCCGTAGCTGCATAAGTAATAGATGGGTCAGCACCAAGAACTACAGCTACTTCTAGTCTATTGCCTGGCTTCTCGTACTCTTCTTTATTGAAGAAAGTTCCGTAGTTTGGCGGCTCAGTGGGCTGATTGGCTGGTGAATCAGGGTGTTCTGGATTGGCCGAGGTCATAGAGTCGCGGCGTGAATTTTCGAAGTTTTTGGCACCATCATGGTGTTTGTGCCAATGCATGCCTGTGGTGTTGTTATCGAACTTCTGCACCCGATACATGCCGACATTGCGGTTGCCGTTGTGCGGATCTTTGGTGATGACGGCGCCCATAGTTATGAATGGGCCTCCGTCTTCAGGCCAGCAGGTGATGATTGGCAGCTTGTCGAGCATCGGGTCGGCAGGATTAGTTATCACAACTTCCTGACAAGGAGCCGGTCCCGTTACGATTTTGGGCGGGAACTTACCCACTTCCATAATGGTTGGCAGGAAGGCCAGCTTGGCCATAAAGCTCTCAGGTACTTTTGGCTTGATGAAAACTCTGATGCGGTCCGCAATTGTGTTTAGGTCTTCAACTTCTAGCGATAGGCACATGCGCTTCATTGAGCCTTGGGCGTTAATTAGAACTGGCATGTCATAGCCAATGACGTTTTCAAATAGAAGGGCTTTATTCTCTGAGCCAGGCAGCTTGCTCACTCGGTCGGTAATTTCAGCAATTTCTAGATCTGCCGAAACTGGCGCGCTGATACGCATTAGCTCTCCTGCCTTGTCTAGAGCCTCTATAAATTCGCGCAAGTCGTTATAAGCCATTTGGGTGCCTTTCGCCACTAACAGCTTTAATTCTAGTGGGTGGAGGCTACATCAACACCAGGTTTTTCATATATATATGAACTGATTCCAGAGTTGACTCCGAAGTTGACTGCTATTTTGACTCACCGAGCACTGTTTCCAAGTGAATGGTAGACTAGGTCTATTGCTTAGAGCCTATTGCCCCTAGCCCATAGATTGAGGGACTTATGAAACGCATGAACCGCGTCTTTGCCTGCTTCTGGTGCCTGCTTGCCGCTTCCTGGCTGGGCTTTCAATGTTTGACTACTGGCATGCTCAACGTGCCTGGGGCTTAGGGCTAACGACTTATTTGGTCGACAAACAGTGCCAAGTCAGTGTCAT
>LNEX01000009.1 GCA_001464165.1 bacterium Ga0077546
ACACTGTCGGGCGGCTGCTTGAGGAAACCAACAAAATTATTGAGCAGCTCAAGATTCCCACCCAAAATTGCATTCTGTCCCATATCACTACACAGATAAAGGCAATTGAAAGAGGGGCGCCTGCTGGTCTGATTTTTCAAAGTATTGCTGGTAGTGAAAAGGGTAATAAGGCCTTTGGTATAGACATTGACTTGATAAAGGAAGCTTGTGCACTAGGAAAGAAAGAGATTTCTAGTGAGTTGCCTTTTATGTATTTTGAAACGGGACAAGGGTCTGAACTTTCCTCGCTCTCTCACTTCGGCGCCGATCAAGTGACGATGGAAGCTCGCTGTTATGCCCTGGCCAGATGTTTCAATCCTTTTTTGGTGAACGATGTCGTCGGCTTTATTGGTCCAGAATATTTGGCTGATGGTAGGCAAATGATTCGGGCTGGTCTAGAAGATCACTTTATGGCTAAGTTGTTGGGCTTACCCATGGGCGTCGATGCTTGCTACACAAATCATATGGACGCTGATCAAAATGACTTAGAGAATTTGACGGTTTTGTTGACCGCGGCTGGTGTCAATTACTTTATGGGCGTACCCATGGGTGACGATGTAATGCTCTCTTATCAAAGCTCAAGTTTTCACGACATAGCTGCTCTGAGGGAGATTCATCAGTTGTGTCCAGCCCCAGAGTTTGAGGTCTGGCTAGAATCTGTAGAGCTTTTCAAAAATGGCAAGTTAACCAAGAACGCGGGCGATCCCAGTTATTTGCCCAAGCGCTTCGCAATTTAAAATCCGCTAACTATTAAAATCCGCTTTCGCCGGTCGCTTCTTTATTTTCGCCTGATGCTGTGGTTGGAGTGGTTGGTCGTTCAATTGGTTCTTGGTTGGCTGCTCTTTGTGCCTGACCACCGGCGATTTGGGCCGAGATGATACGGTCGCCCGGAGCTATGCGATAGATGTTATTGAGGCCGTCGACAACCCCACCAAATACAGCATATTTGCCGTTTAACTGTGACATCGGCTTTTTTAAAATATAGAATTGGCAGCTAGCAGAATCGGGACTTTGTCCCCGAGCCATAGCTACTACTCCTGCCGAGTTATGGTTGAGATTGCGGTTTATTTCCAGGCGGAGAAAACGTTCTCTACCCGTATCAGGGTCTGTGTAGTTGCCTTGACCATTGCCATAGGGACAGCCGCCTTGTACGACCCAACCTTCCACTCGATGAAAAGATTTGCCGTCGTAATACCCTCTTGAAACCAAGTCAAGAAAATTGTTGGCTGTATAGGGAACCATATTGCGAAATACTCTTATGACAATTCGCCCCTTGGTGGTCTGCATGATCACAATTGGATCGTTCTGTGCGTAAGCCGGCGCCAGGCTTGTTGCAACTAGGATTGTAGCGATAGTTAGGAATTTATATGAGCTAATGATTTGTCGAGCAAATAGTTGGGTAAAAGAATTCATCAGTTTTTCTGTTTTCTTTTGGGGAGTTTGAAATTCTATATATAAGGTATGGAATAAGCAATTAATAGTCGGGAAGTTTCGAGCAAGTTATTTCATGCAATAGCTATTTACCCAGCTCGGCAAGAATCAAAAAAAAATCGGCATCAGAAATCGAAAGGTGGCTCACAAATGGCTTTATATGCGGATCTTCACAGGCCCCTTGGTGGAGCCCTGCATCCTCGGATCATTTATAAGTTCTTGCGTCGGACAGATCATCCGATTCTCAATTACTTTCCTGACTATGATGGCTTTTACAATTGGTTTACTCGACCTTGTCGCACCTTAGAAGAGTTCGTCAAAATTCACTCGCTTGTTGAAGAACTGCAAAGTCTTGAGCATCTTCCGTATTTCTGTTTGCGTCTGTGCCGAGGTGCCTACACCTTTGAGAACCTCCAGTATCTCGAACTTCGCTATAACCCTTACTTCAGAACAGATCACAAGTTAACTCCGGCAAAACGTCTGGCTCAAATGCATCTCATTGTTGAGGTAATTACTATGAACTTAAGGCCAGCCGACTACCCGATCATCGTCAAGCAGATTCTTTGCTTTGATAGAAGGCTGCCCCTAAAAATCAACGAGGCCATTCTCAAAGTTGCCCAAGATAATCTCGGTCCTGTAGTGGGTGTCGATCTCGCCGGTCCTGAAATCAATACTGAGAAAACAGAAGAGTGGATCAAGCTCATGGCTCGAGCTCGAGCTTCGGGCTTGAAGACAACCTGTCACCTCGGAGAGACGGGTATCGACAATGTTGATCCTCGCTATTTCGCTACCCTAGATCGCATTGGTCACGGCATACACATTCCTTTGCAAAAACCGAGCATGTTAAAGGAGCTTTCGAAACGACAGATCACTTTGGAGGTTTGTCCGACGAGCTACAAACAA
>LNEX01000010.1 GCA_001464165.1 bacterium Ga0077546
CCACCAAAGAGTCAGAGGCCAGAAACCTCTATGAGCAATGTCTGAGTAAATTCGAGTTTGCCTCTGGAACTGGTCCGAAGTTACCGCCATCAAGTCAAAAGCTCTTGGAGCACTCGCAAAAACTACACAGTCTATTCGAGGAAAAAAACTGGACTGAATTGGGCAGTGCTCTGAAAATCTGGCGTAAACTCTACAATCAAATTAGCTCCGACACTAACTTGTCCTTGACCACAAATAAAGGCATCGTAGAAAAGAAAGCTACTCTGCGACAACGATTTCTAGAGGCCGTGGCAAAGTACAAAGACTATAGTGGCAGAGGTATGGCCATTCCTAAGTCAATAACCACCTTTACTGAACGCGGCCAAGAGCTGCTAAAGGGCAAGAGTGGGAAAATTGATTTAGGGGCAACAGAGACAATTGTCGTTTCGCTCGAAGTTAAAGTTGGTGAGCTTTGTCTGAAATTCGATAGCGAGTCTTCTCAAAGCTGATCTTCCCATTTGGTCAAGAATGCATTAGACACAAATACTTAGTCTAGGAAATTCTTGACCTTCTACTTTTTCAACTGAAACCGTGCTTCTCCCGAAGTAGGAAAAAACTCTTCAATCACGCTAAAACCGAGCATCTTCGCTTTGCCATCCTTCTACTACACCCTGTAATTAACCGATCAATCTACTAATAGAAAGGCAAAAAGGACAGGGGCTGCCCCTAAAAGGTTTAGACGTTCTGGTTCACTTTAGCTAGGAAGTCTCTTGCGAATGTCACACCCGCCAAACAATAGCAATTACAAGGGTCGAGACCAGAAAGACAAAGTGAAGTTGCATGTGACCGTTTACTGCTTATTGCGAGACACCAACTTCAAGAGAGTCTTTGAGCAATTGCCTCGCACCACTAGCACTGCGTAATTCCACCATAAATGCCGCCCAGTAGCGGCGCTAGTCTAGGCAAACATCAACTTCCAACTTTAAATCACCTAGAAACAAATTATAGGCAGTCAATTTTTGCTTGCCTGGTTGCCAAGCAAATTGCTAGGTTGAGGAATATCTCATTCCCATCAATTCTGTCGGTGCAATCGCTACAGCTTCTACTCCATAAGCCACCACTCCTTTTCCCTTCATTCTCTTCGGAGAATGAGTCTGGACTAGCTATCAGAAATCGCGTACTAAGTTCGTCTACAACCGTCACCGATAAGGCATTACTTCAGTCAGTCCAAAACTGATTGCTTGTATCTGGTTCGACTCCAGATGGTGTCATTCGATAAAGCTGTTATCCTGGCCGCTTTGTCTTCAAGCTTCCAATCGGAAGAGCAGGTTCGTAAGAGCTTGTTGTCTTTTCATTTCAAATTCAGGAGACCCATCATGTCTACAATTTTCACAGTCAGCTATGTTGTTTCTGGTGGCATCCTCGCCGCTGCCTTAGCACGCTTTGGTGCCACTCTGGCGATCACGTGGACAGGAGGCAACGACAAAGACCTGCCACAAGCCCGCAAATATGCCTCGGGATTGGCTCTCGTAGGAGGTGGCCTAGCCGCCTGCTCACCAGTCAATCCCCTGTTCGCAGTCGTGCTTGCAGCTTCCGTTGGTCTTTTCACCGCCTTCTGCCTGGGACTGCTGTATTTCGGTGCGAAGGTGCCGAAACACTATGGCAATTTGCTCAAATTCGTTGATGGTAAAGCCGGTAAGCTAAACAGCGAATTGGCAAAGCCTGAAACGAAGCAAGCACTCTTAGCCACAGTCTCAGCAGTCACTGAGTATGCCAAAGTTCAAGCTTCCAACTTAATTCCTAACAAGAACGATGAGGTCACTGGCGATGGTTCTTCCGTGACAAGTGATTCCGATAATGGTGCTGGCGATGGTGGTTCAAACACTACAGTCAAAAGCACTCGTCCGAATCCTCGCAAACCCATTGCATAACTGACTGACTAAGCAAAACAGTTAATTGATTGGGAGCACCCTGCGGTGCTCTCAATTTCTTTTTTTCCTAAATGGCGAAATACCCAGCTTAAAAGAAGCAGAGTATCCACAGGAACTGGTCTACCTGTGCTTGAAGAAAAGCAGCTCGAAAGAACTGTGCCAGACCTTGATTTACCTCATTAATCATAGACACACATAGGAGACTACCAATGAATTTTCCAATTTTGATTATTATCGAAGTAGCTTTCGCTGGCCTTCTAGCTGCCGCTAGCACGCGGTTCAACTTGCAAGTAGTCGGCGCAAACCTGCCTGACTGCGACAAGGAAGAACTTGCCACAACCGTGCGCCAAACAACAGGGTTTGCCCTTATTGCTGGCGCCCTCTCCGTGCAATCCAGTGACAACCTCTTCCAATCTGGAATGCACGCACTACAAGCCTCACTCTGGGTCACCGCAATCATGTCTACAGTCTTGCTGTGGAACAGCATGCCTACAATCATTGCTGCAGCCAGCGAGGCAATCGATGCGGCGGCAGAGAAAGTAGCAAAAGAAGGAATAGTAGTTCTAAAGTCGTTCAAAGACAAACTAGTTGCAGCTATTAGAACGGCTACAAAACCCAAAGTTACTGCCATCAAATCGGCAATTCCAATCACTTCACCTGGCGCAGAGGAAACTACAGCAACTCGCCTATTCTCCATAGGCGACATGACCAAAACTTTTAGTCAGTTTGTTCGAGACATCATTGGTCTGCTT
>LNEX01000011.1 GCA_001464165.1 bacterium Ga0077546
GATATCGCCGTCGTGCAGTGGAGAGTCAGCACAGAGGCGAACTACGTTTTGAGCGTCAAAGGCCATAGCTGCTTCAACGAACCTGCTTAAGACATCATCTTCTGCGCCACTGCCACGAAAGCATTCTACTGAATTGCGCTGGGCTTCTACTTGTACGGCATCGTTACTCATAGAATTGCTAGTGGCGACAATAATTTGGTCAACTAGCTTTGACTGCTTGATTCGCGTGAGCATTATAGAGAGCAGCGTTTTACCAGGCAATAGCTCTTCTAATACCTTTCCTGGCAGCCTTTTAGAGCCCATCCGCGCTTGTACTATTGCTGTGATTTTGTTTCGCTTATTGAGTTTTCTAGTCATTTCACCACTTACTTGGGTCGATCAACTTTTCTGTTGCCTTGTTGCAGAGCTTTAGCGTTGCTAGCTCAAATTCCTTTTGCGGGGTAGTGCCTCTTACTAGTTCTAGATTTTGCAGTAGCTGACTTTCGGTTTCAAGGCCAACGATTAGAGGAAAACCTTGGCGCAAAGAATTGGCGATCAGATAGGCTGCCTGCCTAGTTTCTAGGCTGAAACGTTGGCAAAGATTTTGCCATTCTTCTAGCAATGGCTGGGCAAATTTAAGGTTCTGCGGCAGATCTTCTGGAGCAAGTAGTAAGAGTCCTTGCAGATATATAGAGCGGAAGAGCAGCATCTTGTTTTGCTGCAATGCTAGTTCTATTGCATGTTCGCTTACGGCTCGTTGATCGAAGGCGTTTAGGGGCATCTGCACTATATCTATCTGGTCGGAAATAAGGCAGCGATTTGCTTGCTCAGCGCTGTAGACAGAAACTCCTGTAAGTTCCGTTAGTCCAGCTCTTTTAAGTTGTAAAAAAACATTGTCGTATTGGTCTTGTCGCTTGAGATAGTCGGCCTCACTGTGGGCCAGTACGGACCACAAGCGGAAGATCTTCAATCTTGCAACACTGGCCTTGATAGCCTCCAATGCACCTACTGTTGAGCTGATGTCCTCGGGTCGAAGTTTAGTAATGACGTAGACACTATCAGTGATACCGAGTTCGGAAAAGGCTTGTCCGAGAAGCTGTTCTGAGTCACCATAGGCGGTGGCGGTGTCGAAGCCGACAATGCCGTTTTGCCACGCACTTTTGATAATCTTTAAGACATGCTCGTAACTAGGTTTTCCTGAATTGTTTGCGATTCCATAAGTCAGACCCAATTGGGCTGTGCCTAAAATAAATGGGCTTTTTTTCAGTAGGTCAGGGTAAATGCTTTTCAAATTAGGACATACTCAGTTGTTAAAATTGTTGGCGAAACTTGGTGAAAACAGCTTTGTCTTTTTTAGTTCTACAATCAATACATCCCAAAATTTTAGAGAGCCTTTTTTGTTAAGGTGCACCAGGTCATGATAGTCGTCAGCAGAAAAGCGCTGGTCATTGGTTAGATCTAGTAAACAGACTTTGGCTGTGCTACAGGTTTTTGCAAGCTTTTCTTTGAAGGCAATGGCCAAGTCGGTTGGGAAAATATCGGCGTGCTCTTTACTTAACGGCATAGCTACAACAAGACACTGTATGTTTTGTCTCTTCAGTAAAGCAATCGCGCTCTCTAAATATTTGGTCTGTTCTTTTAAAGTCTCATTCCGAGAACTTTTATATACAGCAGTATAGTAGTTGTTGAGAGTGGTTGTTTCAGCTAAGGCCAGATGATTTTCCATATCTACATCTTCTTCAGTGTTGCATAGCTCTACTTTTGGACCTTTTAAAACTGTGCCTTTGAGAGCCGCGTATATTGAAGGAGCACGGTCTAGTGAAGAGCAAACTATGGTTTCGAGAATGCAGCGGTATTCAGACTTGAGCTGATAGTAGCGGCTGAGCTTGTTGAGGAAAGATGTGACTGAAATATCAGTGTTTTCTTCTAGGCCTTTGCTACGCAAATTGAGACTCAACTTGACGTGTGAATCGGTAAGAGGTCTTGTGCTGTCGAGAAAGTCTTTGGGAGCAATCGTCAGTATGACAAATTTTGGTGGGTGCTTTGATTTGACTGCTATTTCGAGGAGAAGCCAGGAGTCGTAGAAAAAGCCACCGCCAACAAAAATATTTAGGCTTTTTGAGTTGAGATTAAAGTTGCTTTTGAGGAGCTTGTCTAGTGTTTTCGCATAGAAATAGCGGTTCCAGCTGTCGGTGTTCAACCTGCGATTTTCTTGCGCAGCATCGGCGAAGGCAGTGGCGTTGCGTAGTAACGATGTACCCAGCAAAAGTGTGTTGGCATTGCTCGAACCTGTTCTCAATATAGACACTTCTTCGGCAATGGGATCTTGGTCCTGTAGAATAATTCCAGGCACTTTTACAAACCTTAGTGGCCGAATTACTCTGACAGCTGCTTCCGCAGCAATCAGAAAGATGATTGTCCAGCAAAAAGTGCTAAAAAAAACGACTTGGAAGAAGCCCTTCCCTTTTTTGCTCAATTGCCTATCATCGGGCGCGGGGCTCGAATTTTTCTTATCGCTAAGGAGGCTTCCACGCATTTTTATTTTCCCAAAGGGAGTTAATTCTCGCGCTGGCCAGACATCACCACTTGTCGGTTTTCTATTGCTTTTTTATTGATATCGAAATTTGACCAGATCGACGGATTTTGTTTTACTGCTG
>LNEX01000012.1 GCA_001464165.1 bacterium Ga0077546
AAACCTCGTTCCATAAGTGCTTGCCTTTGATTGCATTTTCCCATAAATGGCAATTTTTTTTGCTGGAAAAATCAAGTCTGGAAAGCTAGTGTAGGAGCAGGGTTTGGGCAGCGTTATGAGGGTGCGAAACATAAGGAGCATTATAAGACGTTATTAGTTATGCTAATATTCTGGTGTTGCATACGGTGCTTAGTCAGCAGCAGAATTTGAAAATTAAGTAAGGGCTTTAAATTGCGCAAGAAGCGCATGAGGAGTCTTTTTTTTTGTTCCCAAAATTTCAACGCGAGGCTATATTTTCCCATGATGAGTATTGTACGCGCTTGACAAGAGCATACGGTTGAAAATTGTGTAATTCAGAAGTCTGCTGCAAACAGCAGGTTGATTTATTGAATAATTTTGAGTTCCTGTTCAAGGGTTTTGCCGTCACAATCACTGCGTCCTATTAAACACATGCGCAAAATTTCAGATAATCAAGAGTTGCAAACTAGCAAGGGCCTTCCGTGACTTCAATGACAGTATAGTCTTGCTCTAAACGTCCCTCAGTTCCCGCTATTTGTTGAATTACCGCCTGGCCAACTGTATCGAAATCTATATTGGGTGCACTGTGGAAGGTTCGGAAAAATATCTCTCCATCTCTTGTGTATTGAACACAGTGAGGTATCCGCCGGCGCTCAAACAGCAGTAATGAAACTAGGTCGGGTCTTTCGAAATTTGGTGGGTAAACCCATCCGATTGACTCCAGCTCTAGGTCTAAACCGCGAGTGTCTGCTCGATCGATAGTCCAGTACTTTAGACCACCAGGTCCCCGGAAGCGCATTAAAGGCACAGTTTCTGGTTGCTCATCTTCGAATACATGACCAATGGTGCCTTCTTGAATCCAGCTGCTATTTGAACTTATCTCTTCGCTGGTCCAATTCGTAGTCCAGTAATGTGAGATTTCGTCAGTGCCAGAAGTGAAGCGATATCGAATAAGTGGTACGGTATTCGAACGTGGCTCAGCGAGTATTTTGCAACAGTCCGCTGCGTGTTGCCAGTCTTCAGCGCCACCCATCTGTTGCCGAAGCGCTTCGGAAGTGTGATCGGTTGTCCAAAACCAGCCGTTCATTGGCATTTAGTATTCCTCGTTGAAAGCTTTAGTATTGTCTACTACTATCAGTTGCGTGTAAATCTACTTGGAGGTCTAAGCGGCGCTTCTGAAGCTTATTCATGCCAAGCCGCACGCTAGATTGTTTTATAGCCAGAACGTGCATGGTATGCCTTATATCTTTTGGAATCCCGTTAAGTTCCGCCTTTGCCGGTAATGCTACGAACTATCTCTACGATTTGGTTGCTGTGGGATGGTTCTGGCTCATTTCTCAAATAGCCGCTAGTCTGCGCTGCAAAAATTGATTGGCAGGCGTGAGTAAGAATGGCATTTTTGGTAGGTTCATCAGCTGTCCCTTTTACAAATTGTTCAAATGTAGATAGGGCAACCTGTTTACCTCTGTTGACCACCTCATTGTGTTTATTTGCTGAGTAATTCTTGAAACAAGCTACCAGGAGGTAAGTCAGGAGCGAGACAGTAACTAGCTTTGATAGAGACAACGCAATGAAGTGTTGCGTTCCGAGAGAAGCTATTTTTCTTAGTTCCGGGTCAAAGTGAAGATTGAGGTAAAAGCCAATAGCTACGCCTACTGCAATTCCAGCAGCCAACCAAACCCAAGACCAGAATCCGTTTGCATCCGCCAGCTCCTTGAAATTGGCAGCTCTGGCTTCAATGCCAGCCTGTTGATACATCTCCCGCACTTTTGAAAGGGCAACTTGGCTTTCTTCTAGGGTTTTAGTAGTACTCAGCTTGGTCGCTTCAAGAATTTCTAACGCTTCTGTTGTTAAAACAGCTAGGGCCTTTTTCCCTTGATCGCCCTCCGTCATAAACTGAGCAACCAGGATAGGCATGATTACTGAGTAAAGTTGATGGTAGTACTCTCGAACGCTTGTTGAGTATTCACGTTTTATATTTATTCTGTGCTCTTCTGATTGGGTTTTCGAAAGATCATAGGATACGATCGTATTGTACTGCGCTGAAACGCTCCTTAACGTGCTAGCAAGGGTTTGCAGCGTGTTGTATGGTGTAGCGTTGAGTGAACAAAGTTCAATTTGCATTACTAAGCGTTTAATTTGGGTGGCGTATTCAGGAATGTCCGTAAAGCTATAGTCGTCAAGATCTTCCCTGCAAAGTTTTGATGGTTCAAACTCAAGCACTTTTGCGCTCTGCTCTCGAACCAATTGGCGTACTTTTTTTTCTTCCTGCAAAACTTCCATTGCTGAGCCTCCTAAGGCTTGAAAATCAAGTTAAATACACACTTTGCTATTGGTGCCTGTGACCTTATGTAGATTTTGGATCATAGCCAGATACACCTTGGCGGATTGCAGCAAAAGTGCAAGTATTCCTTGACCCCTGGCCGTTTGGCATAGAAGCCCCACTTCTTTCGTATCTGGTTGTTGAACAGCTCTTCTGCACTCTCGCATTTCAATTGATCAGACTCGACGGCATGTACAAGAAATTGACACGTTCTTATGATCGGCAATTCAGGCCTTAGGGCTCTTGCAAGCTCAACGCCAGCTTGGTCGTCGATAAGTAGGGTCCAATTCCGGCTGATTGCTACAGCAATTGTCTCGGCCTCTCCTGGGTCTAAGCCTGTTATGCGTTTGCTTTCAAGGCAGCTTTTCCAAACATCTCCTTTTCTGAAGGTAATTGCTAGTCGCTCTTCTTCTTTTGTAAGCTCAACCCCTTGCCAAAGAGTATTGCTGCCAGCAATGAAAGTTTGAAGCGGCAATTCTGCATCTTTGTATTTGCTATTGTTGTGTTGCCTTGCCATGTAGAGTGGTCTTAGAACTTCAGATAAGGGCTCTTCTTCAAGAAATCTAGACCCTCTTGGCTCGCTGGGATCTAAAACAACCGGAGTTAGTTGCACTGGGGCGTTTAAAATCTGCCGAAGCAAGCCTGCATTTCCAGTAAAGACAAAGTTGCTTAGAAAACTAGTGTCAGCTAAGCAAGGATTTTTTAGAGCTGTTTGCACTAACAACGTTTGTATCTAGCTTCCGTAGGTTCCTGCAAATTCTTTGGTTTCTTTCTGCTCATCGGCATCTGCGCTTTCGGGGGCTTCGAGTAATTCAGTTTGAAGAGTTAGACTGTCTAATCGGAGAAGTGAAGCTGCTTGTCCTACAGAAAGGACATCGCTTTCGATTAGCTCTCTGACCTTTTTCAGTACTGATGCTGGATACCGTGATAGATATGGCTCCTCATCTATGCGGCTCTTGAATATAGAAGCATTCTGGCCAATCTGTTTTGCCAGAGATCGAGGGCTAAGTTTTTGCCAGCTATTTCGCTGATCAAGATTGATATGTCGCTCAAAATGTAGGCGATTGAGCATGAATGCGTAACTTACTTTGAAATAGCTTGCTAGTTGCAGTGCATCGTATTCGGTGATTTTGTTGACTAGGCCACTCTCATCGATGATTTCCTTCAGTCCTTTGCTCGGGACTAATAGATTGGCCGCAAATGCATCGGCGAACTGCTCTCGGTTGGAGCTTTCTCCGGCAACGCTAACAATGCATTCGCTTGCGCCATAGTGAAATAGGGCGTGCGCAAATTCATGTGCTAGAGTGAACATCTGCCTGCCGTGCGAGGTTTGAGCATTGATTAGAATGCAATAGCCAAGAATTGGGTGATTGTAAAACGCTCCTGATATACCTTCCTGGCTGATATCACCAAGTTTAGCTTGGCATACCATGATGCCCTGCTCATCTAGGAATGCGAAGAGATCTGGAAGGGCGAAAGTACCTAATCCAAAATAGTCTCTGACTTCTAGGCTGGTTTTGGAAGCGCTTCTAATGTCTGAAAAGTCAGGGCCACGATCTAGCTTCTTTGGCGGCTTCCTCTTGCTCTTTTCTAGATCCGCAAACAAGCTCCAATCATCTAGAAAGGAATTCCAATTGCTCATTTCAAGCTTGACGGCTGGTTGAGCCGAATCGATGCCGCGGAGCAATACTTTGGGTTTTAAGTTAGCTGCGTCAGGCTCCAAGCGAGTGCCCAGCAAGAATTCAACATCGGTACTATATAGTCGAGCCAAATCCTCTAATTGCCTAATATTGGGGCGCCTTGAGCCAACCTCCCACATAGAGATAAGTTCGCGCGGAACCTTGAGCGCTGCGGCCGCCTGTAATTGAGTCCAGTCTCGCTCCTTCCTGAGTTGTTGCAATCGTTCGTTCAATTCCATTTAGCTCTCCTTAAATGGTCGGCGGCGAAATTCCGTTCGCTGTTCCGTGATATTAGTATATATCTAAAGGTTGGTAATGTCCAGTATTGCTTGAATAGGCGTCATTTTGATGACAAACCTGTTGCAATAATCGAAACCTGTGTTATTGTGAAAGTGAGATTATTTTATTGGTTTCGGTAAAAGGTCTCATTGTTAGGAAGGCAGAAAATGTCAAAGCTAAAATCTGGAAATACAACTCCGAAGAGTGGCCAGTATGAGGTTATTGGGCCTAAGGGTGGCAAAACGGGCACTGAGGTGACCGCTGTGAAGGGTGAACCGTTGCCGCCTACCCCAAAGCCTGGTATGACTTACGTACTGACCGATGCTACCAAGCATAAGTCTGGAAAATAATGTGCAAAGGAAAGCAGCAATCTGCGCAGGCGCAAATTGCCACTTAACTCTTCACCCGCCATTATTTCTCTTTGGAGATCGTTCGTCAAGTTGGTAAGAAGCAAGCAGAAAAGCGCCGGCAGTAAAAATGTGGGCGCTTTCTGCATATTCGCATCGTACTGTGTTGTACCAGTGCTTTAGAGAAAGCGCACTATTGGTGATACCAAATTATCGCGCTCCTGTGAGGGGCTGATTAGGAACATTCTGTTTTGTCGACCAGGCATGAGGCTTAAAACGCATACTGTGCGTAGGTTTTCGGGAGTGAGTTTTTAGACGCTCAATTGTCGGCAATGCAAATGCCCGGGCTCTGAATTAATAAATCGCTAGCTGTATCTCAAGATTTTGCCGCAAACGCAGTGAGGCAAAGGATAAGGCTTGAGCTTACTCCGTCAACACTCAAGTGAAATATTGCCTTCAGAGTACCCATAGTGTCATACCCCGTGCAGCGGTGCAGACGGTCAGGGTTCCTCACTGCTGCACGGAATGGGTTTGATCAGCTTAATCTCTTCTTGCTTATTCTTCTTTCTACAAGGAGGATTGTAGGAAGCTATGATCAGTAAATTGAGCGGTAGCATGAGTATGTAAAATGGCCCGCCGAAAACGACTATGGCAGTATCTCTAACAATCTCACCAGTCTTTTTCCTCCAGGTCTTGGGCTTCTCACAAGCCATGGCTGGATTGATAGATACTAGTATTAGCGAAATTGCTAGAAAGACTGATATCGGCCAACCTGTTCGCATTTGTATATTTCCCGGTTGCTGTTACCTAGGTAATATAGGCACTGGCGCAAAGCCTTAGGCTCGCTATCAATCAGTTCAGCAAATGATTGGCCACTGCAATGCCATGGCCGAGAGCTGACTTAGAACTAACTGTATGCCACTGATCTTGATTGCTTAGGTATGCCCACATAGCAGTTCAATGATCTCCCAGAAGCAGCCTTACCTGGCTGGTAGTAAGGCTGCTGACAGAAAAGCTACTGTTGGGCGCAAACCTCTGGTTTAACAGTCTTGAGCAAGCGTCCTGGTGCGATTTCATGGAAGGATACGCTCGAAGACAAAGACAGTTCCGAGTGTGGCCTGGCAATACGTTCTCCGTGCAAATTGACATAGTAACTGTCTGAAAATTTATTGGCCCAGCCTATATCGCACATTATGGCGCCGTCGACATAGTGAATGGCTGGAGCAAAAGGAAACTGTGTGCCGGGAGGCAATGTGCAGATCAATTTACCTTCTCTGGAAAGGACTTCTGTTGTCTGTCTTTCTCCTTTGGATGCATAAAACCAGGCTGGTGGTGTTTGAGCGTCTTTAAGAGCTTCATCGGCAGTATAGACTGTAGCTGGCTGTTCTAAAATCAGCCAGTACTCTGGCTTGATAATGTAATTGAAATCCCGGTCTACAACTCCCCATTTATTGAGTCCCATGCAGACGACAGAGTAACCACCAGAATTGGAAAAAATATTCAATCTTAGCGGCGAGACAATTTTGCCGGTTCGATCGATAAGGATTCCGCCGGAAGAGCGG
>LNEX01000013.1 GCA_001464165.1 bacterium Ga0077546
CCGCAGCATCTGCAGATGTGGGGCTGAACGGTAATGGCCGCTTTTTCGCTATGGTCTCTTGATTCTTTTGCTGTTTCAAAGTGATTGATGATTTTGATTTGTGAATGGTCGGGAGGTCTGTGCAATATATGGGGAGCACCGTGCTTAGCTCTCAGTTCTTGTTCGATGGCATGAATGCAGCATGCGGGTACGTAAGCAAGTTGATGCAGTGCAAAAGTAAACCAATGAGTAAGGTCGTTCCAGTAGTCGGTCTTTGCTTGGCTCATAATTTCTTCGCCTCTACTTTCCCGACTGCTCGCGCTTCATTATTTTCAGCTCTCTGTAGCTCTGGGTACCAAGTGAAGTGCACTTGCTTGCGGTTTGGGTTGCGTATGGCAATTGCTGAGCACTCCAGGCAATCCATAATTGGTAATGCCGTTGAGCCTGCTTTGGCCTCTTCTGTGCTGCCTTCACCTTGGGCTCCAACGACTACTAAGTCGGCGAGAGACAGAGTCAGATTGGAGGACGAATACTTCTAGTTTACAGTGTGGCTGCTTCGTCGCGATTTCTCTTCCCAGGGTACGGAGGCGGGCTTCTAGAGTTCTTTGGTATTGTTGTTCTGAAACGTAGCCTTTTGATCCGGCAAGAAACGCAACTCCCGGTTCGCGCTTTGATGCTTCGGTCACAGTTACTAACCTAAATTCGGTATTGTCGAACCAGCTAGAGTCGGCTACCCACTGAATGGCGGCATCTGCTTGTTGGGAGAAATCGGTAGCGATAATGATTCGCCGTGGTGATTGGTTTGCCAATTGTCGAATTTCTGCGGCATTGCTGCCGCTGTCTGATTGAGACAATTTCTTGAGTCTGTGAAAGCGCACTGCTTCAACCGTGCACGGTGCAGCCATTAACACTTTTGAGGCAATGCTGCCCAAGGCTGTTCTGTCCACCAAGTTAAAATCATGTGAGCCGACCATAATATAGTCTGCTCCCCAGTTGCAAGCTAATTCGCAGATTTTTTCGGCGATTCTACCGCATTCTAAATCGGCCTCAGTATTGGGGAAGACTTGCCGGAATGAGTCTTTCAGGCGATTTAGCCAGGCTTTCATGGCGCGACGATGTTCATTCTGTTCAGCCAGTAAAACATCTCTGTGAATAATTTTGGCTTCTAAGCTATCACCGCTGAGACCTTCTATAACTGTTGTTAGCATGAACTGGGTGTTCTCTGGCCATCGGCGTGCCATGGCCGCTTCTAGGGCGTAGAGGGCTGAGTCTTGCGGGTTTATTGGAATTAATACCCTAAACCCCAGTGGTTTGGAGTAGTTTTTTTCGCAGCTAACATCTTCGAAACTGACATTTGCGCTATTCGTGCCTTCGCAGCTAGCCTCTTCGCAACTGGCATCTTCGAAACTTGCGACTTTACTGTCGCTTGCGGTGTCAGATGGCGGTGTCGATTTTGATTTGACTTCTGAGTCTGACTGACGCGCTTGAGTATTTGTCTCTGGTGCGGCGAAATTTTCTTTCGTCTTCTTGCGTTTCAATCGGCGCCCCTCAATATGCAGCTACTGCGCCAAATGTGATTGACGCCACTGGATGCCTAAATAGAAAGAAGTGAGACAATCATACTAATGGCTGTACTTTAAGTTAGGATAAGCTCTTTGCCTTTCAAGTACATCACCTAAGTGGGTGATTAATTGCCCGATTGTGCATTAATTCAGTATTTCTGATAATTGTTTGTCTTTAAATCTATGTGTCCAAAACTAACAGTTGTAGCCGTTTTATTGCGTACGAAAGTTTTTTCTGAATAGAATTTGTGACACAATGAAAGCGCGATTTACTCTATGGCACTGCCAGTGGTATCGCTTATTAACTGCCGCAGCATTCATTCTTTGCTACGGTTTTGCTCTCAGTATTATCTAGTGTTTGTTCTGCGCCGTCTGTTTCAGAGCTGTGTCTGAGCAACTGCCACAACTCTTCCATTACTCTAGCTGAATCATTGTTCTGCACTGCTTCGACCACACATGTATTGAGATGGTCTTTGAGCATTATTTCAGCGCTTCTGTCAAGTGCCGATTGGACTGCCTTGAGCTGATTGAGGATGTCAATGCAATACTTTTGTTCGTCAACCATCTTGTATACGGCGTTTAGGTGGCCGATGGCTTTGGATAGACGAGCTTTGAGTTTGATGCGTGATTCATTTGTGATTGCCATGTCTAGAGTGTAACCCACGGCAGTCCTTGCACCAGCTTTGCTAGTCTTACATCTAGCTAAGATAGAGACGTTAGGCTCAAGCTCGATGAGAAGCCGGTTGTCAACGGGGGGGCTGGGGCGCATATTTGAGCCCTTTTTTCGGTTATCCACTTTCATTCCAAATAATTTCTGTTGTAAAATTTATACTATAAGAGAGCGTAGTTAAGCGTAACCGCAATTATTCACGGGAGTGATACCAAAGTAATCTT
>LNEX01000014.1 GCA_001464165.1 bacterium Ga0077546
TTAGCTTCAATCAGAATGCCCACCCCCAAGAAGAGTCGACACCGTTTAGCAGCCCCGTCGAACAAGACCTGCCATCAGGTACAAACACTGAAGCAGTAGCTGAGCACAACTCATCGCCAGCTGAGCATGCAGCAGAACACGAGCAAGAAATACTAGCACCACAATTAAGGGCCCAGACAAATCCTCAGACAAACGCACAAGATAATGCCACGGCCAATACTCACGAAAGTACTCGAGCAGATGCAGCTAGTGCAAAAGAAGCTCCTTTTGATGTTCACAAAGAGCAGCCTGCGCCTAGCCGTCCCCACGTAGCAGCTCCAGATTTCTTTGCCTCAGACAAAGCTAAAGAGAACAGCCAAGCAAGATCAAACGGCACTACAGCAGAAAATGCGCGTCCGGCCAAAGCAGCTACAGCAGCCGCATTTGACTTCTTTGCCGACAGTGCTTCTAGCAGCAAAAAATCTAACATAAGCAGCTCAGAGAGTCAAAGTAGAGAAAACAAAGAGAGTAGAGAAAACAAAGAGAGCCGAGAAAGTCGAGACAATAAAACAGACAAAGATGCCCATGGCACCTTTGAAAGCTTGCTCAACACAAAGAGCCGCCCCACGGGGGGCCATCCTGAAGTTGACGCTGGCGAAAACACAGCTAAAGCAGTAAAAGGGCTAAAGCCTTCTATAGCAGAGCCCAAGAGTGGCTCGGTAAAACTGCGAGTCAAAGATGACGACGATGATGATAATGACGATGATTTAGATCCCAGAGAAAAGGCCAAAACGAAGAAAAAGCTGCCACTCAAACGTTCGCGTGATTTAGACGACGATGATGAAGATGATGACGATGACATAGACGAACCCTCAGGCGACGATGAAGATGACGAAATTCCTCAGCGCCGCTCGTTCTCGGGTTCAGCAGCCAGCCTAAAAACTGCTGGCACAAAAATGGCAAGCAAAAGTAGTCGCTCGCGCGACATCAAGAAATCCAAAATTGATGACGACGATGACGACGACGCTAGTCGTCTGCGCAACAAATTTAGCAGCGGTCAAGGTCTCTTTACTCTTGCTGGATTCCCAATAGGCATAAAACTCATGGCAATAACGGCAGCCATAGTATGCTGTTTTGCCTTCGCCATTTTCCACGTTCTCGGTAATGTGGCGAGCCTCACGGCCGGACAGACAGTAGTCGATAAAGCAGCTGGCCTAGCCGCCATGAACCCTGAAGTACCGACTCTGTCAGGTGATTGGCGCATACGCATCAAGCATGGCCCTCAGCAAATTATAGGTCAGATGAACCTAGATCAAAGTGGAACCAAAATCACAGGTCGCGGCCAAGATCGAGTGGGTCCTTACACCATAGTTGGCTTCATTGATACCAATAGAAAAACTCTCAACTTCACCAAGCGTTTTGTCGATCCGAACAACCGCGAAACCGGCCCACCTATTTTCTTTGTCGGCAATATTTTGCTTGAGCACATACCTCTGCACGTAGTTGGTGTTTGGGAATACACAAAGAAATCAGGCTCTAGCTTTGGCTATCTAAACAAAGCTTCTACGTCAAAAATCAAAGGCGAGTGGCTAGCTCAACTAGATCGTTCTAAGCCGCCGACAGAGGGCACCATAGCAGAAAGAGTTGCCAACCCGTTCCAGAACATGGGAGGAGAGGGCACAAAACCAACAAAAGCCTTCAATGCCATCGATTTCTTAACCGGCAACGGCATATTTGTATTCATTGGCGTTGGCGCATTCCTAGTCATTGCAACATTCTCCATGTTCGGCCCAACTGGCCAGATCAATATTTGGATCACCAAGCAATACATTCCCACACAAGTTAGAGCGCAACATAACAAGGTTAAAGCCCAACTGGCCAAAGGCCTGAAGAAAGGCAGTCTGCCGCTTGGCCAGAGAACCGAATGGAAATGGTGGTTCCCTGCCCCATGGATAGTTAAAGACCTAGCTCTACCGCCAGAAATGCGCAAGGTTAATCCACACGTCTTGGTACTAGGCCAGGGTGGTAAAGGCAAAACTAGACTGGTAGCAAATATGGTGGCTCACGATATCATGAGCGACGATAGAGCAGTGGTGGTTATCGATTCAGACGGAACTCTGGTAGATTTACTCGCCCGCTGGATTTCAGCACAACCCAAAGCGCGCGAAATAGCCAAACGAGTGATACTGATTGACCCCACTCACAAGGGCAATACCAGCGCTTTCAACCCACTTCAACTTGGTGACATGGGCGATGTACAAACAGCAGCTGGTTCCATTGTTTATGGTTTCAAAGCCATTTACACTGAACCTCCTGGTTCGCAATCACAATGGAACGCTCAAACGGCTGATATTCTGCGCAACGCCGTGCTGCTTTTGATGGCCAATAACAAGACCCTGACGGACCTACCTAACCTTCTGAACGACAATGACTTCCGCGATGTCTTGCTAGAAAATGTCGAGCGCAAGAAAGATGAGCGCATTGAGTTTTCTACCCTTCTCGACCAGTGGGGAAGATATAAGAAACTAGCAAGAACAGATCAGTGGATCACCTGGGTTGAACCGATTTTGAACAGAGTCAACCCAATGCTCAGCAATCCGCGCATCCGCTCAATTCTGACGAAACCAGAAGGTGATCTGCACCTGCTTAATGTGATCATGGAGAAGAAAATTCTTTTGGTCAAAATTCCCCAAGGGGAATTTGGTCAAGATGCCAACTTATTAGGTTCACTCGTGGTCAGCGGCGTTAAACAAGCAGCACTGACACTGTCTTCAGGAAGCGCTAGCAAGCAAAATCCTGTAGCTCTCTACCTAGACAACTTCGATACCTTCATTGAAAAAGAAACACTAGAAAACATCACATCTGAAACCAAGAAGTTCAAGATAGGCTTAGTGGGAGTGACAAAGAGTCTTCAACACCTACCAGAAGACTTCCGCAACGAGCTAATCATCAACATCGGCACTCTTATTACCTTTGCTCTATCAAAAAAAGACGGCGATTTACTCGGACCTCAGATGTTCCCTATCGACGGCAGAAAGATCAAGAACACGACGATGACCAACTTCTTCAACCCTGTAAACTCAACGCCACAATTCGAGCTGGTTTCTGACGAAGAAAAGCTCAACATAGACAAAGTAGTGCGCCAAGAAGAAAGAACTTTCTTTGCCTACAGAATGGGTGCAGAAGGTGCGCTATTCAACCTAAAATCGCACCCATTTGAAGATATTCCTGATTCTAAGGTAAACGAAAAACTGATTGATAAAATGCGCTTGGCTACATCAAAGAAATCAGCAAAGAGTGAATCAGGAAAAATTACATCCGGCAAGAGCGAAGATTGATGCCCCAAAACTTGATAAGATACGGGTAGCTTGCAGTAACCGCATTCAGTTGCAATGAAAAAATGACTCAGGGGCCCAACAATCGTAATATCTGGGAAGAGAAGATAGCCGATCTTCGAAGATACGACCTTGACAATCTAGAGAACGATCCAGTCGCCCCCGAAGACATAATCAGTTGGCCCGTACCAGGAATGACTTTCGTCAGAGTCGACGGCATTCTCCGCTCATGGGACATTGAGCGAGAAAAGCAACAACACGGCCAGCAAAATCAGCAAGATCCGGATCCTTCTAAACCACCAAAACGCATGTATTTGATGGAAGATGCCCTCACTGGTCTGTATGGCGAAAAAGCTAACATTGCCTTCCTAGTCATCGGCAGCAAGACCGGTGTCAATTACTACATGGGAATCTCCCAACCACACGTCACTGAAGGTGACGATTCAACAGAATCACCAGAAAAAGTTGCTTACAAGAGTCTTAAATCTATTTTGCATAGTGTCTACGGCGGAGTAGACGTATACAAGAAGCCATTCTCATCCGACGAGATTCACGAACTAGTCGCCCCGCTGACTAAATACACAGGCATTGTCACAGGCATTCCCGCATTGAAATCAACCAGTGGCGAAACCATTGAGTCTGAGCAGATTGAAAGGCTAGCCGCTGGTCTAGCTGGGCGGGAGTTTGCCTTTCTCACGCTAGCTGTGCCGATTCCGCCAATGAACGTCACCAAAGAAGAGTTTGCTGTAGTTGATCAAATTCAACGAGCTCAAGAGAACGAAGACCCTGAGAAAAAGCGCAAAATCAAATATTATCTTGAACTGCAAGATGCTTATTTGAAACATATTCAGCTTGGTACTGCAGTAGGTATGTGGCTGACAGTGCCATACTTCTTCACCAGAGACAAATCAGACTTTGTCAGATTGCAATCACTTTTGCGCGCTACTTATGTTGACGAATCAAGCAGACCGACACCAATGCGCACCCACGATATACCAGGGTTGGCAACACATATTCAACAATTTGGTTTACTGCGCAACAAGCGTTCAGAAGAAGTCTTCCAAGGCATGATGGAATACAAATTCTTGAGCCCACTTAATTCCCGCATGCTATCAGCTTTCATTCACTTGCCCAAGCGCGAAATGCCAGGCTTTAGAATTCGAAGATCTGCTGAATTCAGCCTTGCTGAAATTCCACCGAAAGATCCAACTAGAGTAATAGCAATCGGCAACATTCTGGACCGTGGCGAAGACACAGGCAACCTGTATTATATTGACGTTGACGCCCTGCAAAAACACACCATTGTCTGCGGTGTTACCGGCGGTGGTAAAACAAACACTTGTTTCTACTTACTTGGGCAGCTTTGGAATTTTGGCATTCCCTTTATGGTGTGCGAACCGGCCAAATCAGAATATCGCCATATGATGTTGATGTCAGAATCATTCAAGGGCGTCGGTCAGGCCTTCTCACTTGGAGATGAGACCGTTTCGCCTTTCCGCTTGAACCCTTTTGAGATTATCAAAGGCGTAAAAGTTCAAACTCACCTAGACGCACTTAAGTCAGTGTTCAACGCCAGTTTTGAAATGTACTCGCCAATGCCGCAAGTACTAGAAAAAGCGCTCAACCAAATTTATGCGGTGCGTGGCTGGGACTTAGTCAACAACGTTAATCGCCGTCTGCCACCAGGCATGAACCCAGGCGACGCCGACTGTCCCGCCGAAATTTTCCCCACAATGAAAGACCTCTACGAAATCATCGACCCCGTGGTCGA
>LNEX01000015.1 GCA_001464165.1 bacterium Ga0077546
CACGACGGCGTGACCACCTCCAAAAAAAACTTCTTCCCGAGTAACACCGGGCTAAGTCAATGTCTTTCGATTTCCAGGCAAGGGCTCAGAATCTGGCCCTTGTGCATCAAGCGCTAGAGCGAATGAAAGAGCACGGGTTTCTCGTACTCTCTTCTGAGGGCGGTTCAATCGAGGGAGCTGGTTGCTTTCTCGCACTAGGATCGGAGGCTCGTTTCCTCATGGATCGACCGCTCGAGATCGTGTGCTTTTCCACCAAGCAATCCGCGACAAAGTGGATTGCCCAAACCCTACTCAGCATTCTGGGAAATCTCGGCATCAGGGAGTCATTCGATACCTACTATGGCCCGGTCCTGGGGTGCTCTGCAATCTACGACGAAGCGAAAATGATCGTCGAGATCAACTAGCTAGCTCCTCAAGACGTACAAACAGTCGTTCAATTAGGTGAAAGAAGAGCACCTGGATGGGCGCAAAGTCAAACTCTGAACTACCTAACCCTGCTTCCCGCTCAATTGCGGAACTGAAAATGTTTCAAACCATCGATTCATTTGCCAACGAAAACCACTTCGACGAATCCGTGAGGCAATTGCTTGCTGCTGCCGATGAGCGCATCACTGACGCTAGCGGCTTTGGCAGAAGTAGTATCAGTGGTGTACAAGTCGCAGCTTGCAAGCAGATTTCGCAGGCGGCCAACGCCTACCTGGAGAAGAAACTCCGTACAGGTGACTTTCTCTCCATACTGGCGGCCTTTACTCCGCTGAGCGGGCTTGGATTGTGATGCGAGACACTCACTGCTGATCCAGCTCTGACCTTTGCACCCAATGGTGCGGCGAGATACGACCTCACTCAGTTTCCACGTGCTCTCGCTTCAACAGCTGTTTAACTTAACTCCCAAGCCGTAAGCAAGGAGGTTGAACAGTACAACGAAGGAGCTGGTTTTGCCAGCTCCTTTGTTCTTTACCTATTATCCTTCTTCATTTTTTTGTTTTTAATTAGCAATAGACCGGTCTGCTACCTGCAAAAAAGATCAAAGGAAAACGAGGCTATTAGTCGATTTCTCGATACCCGGCTAAATGGCTGCCCCTAAACTGAAAATCTAGAAAAATTAGCTAAACAAACTCTTCTTGCCTAACAGCAATTATGCCGTCCTCAAGAACTGTTGCCATCGAGAATGTACCCACGACCGCAGGTCTAGCCAAACGATTGTACTCAGCAGTGAACCGTTCTTTCTCTGTTAACGAAAATAGTGCTGCGTAGTCATTCAGCTGCGCTTCGATAGCTTGAGAGGCTGAATTTCTATTACCCGTTTCCACAAGCAGTCCTAGAAATCGAAGAACAAAGATTCCGGCAACCTGATGAAGCCGATACGAATCGCAAGTAGCGACCGCATTTGTTGATCCTCGATCACTTATTCCTACGTCCATTTTGTTGCCTCTATATCTTGTCGCTAAGAAAGAGAAAACCTAGCGCAGGCTATCGCTATTGGGTATGATGTCGAACCTGCCGTTAGCCCCAACTTTGACAATTGACAAATTAGGTAGAAGTCCAGGCTTCGCAAGCTGATTGTATTTTTGCTCCAAATCCTTTTGCACTCTCAAGGGATCATGAGCAAAGGACTCCTGCATCCTTTCTTGAACCCGTTTCGCTGCAAGCTCGCTATCGCCAGACTTAAAGAATAGGCACTGAAACTCTCTGCGAAAAACTTCTGCAGCCTCGTTCGTAGTTAAATGCGACAACTGGCTTACGGTGTTTTTTTCGCAGACTCTGTATGCGTCCATATTGTTATCACTCCCTGGCTAAACGAATTAGCCATTTGGGGGGAAGTGATATCACTCTAGTTAGAATTTTGTGACCATTCCATGTCCAGGCAAAACGTTAAAACAGGTTGCTGGAAATTTAGCTGCTCTTGATTGATGCTGGGGCTCACCAAAGAACCAGATTAATGAGCGCGGCAGCGCCCAGAGATATCTTAGCCAGGCAGAAAAGCAAAACACCCTGCGCAATCTGCTTGACTAGCTCAATGAATCTGACTTAGGTTGAAGTTATCTCAAAACCTCACGACTCAATCAATAAATTATCGAACAACAGCACCAACCTTCCACTTCGGAATATTGCAATCACCCTTGGGTGAAAGCAGAAATGGTGAACTGCAAACGCTGAGAAAAAGATTGAGTCAATTTAAAAAGGATTTGAGATTTTCGCAAACACACTCAACACCACACAAAGATTATGGCCCGTCAACTCCCCACCAAGAAGAGGAATCAGCAGCAACAAGCCGCCGCCAACAATAACGGCAACTCCAAGCAGCAAGGCAAGGGCGCCAAGCAGCAGGGCAAGGGCAATGGCAATGGCACCAAGCCGCAGTCCAAGCAGCAACCCGCCAAGGGCAAGCAAACCGCTCCCTCCCAGGCCCGCAACTCCGGTCGCGGGAAGCGCTGAACCCTATTAGGGTCTAGCAGAACGGGGCCAATTCCTGGTAAAGGGCTTGGCCCTCCCTCAATCAATGGCGAAAGAAACTGGCTTCCTGACGCAATCCTCCAAGCTTTTTGGACGTCTTTTTCAAAACCGCTGAATGTTTCAGTTCACCCCGTAAGAACAAAGGAGCTGCTGAAACCAGCTCCTCTAGACCTCTCTACTTTTTATTTTTTCGCAGCTTGAAATAGACCGGTCGACTAATCTCCCTTAAAGCAACAGCGAACACTTAAACTAAAACCGCTAGCTTAGCTATGGAACCGTCATAAAAGTTCAGGCATAAATGCAATGTCAGAAATATTTGGTCAGCCAGCTAAATAAGCGCACAAAGTTTTCGGAGTTAGCGAACACGCATGGGCGAGAGAAACATTGAAAGTGCAAGAGCCACAGAGAAAGTAGCACCAGGTTTCAAGTTAGAAGAATCAGCTCCTGGTTTATCTATCTATCGCAAAGAAAGAGACTACCTAATCTCAATAGACATGGCTGAAGGAGCCAAGCTAGGTCTATTCAACGGCGCAAAGAGCGGCGATAAAAAAAACTCAGCCTATGGCGGGCCTAATCCAGAATTGCGTCGACTTACTGCAGAACAGGCTCTTGATGGAGCGAGAAAATCTAACCCAAGAGTTGCCTGCGTCAGCAATGGTGCATTTTTCTCTACCCTCAATAATGACAAGGCACCAATTGCTTTCGCTATTAAGGACAACAACAAGATAATCAGCGAAGGGTTCGCACCGATAGGCAGACATCGTGGTCAAAGACTAACACTAGCCTTTAATGAAGACTACGCCAGAATATTACCCTTCGACAACAAGAATATCGCTAGCTTTAAGAACATCAGTGAAAGTTCTGCCATTGTTAGCCTCAGCCCTAGAGTAAACATGGACGGAAAAAAAAATGAGAAGGTCGGTCGAACGTTCATTGGACTTGCCGATGAAAACGAAGACGGTGACTATACCAAAATACTGATCTTTGTTTCGGCGGCATCCACCCAGACTCATGCCGAAAAGACACTACAACGTTTTGGTGCAAAGCCCACGCTCATGCTTGACGGCGGCGGCTCAAGTCAACTCATGTGCAACACAAATACTAAAGACAACTACTACGTTCGCACCACAAGAAAAGTACCGCAGTTTCTAACAATGACACCAGGCGATAGTAATGACTAAAATCCTTCAAGCATTTGGACATGGAATGGTCACGACTTTGGCATTATTGTTGTTGTAAATCGATACGGTCTCCCTGGAAAAGTCAAAGTGAAGTAGGAGTTGTATTATGG
>LNEX01000016.1 GCA_001464165.1 bacterium Ga0077546
GTTGTCTGGACGATGTTTTGTCCAAGGCCGCGATGGTTTTTTTGTCGCCATAATCAGTGAAGACTCAGCTTCTACAAGAAGTTTCTTCAATTCAAATAAAATCGAATTGCCATTTAAAGCAACAGCCGCCAATGCTGCCACAATCTCACCTTTGAACGGTCCATTAATAGACCAAATAGCCACCGATCAAGCTGCGAAAATAAAACAGCGTTTTGAAGAGAGTAAAGAACAGGCCAAAGCAATCTACCTAAAATACAACCCAAATCGCAACAGTCCCGAGCAAAAAGCCATCGATGCTCAAAGAGACGCCTTAGATCCAAGCAGAGCTATATTGCGCAAAACGGTTGAAGACTTGCTTGAGGACAAAAAGTGAAGCGAGCTAAGTTGCTAGTTACTCTCATGCTTTTCGGACTCAGTCAAATTGCTTCGGTGCGGGAGGCAATTAGCGGCCCTTCTTTCTTTCTAGACGCTTACGGTCCGGCCCGCACAAAGTATGACTATTTAGCAAGGCGTTCGAGTCTTACACATTCAGACAAATCAGCCAGTGAACTAAAAGACAATACTCTACAAATTCAAAATGACATTGCAGAGATACTCAAGTACGACAGCTGCCCAACGCGAAAAGAACTAGAAAAATCTTTGAACGCTGTTTTTGAAACCTCAACTCCTAGCGAACCTTCTGCATTTAGGATTGCTAAACCAAGCAATGACTCGACCTATGAATACATCGGCCTAAAGCTGCCGCATACAATCAATGGCCCTAGTCAGCTATGTCTAATCCCTTATCAGAGCTCGACAAACATTACTAAAGGCATGGTTCAGCAGTGGTTCGGCGCCAAAGAAGCAATTAGCGAAGGTTATGGAACGATCTATGAGTACCCGTGGGGAGAAGTAGAGTTTTCATTCTTCCCCTCATACTATGAAAACCAGTTTCGAATTACCTTCCGCTGGTCCAAGAGTTCGGAAAGCGATGGACTTAACGATCCAGCATTTCACCAAAAAAAACGACTTAACGAGCAGCTGACCAAGATTGACTTGGCATATGCAAACGGCGAGCGTAAGCAGGCCTTTGAAGACCTATACTGGCAGGTTGGTTCATGGTCCACCATAGAACACTCAACGGAGCGATTACGTTATCTGGCAGCCTTGCGCGACCGGCTCATTAAGTGGAATGAGCTTGAAAACAAGCCAGAAGTGGTGGCATATCTACGCTCTGCATCCATCAACGAAATTATCGAAACAATGCATCAAATATATCGCAAAAGAAGGCAAGATTTTTTCACAGCAACAGAACAAGCCAAAATTCCATACCTCGCTTACGGCGAACTCGACCAAGACTTCAAGGGGCATCTTCAAATTGTTGGCTTCGACGACGCACCAATCATTGAAATAGAAGGGAACACGGAGGCCGTCAAAGAGTTTTTGAGTTTGCAAAAGATCAAGCTACCATTTAAAGCGAAAAGAGAAAGTGCGGTCACGCTCTCACCACTACCTGGGCCACTAATTGATCGAATTGCAGAAGAGCAGGATGAAATCACGGTTAAGCGATTGGCAGAGCGCGAAGCAATCCTGAAGGAAAAGTACATTCAAGATAACAAAGACCCAGACAAAGTGAAGTTACGAGAAATTCAAAAAAGAAGAGACGCTTTGGACCCTGGAAGGGCACCGGAAGACGAAGATTCTGGGATTTGGCATTGAGAATCAGGAATACACTAGTCATTCTAGCGATGCTTGGTCTAGGTCAGATTGCTTCTGCACCAGTGACAGCCAAGGCCGACGATGAGAAAAGCGCTTATCAAATGGCGGGCGGCTTTGTGGAAGAGTTCCCAGATGCAACGCCGCTGTATCTTCCGAGCGGGCTCGACGATCCACGCCTGGCTGAAAACTCCGTACACATACAAGGGTCTGCCTCTCGGGCGCGCGAAATAAAAGACAATTATGACTGGCAACTTTATCGTTACACAAAAAAGCTGTACAAGGAAGAAAAATACAAAGAAGCACTGTCACTAATTGATGGGCCAGCTGCGAATAATGAAGTTTATCTGATTTGCGACCCAAGCAATTTATACATTGATATCTGCCTTGCACTCGCAAACAAAGGTGACCGAGCGGAGTCAGAGATTTACTACAACAAAGTTATCGCAGAATGTAGCAAAAAACTTTGCGGTGCTTACAACAAAAACTATTTTTTGCCAAAAGCACTGGCATTGGCTCGGACAGGCAAAAAACAAGAAGCTGTTACTTGCTGTCAAACGGCCTACAATTTTGCCTTAGCCAATGGTACTAAGACCGATGAGTGTTCGACACTACTAGTCGAGCTCACTGGCAAAGGGGAGCCATCTCCAGAATTCAACAATCGCAACTTAGCCAAAATCCAGAGTCAAATTTCTGTTCTAGTAAGTAAGGGCACATGCCCAAGACATACTGAAATAGAACAGATATTCGGAGAAAAATTTGACATAAAGGACCCAGCTCTTCCTGGTACAGTAAAGAAAACAATTGAAAGCTGCGGTGGTATTTATAGATCAGTTACTCTTCACATACCGCACACGGCTGATCAATCGACCACGCTAACCTTAGACCTACAGCAAGAGTCAGCCATCATAACAAATGACATGCTGCAGAACTGGATTGGGAGCGCCCCCAATAGGAAGGCCACCAGTGAATCTAGTCACATTAAATTCGAATATCCCTGGGGAGAAGTGCACGCCAACTTCTGGCCATTGAAACCAAAACCGGCTCATTCATGCTGTTTTACTTG
>LNEX01000017.1 GCA_001464165.1 bacterium Ga0077546
CGCCCTGAGCCGACGCTCACAGGCGGGGATTTCCAGTGTCGTCATTGTCGGCTATTGGCCGGCAGCAGCCCGTCGTTGCCTGATGGATCCAACCCCTCCGCTGCTATAGTGCAGTCGGCTTCTGACGTTCAGTGCAGCCGTCTTCTGAAAACGACAGGTTTGCCGATACAGTGGGCGGTTTTCAAGTAAAGAAAGTCGTTTAAAGTTTCAGATTTAGGATATACTTTTCCTTTACGAGTTTCCTTACTAGAAAGATTCAAATGCAAATCGGTTACGCGCGCGTTTCGAGCGACGACCAGAACTTGGATTTGCAGAATGATGCTCTTGCAGCCGCCGGTTGCAAGAAGATCTATGAGGACCGTATGAGTGGTGCCAAAGCCTCCCGTCCAGGTCTTGAAATGGCAATAGAAGTGGCCAGAGAAGGTGACGTTCTCACGGTTTGGCGCTTGGACAGACTGGGCCGATCTTTGAAAGATTTGATTGAACTGGTCAATTCGCTGGAGCGCAGAGGGGTTGGCTTCACTAGCCTCCAGGAGAAAATTGATACCACCTCCAGTGGTGGCCGTTTGATTTTTCACATATTTGGAGCTCTGTCTGAATTTGAGCGCACCCTAATCCGCGAGCGAACTCAAGCCGGACTGCAAGCTGCTCGCGCCAGGGGTAGGAAAGGCGGCAGACCAAAGGCGCTGGATAACAAACAGCAGCAGCTTCTACGAAAGCTGTATAAAGCGCGCGAACACACTATTGAAGAGATGTGCGAACTTTTCAAGATCTCAAAACCGACCTTTTACAACTACTTAGAATCGAACGGGGAATGACGAAAAAATCGTTGCCGTTTGAGACGCTAGCCTCGTTAAAAGTCAGGCTGGCTCAACTCAGCCCGAGAAACACTGAGAGAAAACAGTTGATTGAACAGACTGCTTCTCTCTACGGAGTTTCAGTTGAGACTGTTTATAGAGCACTGAGACAAGGTTACAAACCCAAAGGTGTTCGTAGAGCCGATCAGGGCAAGCCAAGAAAGCTTTCGCGGGTGGAGTTGAACCGCTACTGTGAGATTATTGCCGCCCTTAAAGTGCGAACAAGAAACAAAAACGGGCGTCATATCTCAACTGTTCGTGCTCTCGAAATCCTTGAAAAGTACGGAATTGAAACGCCGCAGGGGCTCGTAAAGGTTGAGCCTGGGCTGCTTAGTCGCAGCCTTGTTAATAGGTATCTGAAAATATTTGGCTATGACGAAACGACTCTGACCTGCCAACCGCCATCGGTTCGCTTTCAAGCCGAATTTTCAAATGCCTGCTGGCAGTTCGATATGAGCCCGTCGGACCTGAAGCATGTCGAGAAGCCCCTCTGGGTAGAAGACGGCCGCACGCCAACTCTTATGCTGTTCAGCATTGTCGACGATCGCAGTGGAGCCGCCTACACTGAGTACAGATGCGTTTATGGTGAGGACGCCGAGTCAGCGCTCAGATTCCTATATAACGCCATGGCATCAAAAACTCTGGAGGGTCTTGTACTCCATGGAATACCTGAGATGATCTACATGGACAATGGTCCAGTAGCCAAAAGTAATGTCTTTAAGCGTGTCATGGAAGGACTTAACGTTCGCATCCAGACTCATGAGCCGGATGGAAAAGACGGCCGCCGAAAAACGGCTCGCTCGAAAGGCAAAGTAGAAAGGCCTTTCCGGACAGTAAAAGAAGCGCACGAAACGCTATACCACTTTCACAAGCCAGAAAATGAGGCCGAGGCCAACCTTTGGCTGCAACAGTATTTGGTCACTTACAACCAACGTGGGCACCGTAGTGAAGACCATTCGCGAGCCGAAGATTGGTTGACCAATTTGCCGGCAGGGGGACTGCGCGAAATGTGCAGCTGGGATACCTATTGCAGCTTCGCTCGCGAACCAGAGAGAAAAACGGTTGACAGCAACGCTCGGGTCAAGGTTGATGGTAGTGAATACGAGGTGGCACCGGACCTGGCTGGACAAACTGTAATCCTCTGGTGGGGACTTTTTGACAACGAGCTTTTTGTGGAGCACGAGGGCAAGAAATATGGTCCCTATAGCCAAGTAAGTGGACCAATTCCGCTCCATAAATATCGTAAATTCAAAAAAACCAAATCCGAGGAAAGAGCTGATCGGATAGAAGAATTGGCGAATCAACTTGGTTTGCCACGTGCGGCTGTGACTGGCGAACCAGAACTGGCTAAGGCTGTCGAGCACCCACCGTCGCCCAAGCAAACAGTGCCTTTCCCATCAGGCAATCAAGGCGAAGCTGCCAACTTCCCCAACGCCATTTTAGCCAAGCTGGCTATCGCTCATTACTTTGGCAAGCCTTTGGGTAGCTTGCCTGAAGATGACTACTCCTACATTGCCGGTGTCTTGGAAAAGACTCTGAACAAGCAGGAAGTCATGTCATCGGTGAAAACCCACTTTGCTCGTAAACGTCAAAAAAGGAGATAGCGGTGCGCAGTGACGCCATGGATTACTACGGGATTACAAAAGACTTTGCGCAAGCGGGCTTCTTTGAAACAGAAAGCGTCACGGCTCTTCTGAGAGACCTAAAAACGGCTATTCATGCTGGCGGTCTCGTTGCGGTGTCAGGCTTAAGCGGGAGCGGCAAAACTGTTTCTCTCTGGCGTTTGCAAGACACGCTGGCCCGAGAAGGAAGGATAATTCTTAGTAGATCTCTCTTTGTGGAAAAGGAAAGAGTAAGCCTGGCAAGCCTCATCAATGCCTTGTTCTTTGACCTGTCTACAAAGAAAGATGTGCTGATTCCGAGCCAGGGCGAACGCCGTGAGCGAGGACTGCAAGAGCTGATAAAACAAAGCAAAAAGCCAGTCGCACTGTTCATCGACGAAGCCCACGACCTTCACAACAAAACCCTGAAAGGCCTCAAGCGCCTGGTCGAAGTCGTCAGGCAGAGCGGTAGCATTCTCACTGTCGTTATGATCGGTCATCCCAAGCTCAAAAACGATCTCGAGCGCCCAACCATGGCAGAAATTGGTCACCGCACAAAGATATTTCCATTCGACGGTGTTGCCGACAGCCGCAGAGAGTTCATAGAGTGGCTGCTCGACCGATGCAGTGACGAGAAAACAAGCCCTGAGGATATATTGCAGCCGGAAGCCATAGAACTCATTGCAGAACGCTCCACAACGGCGCTGCAGATTCACGAGCACCTGGCAAAAGTTTTGGAGGCCGGGCATGCAACAGCTGAGCGACCAATTAGTGCCGCCCTGGTCGAATCGATTCTCACAAATGACCACTCCGCTTGGGTAGCATCGATAACCAGACACGGCTACGATGTCCGCTCACTTTCTGACTTCTTAAACATCAAGCAAGCCGAGGTCAAACAGCTTTTTGCCGGTCAGTTGGACCCGATGCGAGAGCAGGAGTTGGGAGAGCAATTAAAAGTGGCCGGGTTGCCAGTAAGATAATCCTTCGTTTTCCTTACTCTGTCGTGGTCACCAGCGCTGGTGTCAGTTAAATTGCGCTAGTGTCACTTAATTTGCGCTGGTGTCATTTAATTTGGGTTCGGTGTCAATCAATTTGAGTTCGGCACCACTTCTAGTGGCGGTTAATTCGAGCCAGAAACAGCGGATGATGTCGCGCCGAACGATTTATGATGTCACGCCGCTACAGCTACCCGCCCGCCGCCCTGATCAGACATCGCCTACACCGCTTCGTCCGGCGTTGCCAGACTGCACTAGATTGTCGAAGCACCTCCCCGGCTTTCTTGAAGGTACCACCAAAACTTTTGCCATCAAGACCAAGCCCTGGCGGGTGGCTGCGCCAGTCCTGACAGCAAAACTTTTGGCGGTATTCCATGGGAAGCCGGTGAAGGCGCCGGATTAGCGAGGTAATGAACATGACTGACGAACAGAAAAGACAGCTCGCCGAGAGCTACATTGCAAAATCCCGCCGCGATGAATTCCACACTTGCGACTCATCCGAGAGCAACTGCGCAGGCTGCGAGATGATGCGCAAAGGGCTCGGGATGCTCAAAGAGCTAGGCGACCAGAACATTTACAGCGTTTAGAAGCGTCGCCCCGGGCCGTCGGGCCTGGGGCGTTTTTGCTCGATATAGCCATTGCGCTTGAAAAGCTGCACAATGAATAAATGAAACTCTGCGGCAGACTTACCCATGGATGATGACGATATCTGGCGGCTATTTTGCATATTCGGAATTGTCGGCTTCTTTGGCATGCTGGCGAAAAGCAACTGGCGTCTTCTGTCCTTCGTGCGAATGACTACCAGGTTTTTCTATGCGGTTTGGTATTTGTGCGAGGACGGAGTTAGAGCCCTTTTGAAGAAGCCTAAAAAACCTCGCAAACCTGGCAGGCGCAGGTACTACTGATGGAAATTCTCTCGTCACTAGGTTTACTCATTGTCGTTCTAGTCGCCTTCAGCCTCATGGCCGGCGGTCGTGCTTCCAATGTTTTAAGGCCAGCTATGGGTATTGCAAACAACCTCATCGCCATGGCCGTCCGTGTTGTTCTTTCCGCCCTCGGTGGCATCGTCAAGCTTGGAGGCGGGGCGCTCAAATTGCCAAAGCCGGGACCACTTCCCAGGGACGATAAGAGGGGACCTGGACCGCCGCCGACCCGCTGGGAGTGACGCTCCAAATGGCAAAGGCGCTCGATGCACAGGCTTCGAGGCCTTGTTAGGGCTAGCGTCAATTAGATGTCATCGACTTTATCGGGATCGGAAGCGAGGTGTTTGTCGCGTAAATGCTCCACATTCATCCCTTTTGAGGCAAGCGCCCTCTTGAGCAGCTCGGCCGCTTTTTCTGTGTTTCCCTGCTCGCGTTCCTTTTCGGCTGCCCAACAAAGAATGGTGTATTTGTCAAATTGCATAAAAATCCTCATTGGGTTAGCAATTCGATTATGCGGAATGCCTGAGGTGTTACACATCAATCGTTCGGACTACCTGGCTGTTTGGTGACGCCGCAAAAAGCAAAGCCGCCCCACTCGATGGAACGGCTCTGCAAATAAGGCTCCGAGACCTCAGACATTTCCATTATACCTGCTTGAAGGTGGACCCCGTGCCGCCCCCACCCGTTTTGCGGTAGGGGATTAACGGCGGAATTGTGGATCTCGGGGAACCGAACCCGCTTACCTGCCTGGTTGACGGAGCCGTGGCGGCGCATCCCCGAGGTGGATCGTATCGCAAGCTAACTTGGTGGCTGCTTGCGATTTTTGAGGTTGTCGCTGGGGATGCGCCATGGTTGGCTCCGAGACCTCAGACATCTCGGATGCGGGTTCGATTCCCGTCATCTCCAGTGTCGCCGCCGTTAACCCAGATTGCCCCACCCTGCGGCAGGTTTTAGAGCCGTTTCGCGGCAAATTTCAGACATGCGCGATCAGCGCTACCTTTTTGCCCTCCGGTCCCGGATCAACCCTGTCACATTTTTGCTGTAGTTTTTTGCTGCGGATGCAGCGCGCGGAAGAGGCACTGACGCGCAACCTTTTGGCTGCTCTCGGAGCGAAGCGGAGCCTTAGCGGACGGTCCGACCGGAGGGAGGGTGGCTTTACCGTTCGGTAAGGCAAGATACAGTGGGGACGGTTACCCCACTAAAAAGCCCACCATGCGAGCGCTTTGCGCCTTGGTTGGCTAGGGGAAATCCGGTATCGGACCTTGGTCGAATTTGCTATTGTTTATATTGTATAGGTTAACGGCTTGGTGATGACATGGCAACCAAAAAACAGTACCAAGAGACCAGCGTGGGGCTGAATGAAAAGGACCGGGTGAGACTGGCCGAATTATCGCGCTTACAGGGGCGTACAAAGACCGAGGTTGCCCGTGAAGCTATCCGTTGGTACATGGACAACTATGAGCAGATTAAAAACCAATCCAGGGATTCTGAGGTGGCTCAGGCTATTCGTTATGCCACCGACCAGATAGTCAAGGCGATAAATAGCGGCGTCGAGCGTATTTGTCGGATGCTGGCCAGGCAAGGGGCTCAGATCGGAACCCTATACGAGTTTTCGTATATGGTCCTGCCTGATGATCCCAGCGCCGTGGCAGTCTTTGAAGCTGCCAGCTCCAAGGCAAAACAGAACCAGCGCAAACACGTCGAGCGTGACGAAGCCGAACTAGCTGAGTCCATGAAGAAGGTCCTGACCAAGTGATAGTAATCAAGCACAGCTATATTTCATCCAGGGACAGGCAGAGCCGCAAAGGTGGAAAGCCGTCCAAGGCTGCCGCTGTGGGAAGGGCGTTGGCTCACTTGAAGTACATCCAACACCGCCCAGGAGAAGACCGGGGCGACGGCGGGCGCGAGTTCTTCGGCGAAGGTGACGATGAACTGAGCGCGCTACGTCTGCGAAAAGCAGTGCGGGAGATGAGGGATAGCAAAGTTGTCGTCCACAAATTGACACTTGCCCCTGAGATAAACCCCGCAGACAAGAAGGCTTTCACCCGCGAGGTGATGCAGAAAATCGCCGAGGAAAAGGGGCAGGACTTTGTCTGGATGGCAGTTGAGCACGGCAATACAGAACACCATCACATCCACGTTGTAATTCTGGGTAAGGACAAAAACGGCAAGGATGTACGAATTGACAAGAAAGACTACGACAAACTCAAGGACTATGGCGACCGTTTTTTAGAGCGGCAGCACCCGCTAGAGTTTGAACGGGCGCGGGTTGAGCGCGAGAGAAAAGAACGCGAGCGAATAGAGGCGAGAAAGCGAGACCGTGAAACCGAACGCCAGGAGCGCATTCGGGACGGTTTAGAGCTGCCCTGGATGCACAAAAAAATTATCCGAGAACAGCTAGAGCCTTATGCCAAGTGGAAAGAGAAGCAGGAAGAAAAAGAGCGTGTAGAGGCGGGCAAAGATAAAACGCCGGATAACCAGCCGGACAAGCCTTATTTTCAGGACACTATTGAAGCTGCCGGTAAAGACTGGAGCAAGCAAAACACGCTTGCAGAGCTGCGGGAGTTAAATCAATACCTCTGGGACAACCATGACGAACGAATAGACAAGCCGGAATACAAAAAACTTGTCGCCTGGATCAAAGAGAAAGAACGAGAAGCCGAGCGCAAACTAGACCAAAAGGACGAGAAAGGCGGCGAGCAAGAGAAGCCCGAAACGCCCGAGAAACAAAAGGACTACTTTGAGTACGACGGCAAGAGATATAGCAAAGGCAGCTCCTATGAGAAGTTGGCCGGCCTCGCTAATCGTTTGCGGGACAAGGACGCCGAGCGTTTACCAATCGAGGACTACCAGCGATTGAGAGGTTGGGTTGAGAATGCAGACCGTGCCAGATGGTCGGGCGTCATTGAAAAGCAAATGGCACTGGAACACAAAAAATTTGAGCGCAGTACCAACAACATGAAGGATAAATCTCTGGAAGGGGGGAGGGTTATAGAACCCGAACTATCCCGGCTTATGGGAAATCCGTTTGTGAAAATAGTCATGTTTGAGGGAGCACTGGCCGCCGAAATCTTGAAGTCGATACCGCTGGATGATCGCAATAGAGACTATCTGAAAGAAGGTCGTGAGGGGCTGGAATCCGCCAAGCGCGACAAGCTGCAAGAACACAATAAACCTGGCC
>LNEX01000018.1 GCA_001464165.1 bacterium Ga0077546
TTTGTTGAATAATTCTTTAGTACTCAATGCGTCCAGATTGAGCGAAATTACACCAGATTCCATTTTCTCTATTTCTAGAAGTTGGTTGATTAAAGCCAGTGATAACTGCAGGGCTCTTTCTGCTCGATTTATATATTTCAAGGCGTTGTCTGGCAGTTGAAAGTGTTCTGAAGAGACGATCTCTAGAGAAGCCTGCACGGAGCTTAGTGGTGTACGCAGATCGTGGCTGAGCATGGCAACGAAGTCTCGTTTCAATTGTTCAAGTTTTTTTCTAGCAGAAATATCGCTTACAACGCAGTACAGCGAGGCATTGGACTGAGACCAAGTAACGGCCCAAGCGGTGTCCAGCCAAGTTGTAGAATTACCTTCGCCACTGCGAATTTTTGCCTCAAATCTGACTTCAGTCGCACTGGTTTCGGCTTCTTCCAGCTTTGCCACAACTTTTTCTCTGTCACTATCGCTGATCAGCTCTACGAGGCGAGCGTGAGATAGGTTATCTGCACTTTTATGCCAAAGTCTTGTAGCTGCGTTATTAAATTCAATCAGTTTGAGATCGCCGTCTACTGAGCATATAGCCTCTGCGGCGTTGTCTAGAATTGCTCTCTCTTTTTGCCTTAATTGCATCAATATTTCATGCATTTGATGATGAATGCTATCGATTCTGGCTAGCTCATCATCACCGCCAATTGGGAGCCCTGGCGCTCTTCCGACAGAAAGAAGTTTGGTATTTTGCATCAACTTGTCTAATCTTCTTGTGGTGCTATGGTTAAAGAAGATTGCCAGTCCAAAGGCTATCGCTCCGCTGAGAAGAAGTGAGAGTTTGAGCGCCAGTCTGAGTCGGCGATCGTAGGTTTCATAATCAAGCTCGCTTTTTGCCTGGTCTTTCTGTTGATCTAAAGTGAGTTGATTTGAGATAGTGATAAATTGGTTGAGTTTACTTTGGGCCCGACTCCAGCGCACTGCTGCTTCTAACTCATTGCCCTTTATATAGGCAATCGAGGCTTCGTCAAGTGCTGTATCGATCTCTGCAAATAGTTTGGTTATCTGTTTCCACTTGGTTTGTTCAGTGGTTGATGTGGTTACTATGCTTAGTTCGGCAATCTCGCTTCTGATTTTTTTCTTTAGTGCCAACTCGGCTTCACTTTCGCTAGGTTGCTCTTTCATCTTACGAAGAATGAGGAGTGAAACCCTCTGTACATGAGAATTGATAATTGAATTTAGGCGCCCGGTAAGTTCCCTAGCATGAATTGCCTTGAGCCTTGATGTTTCAATCTGATTGAAGAGATTAGTGACATAGGTAACTAGGCCAATTTCAAAGAGTACTGGCACCGTTACCAAAATCAGGACTTTCTGAGATATCTTTAGGGCCAGGTTTTCGCTTCCTGTTGATTCTTGCTAGCAAGAAGTAGTCTTCCGCATAGATATTAGCACCAAGCTGAGTGGCTCGGTTTGGTTCGCTGCCGGCCAACTGATGGTTGTGGGCCATCTTTGCTTAGTCTGTACTGGCTCTCTCTATCAGTGCCGTTACGCACATACTGGCACTGTAGCAGACTGTGACATACTCACTAGAGTGGAGCCATTGCTAAACTCATTCTTCTGTGCGGCGCGAGACCGTTGATAAAACTCTTCCGCCTCTCTAGAAGAACCGAGTTCGTAATATAGGTCGGCTAGTTGACCAGCCACCAAAGCAACTAGTGGATGGCTAGGACCGAAGGTTTGCTCGCTTAACTCTAAAAGACTTTTGGTTGTGTATGCGGCGGCTCCAAGCTTTGACTGGTAGAAATAGAGTTTTGATAGCTTGAACATTGCCTTAAGAATATCGAAATTGGAGAATGTTCCAGCCCTTTGTTTGATTCTTAAGCTGCGCATGCTGACTTCTTCTGCCTCCTCAAGTCGGTTCAAGCGGCAGTAGGTATCCGCGAGAATGTCTAGAGTAGTGGCAATACTCTGGTCTGATTGTTTGCAAATCTCAGCGTCAAGCAGAGCCATCTGAAAATTATGCGCTGCATCTTCGAGCCGTTGTTCATGGAGAGCGATTTCGCCAGCCGCAATGAATGGTTGCCATGCATCTTGCAATTGTTGCGCCATGAACCTTACCTCAGGAGAGAACGGACTGCTAAGAACGAATTGCTTTGGATAGGAACGATAAGGAGCTGTCGGCATCTAATCTAGTAATTTCATTCTGATTTTTGAATATGGTGAAACTATGGCGGGCGCATTAATCATTTTGAGTTAGCGGCATAATATGAAAAAGCCACCCAGATAAATCTGCGGTGGCTTTTTCACTATCGTCTGACTGCCTATTGCGTAGGCTCGATATTTCTTGCTGCTTCAAGTCAGTATTCACAGCTAGCGGGTTATCGCTACAGTTTCCGGTCTGCGCAGACCTGACGTTTCCACTTAACCCCTCGGCTCAAAGTACCCAACTTATTTATTGGTGGGTGCTCACCGCTTATGTAATTAGTATATCCGAGCAGAATTCTATTGGAAGTCCCCCGCTGAAAATACTTTGCATATCTGCTGACAATTTGAACTACGGCCTTGATGCCCGCGATCGATATCTAATCTGGTAGCCAAGCGCGTGAACCACAGCGTAGTCCTGAGCATATTCGTTTGTATATTCAATTGTGTATGCAGTTATGCACAGGCCGCAGGCAACTGAATAAGGCCGTTGCTTTGGGGCGGATGCGTTAACGCCTACTGTCTAACGCTTTCTTCGTAAGCAAAGAGATGCTCCCGAGAAAATCTCTCTGCTTACGAACATCGCGAATAGGCACATATAGATGGGCTAAATATTGTGCGGCTGTTGGGTGCAAATCAATTTTGCCAGTGCTTGAGCTTGCCCTTTTAATTCAGGCACAGCCACACTTTCAAGTAGCACAGCTTTGAGTAGTGGCCCAATGGCAAAGAGTCGATTGTTAGTCTTGCCGTTGCTATCAAAGATCTTTCCAGAAGACAGGCAGTTAATGCCAGCACCAGTTGCATCTGGTGCAATTAGTCCACGCTTGTGAAGATTGGCCATGAGCTGGCTGTCTATGGCCTTGAGTTTTAGCTGTGGACCGGTGCAATTGATTACTCTATCAACCAGAATTGTTTGAGCCTTCGAATAACGCTCTTGGATTGTCACTGCGACTTTCACTTTGGCATTTTTCTGCTCGATTCTGTCGGCCTGCGATTCTCGCTCTGTCTTCGCCTCTGTATTTGCAGCTGGGTCTAGTTTCTCGTGCATCTGCTTGATGCCACCAGATAGAACGCGCAGCTGTCCGCTCTTTTGATAAGACTCAATTTTTGCGGCAATAGAAGGTGCCATGCGGTGGCGATGAATATCCCAATAAGTTTGCAGATGGCGCATGAAGTTGCGCTTTTGCCTCAAGGCTAGATTTCCCCACCATTTTTGCGTAATTGATCTGAAACTATCTACTCCCGCTTGCCAGTTAACTGCCTGAGCCGATTGGCGCCTGACTAGTTTAAGGGCAGAGAGAGCCGAGAGTTTGAATTCGGCGTTGTCGTCCCATATAAACTGTGGTGGATGCAGTGACTGCAGTGATACTGCCGACATGACCGAGGGCTTTCAATTCGATTATCTTGTCGACTGCAGTTAGTCCAGTACCAACTAATAAGACTGAATCAGTGCTATCAATGACTTCGATTGCTTCGGTGTTCCAGGGGTTGTGAATATAGTGAGCACTGGTCATTGGTAGCTTGTCGAGCCAGGCTGGCTGCCCACCAGCTAGATTGCCCAGTGCCAATACAACTATGTCAGCCTCAAGAGTTTGATCGTTGTTCAATAAGACTTTGAGAGGCCTGATCTTATCTATGTCTTCATCTGTATCTTCATCTATGTCTATGGCCTTCTGTTGTACTGCCGTGAAAGTGTGAAAATCTGCTTTTGCCTCGGCTATGGCTGTGTTTAAAAGTTCTTGTACATAACCACCAAAGAACTTGCGAGGAAGAAAATCCTCAGCCCTAATCGTTGGGTCTTTAGTCCGGGCATAGTTGAGAAAATGATCGGGTTCTTCGGCCAGAGCGCTCATGCCAGCGGCACTAACGTTCAGCAAATGCTCGTCGCAGGTTGTACTGTATGCTAGCCCTAGACCAAGTTTCCCACTTTGAATAGAAGGTTCGACAATTGTAATATCGCAAGCAACTTGGTTTTGCTTGAGAAGATGATATGCCGTCATGGCGCCGCTGAATCCGCCGCCGATTATGATTACTCTGATTGCTTGCACTCTATCTCTTTACTCTAGAGCTTTACTCGACAGTGACAGATTTAGCCAGGTTGCGCGGCTGGTCTACGTCTTTGCCGAGGTAGTCAGAAATAAAGTAAGAGAGCAATTGCAGCGGCACCACAGTGGTCATAGGTGAAAAGAGCTCATCTACTGGCGGGACAGTTAAAACGGAGTCAAAAGTTTTTTGGGCTTGCTCATCGCCATCTACTGCTACAGCAATCATTTTTGCTTTGCGGGCTCGTGCTTCTTGAGCATTAGACAAAGTCTTCTCGTAGACTAGACCGGGTACCAATACTGTTATCACAGGCACGTTTTGATCTAAAACAGCGATTGGTCCGTGTTTAAGTTCACCAGCGGCATAGCCAGAAGCATGGATGTAACTCAACTCTTTTAGTTTCAGTGCGCCTTCTAAGGCTGTTGGATAGTTTAGACCACGACCAATGAAGACCACGTCGTGAGCTTCTGCGTATTTGACTGAAGTTTCGCGAATGTCGTCTTCGCGAGCTAAAATTTGTTCAATCATCGCTGGCACTAAATTCAATTTGATTTTTAGGTCTTTTGCTCTTTCTGGGCTTAGTGTGCCTCTGCGCTCGCCTAAGTAGATGGCCAGTAAGTAGAAGCAGGCTAGTTGAGCTAAGTAAGTTTTGGTGGCGGCGACAGACACTTCAATGCCACATTCTGTGACGATGAGGTTTTGCGTTAGTTGGGCTAAGTGCGAATCGGCGCGGTTGGTGATACCAAGGGTGTAAGCACCTTTTTGCTTGGCAGCAGAAAGGGCCGCCAGGGTATCGGCTGTTTCGCCCGATTGACTGACGGCAATTGCTAGGGTTGATTCGTTGCACAGTAGTTTGCGACCACGAATCTCTGAGGCTATATCAACGTCAACTGGAATGCCTACCAATTCTTCAATCAATAATTTGCCAACCATTGAAGCATGGTAGGCCGTACCGCAAGCAAAGATGTTGATGCGAGTAAGACCTTTGATTTCTTCATCAGTTAAGTGCACACCATAGTTCGCAGAAGCACTACCCGATGGGGTTAGGTGGTCGATATTGAGGTCAATAGGGTGATTAGGATGGCGCAGATATTTTGATAAAGTCTGACGCAATACCAGTGGTTGCTCGTGTATCTCTTTGAGTAAGAAGTGTTTGTAGCCACATTTGTCGATTACATATGGGCTTGTATCAAGGGCAATAGGGCTGCGTTTGACTTCAACACCCTCAAACGTAAAGAGTCTTACTTTTGCCGCTGTGATTTCAGCAATTTCGCTTTGCTCAAGTTTGATCACTCGATTAGTGTATTGGCGCACGGCCATAGAATCGGAAGCGAGGAAGTTCTCGTCATTTCCTAGACCAACCGAAAGGGAGTAGTGGTGGTTGATAGCATAGATGCGGTCGGGGTGCTCTTGGCTGACTACGCCGAGGGCGAAAATACCGACAAGTCTTTTGACAGAACGAGTTATTGCTTTTAGCAGATCTTTGTCTTTGGCGTATTCGTGTGATACCAGATGTGCCACTACTTCTGTATCGGTATCAGAGTTGAAGTGATAGCCGAGGCTCTTTAATTCGTTCTGCAGCTCTTCATAGTTTTCGATAATGCCATTGTGAACTACGGCAATGGTGCCGGTCGAATCGGTATGAGGGTGAGCGTTTTGGTCGTTAGGAATGCCATGGGTGGCCCAGCGAGTATGGCCTATGCCAACAGTAGCTGAAGGGCGTTTGCTATCTAGTAGGGCTTCTAAATTGGAGAGTTTGCCAGCTGCTTTGAGTACGCAAAGGCGACCGTTCTCAATAACGGCTACTCCGGCAGAGTCGTAACCTCTGTATTCAAGGCATTTAAGCTCGTTGAGCAAAACCGGTGCTGCATGTAAAGGGCCAAGATAGCCAACGATTCCACACATTTTTACTTCCTCCAAATCCAATCCCAATTAAGCTTGCTTTTGACAGTCCGGTTTAGACTTCCATCAACTCTGCTTCTTTGTCGTGGATGTACTTGTCGATATCTTTGACGTATTTGTCAGTAAGCTTTTGTAGGTCAGCTTCTTTGCCTTTGATTTCGTCTTCAGAAATCTGTGCCCCTTTCATCTTCTTCAAATCTTGGTCACTGTCGCGACGGATGTTGCGCACTGCTACTCTTGATTCTTCGCCGATTTTCTTCACCATCTTGCTCATTTCTTTGCGGCGGTCTTCAGTCATTTGGGGAATGCCGATGCGGATGACGTTGCCGTCAGAATTTGGTGTTAGGCCAAGGTCAGATTTATGAATCGCCTGTTCAATTGCCTTCAGGCTGCCCTTATCATAAGGCTGAATGGTAAGCGAACGACCATCGCTGGTTGAGATATTGGCTAGACCTTTGAGTGGAGTCATGGTGCCGTAGTAATCGGCTTCGATGCGGTCCAACATTTGTGGATTGGCCCGTCCAGTTCTCACTGTTTGCAACTCTTTGTGCAAGCTTACTAGCGCCTTTTTCATGCGCTCTTCTGCGTTCTGTAAGACTTCTGTGGTTGTGCTCATGAATCTGTCCTATCTAAATTACTGCCTTGCCTACACTCTTACGGCGTTACCGACAATTGTTCCGACTTCTTGTCCCCTGACGATGCGTTCAATGCTGCCATCTTTAGCAAAATCGAAGACTAGTATTGGAATATTGTTTTGCTGACAGAGAGACACAGCCGCTGGGTCCATAACTTTAAGACCCTGTCTGAGCATCTCGTCGAACGATATGTGATCTAATTTTTTTGCTTTAGGATTTGTTCTTGGGTCATCGTCGTATACACCATCTACGCCATTTTTTGCCATAAGCACAGCATCTGCTTTGAGTTCAGCTGCGCGCAGGGCTGCTGCCGTGTCAGTGGTGACGTGTGGATTGCCAGTGCCGCCGCCAAGGATGACTATGCGGTTTTTTTGCAAGTGACGGATTGCCCGTAAGCGAATGAAAGGCTCGGCCACTGTGGGCATGGCAATTGCTGTTTGCACGCGGATGTCGATACCTTTTTTGTTGAGAACCTCGCCAAGAATAAGGCAGTTCATGATCGTAGCCAGCATGCCAACGTGGTCGGCGGCCGCTTTATCCATTCCCCACCCAGCCCCTTGAACTCCTCTGAAAATATTGCCGCCGCCAACAACCACTGCAATTTGTACGCCGAGGTTATATGCGATCTGTATCTCGTTGGCTATGCGGTTAATTTCCGCTTGATCGATACCAAAGCCTTGAGTGCCCATAAGAGCCTCGCCGCTAAGCTTGAGTAGAATCCTTTTATAGTGAATGGACATTTGGTGATTCCTTTGCAAAAGCGTTCTATTAAGAAGACATATAGTCTTCAAAAGAGAAGACAGCCAGATCATAACGCGATCACGGCTGTCTATCTATCTACATGGCATTGGTTTAAGCGGAAGCTTCAGTCTCTTCGGTAGCATCGCCATTGTCACCAAGGATGAATAAGGCATAGCGCACAACTTTAGCCTCAACACCCATTTCTTTGCCCTTGGCTGCCAGGTATTTGGCAACTGACTGCTGGGGGTCTTTGACGAAAGGTTGTTCACTGAGAACACGCTCAGCCAAGAGCTTGTCAACACGGCCAGTGACGATTTTTTCTTTCATCTCAGGCTTCTTGTCAGCCAGATCGGCTTTGCCTAATTCAATTCTGCGCTCGTTTTCGATAACTTCTGCTGATATGTCGTCGCGGGTCAAGAATGTAGGCTTAGCTGAAACAACATGCATAGCCAATTCGCGAGCGACGGCTTGCAAGTCGGCTTGGTTAGCCACTGCTTTATCGGTTTCAATCTCGACGATTGCACCCATCTTGCCACCCAATGTGTGGATGTAAAGACCGGTAGTGCCATGGGGCTTAGACAAATCGAAGACAGCGAGGCGCTTTACTGAAATATTTTCGCCAATCTTAGCGATAGTCTCGGTGACAGCTTCTTTTACTGTTTTGCCATCTAAAGGTAAAGTCAACAAAGCTTCTACATCAGCTGGCTTTTTGCTACCGGCCAATGCAGCAATTTCTTTGCCAAGGGCAACGAACTGGTCATTTCTGGCGACGAAGTCGGTTTCGCAGTTGATTTCAACTAGCGACGCTACTTTGCCGTCAGCACTAACTTGGCCAACCACAAGACCTTCAGAAGTTGCGCGGCTAGCTTTTTTGCTGGCTGATGCAGCACCTTTTTGTCTGAGAAGCTCGAAGGCCTTATCAAAATCGCCAAGAGCCTCTACTAGAGCTTTCTTGCAGTCCATCATCGCTGCGCCTGATTTCTCGCGCAAGTCTTTGACCATGGACGCCGATACTTCAACCACTGTACTCATCTCCTATCCTCATGTGAAAGTGGAAATCGTCAATAAAAAAATTCTGGAAAATTAGCCTTCGCTAGAAGCTTCAGCTGGTGCTGGCTCTTCGCCTGCGCCGACAACAGCCATTTGCGGCTCAGCCTCGCTAACAACTTCAGGAGCGCCATGTTCTTTCCAATCAGTTTTTTCTGCTGGAAGCTCAACTTGAACGCCTGCTCCTTGTTTACCGTCAAGAATAGAATCAGCAATTTTGCCGACAATTAACTTGATTGAGCGAATGGAGTCATCGTTACCAGGAATTACGTAGTCGATGCCATCTGGATCGCAGTTAGTATCGATAATTCCTACTGTAGCGATGCCGATTTTCTTGGCTTCGTTGACGGCTATAAATTCGCGTTTCTGGTCGATGATGAAAAGTACATCTGGCTTACCACGCATGGTTTTGATACCACCCAGTGATTTTTCCAGTTTCAGTAGTTCACGGTTAAGAACGGATTGTTCTTTCTTACCGCGGCGGAATAGATCGCCGCTATCGCGCATTTCTTCCAATTCTTTCAGACGGTTGATACGCAATCTGATTGTTTCAAAGTTGGTGAGCATGCCGCCTAACCAGCGACGGTTGACGTAGTGGGCGCCGCAACGTTTTGCTTCTTCTTCAACGATTTCAGAAGCTTGTTTCTTGGTGCCGACGAAAATAATGTTTTTCTTTTCGGAAGCACATTTTCTGATGTATTCACAGGCTTTATCGAGAGCGCGAGTGGTTTGCTCAAGGTCGATAATATAAATGCCGTTTCTTTCACCATAGATGTAAGGTCTCATCTTGGGATTCCAGCGGCGGGTTTGGTGGCCGAAGTGAACGCCTGCTTCCAAAAGTTGTCTCATCGATGCTACTGGCAAGGGTAATTGCTCCTTAGATAATGGGTAGGCCAGAAGGTATGGCGGAACTAGATTCCTGATAGAGGTTCTGCTGTGGCAAACACCAAGCGAAATTGGCGACGGCCTTCCGTAGGACCGCCCGCTCTATCAGAACTACAAGGTATCACCCTTAGACATGCACTGGGGCGAATCTCTAGAGAACCTTAACGGTTCGCTTAAGAATTGGCCTTGAGACCATATTTCCTCCGGCACAGAGTGTTGAAACCTAATCTCAGTCTAGCTTTGTAGTCTCTTTGGCACGGCCAGCGGGGTACAGGAGAGGCGTTGTCATGGCCGGAGAAAGGCCCATATATGCCTATTTGTGGACTCTTTACTAATAACTAGTTATAATAATACAACGTAAACTTTTGCTAACCTGCTGCTAGCAAAATTTAAGTAGCCGAGTGAGGGTAAAGTGTCGAAAGTATTAGTGCTCAATGCATCCTACGAACCGCTCAATATCTGCACCTGGCGCCGTGCTGTTGTCTTGTTGATGAAGGGTAAAGCAGAACAAATCGAGAACAATGGCAAAGAAATCTATACCGATTTGCCCTTGCCTACGGTCATACGTCTGCGTTCATACGTCAAGATTCCCTACAAAGAAATCAGCTTGTCGCGCCGCAACATTCTGCACCGTGACAATTACATATGCCAATATTGTGGCGACAAACGGCATGATCTCACTATTGACCATATCATTCCGCGTTCGCGGGGTGGCTTAGACAGCTGGGATAATGTAGCTGCTGCTTGCTTGCGTTGTAACGTTAAAAAAGGCGATCGCACACCGAAAGAAGCCGGTATGCCGCTCAACACTACGCCAAGACGGCCAATGTCACATGTTGTCTTTGAGATTTCGAAGCACGCAGGAGCCGCCGAATATGATTGGAAGAAGTATGTAATTGGGGCATAGCTTGAATTATTTCAGTTAAAGTTAGAGCTTTCCGACTGTTCCAATTGTTGTCTATATTAAAGAGCTGCTTTGGCTATGTTTTGGCAGTTGTACTTTTTTTGATGCAGGCAATGCACTATGCTGAATGCTTGTGAGACCGGTGCCATGACTGTTCAGTCTGATATTTTTACATTGCCTGAGAAAGCACTTTTTGTTAGTGTCATCCTCGACGTACAGATTCAGGGCTTGAAGGATAGATTATTTACTTACAAAGTGCCAGAAGCCTTGCTTGGCAGCGTTTTTATTGGCGCTCAGGTGATTGTTCCTTTTGGGCCAAGACAGCTTGTTCCTGGTTATGTCATTGAACTTTTGGCTCACTTTGAAGCTGACTATGCCATCAAGGAAATTCAAGAAGTCCTTGAGCCTGAGCCACTTTTTGACCAAGACTATATAGATTTTCTTGCTTATATTGGTAAGCAATATTGCTCTTCATTGCAAGAGGTAATTGCAGCAGCTATACCTGCTTGTTTAACTACTAAACTTAAGAGGGTGGTCAAGCTGGGCCCTCAGTCTTCTTTTCAGGGCGAGGAGATAAGGGCAGACGATGCCGCTAATTTGATTCTATCTCTACTGCGTGATTCCGCTAAAGGGGCACTAAGTTTAAACTTATTGCGCCAGCGTTTTGAGCAGGTTGGTCGCAAAGCGCGACCTAAGCTCGGTCTTCTGCAGTTTCAGCGAGCACTGCGCGATCTGGTAAAAGCTGAAGTCTTGTTGACTGAAGTCGAAGAAGAAGGCTCCATCGCGGCTAAGACTGCCACTTTTCTAAAGTCGCTGCCGCCCGATAAGCTAGCTGATGCGTTTCCGCTAGCAAAGACAGTTAAACAGAGAGCTGTGTTAGAAGCCCTCAGAAAAATAGAAGTTGATGATCAAGCGTCTTCTAGCTCTTGCACTATATCTAGGTTGGCAGAGGCCGCCGGTGTTAGTCGCGCTACTGTTGAAAAGTTAGTTGCTGCTGGCCTAATAATTGCATACAGTGAAGAAGTTCAACGCGACTC
>LNEX01000019.1 GCA_001464165.1 bacterium Ga0077546
GACCCTCTTGAGTGAGTCAATACGACCGACAAAGTGAGGGTGTTGCAAGAAACCAAGCTCCATCAAGAGAGACATCAGACGGAAAGTAAGATTCAAATTTCTGGCAGCCATAAAATTCTCTTGTTTCGGCCCCATCACCCCTATAGTAATTGTTATTGAGTCGACTCAAATCACCGCTGCTATCTACAAATATCCAACCACCGTCACTCACATTAGCGACCCTCTTGAACTGAAATCAGGCAAATAGACAGCATTTCCACGGTCCCCAAACAACACTATCCTAATGCAAAACCCATCGAAACTCGCCTGATGGAATGCCACTGGGGCTTAGCTCAACACGCAAATTCCGCACAGTCATTTGCGCACGCTGAGCCTCTTTCGGATGCAAATACAATTGATCCGCAATAAAAGGCGACATTGAAACAGTACAAGTGATGTTGCGCCACTGATCAAAACCAGCTGGCAACAGACTCGAATATGTATATCTCTTCCAATCTGGACCAGCCTCTATGCTGGCTGGCTGCCACTGGGAGCGCCAAGTAATTGGTTGACCGGCCTTAGTGCCCGAAAAGGCAAGATCAACTTCGACAGGCCTCGTGGTCTTGCTCTTACCAACTTCAAAAGAAAAATCGAAGCGCATACTGGCTGCCAGATGATCAGTCGAAACTGGCTCACTCAGATTGAATGTGCGTGGATCTGCGCCACTAACGACTTGCTCTCTAGAATGAGTAAAGAGGACCTGTGTTAGATTTTCCCGGGCAGTCTCTTGTTTCTTCAAACAGGGGCAAGCCAACTGAACGCGATACTTCTGCTCAATCTTAACGGCAAGATGCTTCGGTTCCGGACTTATTAGTGGAGTTAAAGGCCCCACCTCATAAGGGCGAGCATCTCTATGATCGTAAGTAAGAAAGCCCTTCGTCCAGGAAAACTTATTCAAAGAAGGAATTAAAAGCGGAGTAGTACTTTTTGCATCTTTAAAGTCAGCAAAAATTCGCACCGATGCAAAACCAGCCGGAACAGATAATGTCACTTCATTCTCATCATTCTCCTTCAAGCACTTAGTCGGAATACAAACGGCCCACCACTGCCTTAAGAGCCGTTTATCCATGGACATTGCCCGGCTCTGTAAATCAAGAATGACAGGCACATCCTTTTCAGCTGGCAGTAGTTCATTCCACATTAAAGCAGATTGTGGAGGCAGCGAACTGCCATTCACGGCAACAGCCAGCACCGGTGGCGGTGCCGTACTTTCACAATCAATTAGAACGAAACTATAGGGGGCAGCTAAACCTTCTCTCTGCAATTCGGCTGCGGGGTACGGCACACTCTGGGTCACTTCTGCTGCTAAAGCCAAATTGGCATCTACAGCTACACCACCAGGAACAAGCAGTGTTGAGCACTCGCGCAATGCTGGATCTTGCAAGTAGAAGGCCGCTGTAGAGGAAATGGTAAGACTGGCAGCTAGCGCTAAACAAGCCAAGGAAGACTTTGAACTAGCCCCTATCAATTTCAAAAATTGACCCAGCAAAACAAATATCAAAACGAAGTACGAGCACCACAACAGTGCGGCAAATATGCGAATCTGCTCAAAAGAGCCAACAGGAAAGAACCAGACTAGCTGTGGAACGAAACTAACGAAGCGATAGAGACAACTAAATCCACAAAGTACCAGAGCGACAAGCAGCAACACTGAAGCCCGTTGCAATAAGCTTTTGCTGTGAGTTATAGCACCATAAACAGTCAGCAATCCCTGAGCAGCGAAGGCCATGACTAGCGGCATAGCAGTTATGGCGTAGCGTGGCACGGGCTCGAAACAAGCATATATAAGATGGAAGAGAATAACGGCAGCAAACGAAAGCGCCAGAGCCTTGGCCGAATTGTTTTCACCAACCACAGAAGCTGCAGCAGGCGTGCCTAGAGAATCCTCCGCAGCGGACGGCCATTCCTTCTTCCCCAGTATCGCAGCCAGTCCCAAACACGATAAAAGCAGCAGCACCCCTTGCCAGATGTTCTGCTCGACGATAGTGAATATTCCTATGGGATATTGAAATTCATTCCAGACACCGACTGTTAGCCTTGCTATCTTGCGCAAGAACAAACCAACTAGCGCTAGTGGTGAACTTTTGAATTCGTCCATGACAAAAGCTTTGGCATCAGCCATGGTGTTTGGAATATTAGGCTGAGTGGGCCAAGTCTTCCAACCGTCGGTGGCTAGATAATTACCTATATATAGGTTGTACTGAGGGGCGCGGTTTACAACCAACATTGTCTGGCCGCTGACACTGCGAGTGAAGCCTAGCCAAGGTGCAAGCGCCACCGCCAAACCCATAGCGAAAGTCAAAAGCGGCAGAGCAAAAGTCGATAGTAGCGAACGGTTCTTGCTGGCAGCAGCGACAACTTGTCCATCAATCGATCCATCAACCGGCTTTCTTCCACCTTTATATATAGCCAGAGCTGCTAGATGAACAGCAATACCCAACCAAGGCAAAAAGACAAAGGCTGGTTTGGCCAGCATAAGCAAACCACTGAACAGA
>LNEX01000020.1 GCA_001464165.1 bacterium Ga0077546
TTCATCCCGGGCGCCTACATCATAGACAATCGCTACTGAAACCACTGGCACCGAATGATCTTCAGAGAGCACTACTCTTAAACCATTGGCTAATTTAAAGTCTTTATTGACCGGAATTAGCGGGCTCTTAATCTTTATATCAGGCTTGGCGCTTTCCGCTGGGTCGGCGGCGGAGGCTATGCTACTTGCATTCGGTGACACAATTATTGCCAGGCTCAGCAGTAGACCTATCTTTATATTGCCTCTCAGCCAGTGAGTCGAGCTAGAAGCGTTTTTATTGGCCGCTTTATCAAATGGCCAATTTTTTTTAAAGTTCATTCGCAGACTTGATCCTTATCGTTACTGTTTTTGCTCTTCTTCAGTCACTTTTGTCAATTATCTTGGTTAGTATTCTTTGTCAATCATCTTCGTCATCGTCTGTGCCGAGCAACACGCTGGACCAGAATATAGAAACCACTAAGAGTGACAAAATTCCAGCCCCAACGCAGACTTTCTCTGGTGCACCATAACGGTGTAGCATCAAATATGATGAAAGGCCTAGAACTAGACCCAACAGCGCCACTACATGATTAAGTGAGAAGCTGCGTAGCATTTTACTTACTCTTCCTCTTCCTGTGCTTTGCCTTGGGGTGTTGGGCTTTGTTGTGTTTTAACCGCGGGCTGATTTGAGGGTGTCGGCACAAGTGCATTTTGCTCTGTCATTAGGAATGGTTTCAATTAAGTTGACTAACAGTGATTGCAGCTTCGTGATATTGGCAGCAAAGACTTTCATCACTTCAGCATGTGAAACTGGCTCAACGTTTGCAGTTACTCCACTATCATAGTCTGTAATCAGTGAAACATTGACAACACACATTGAAAGTTCTTTTGCCAAGTATGCTTCAGGATACTGGGTCATGTTGATAACTTCCCAGCCCATCTTGTTAAACCAAGCCGACTCGGCTTTGGTTGAGAAACGAGGGCCTTGAATCACTACCACTGTGCCACTAGGGTGCATGGTGATGCCCGCTTTCTCGCCAGCCTTGACCGCTAGTTCGCGCAGCTGGGGGCAGTAACATTCGGCTGGTGAAACGTGGGTGGTGATTGGTCCGTCGTAGAAAGTGTCTGCCCGACCAGAGGTGCGGTCTATGAACTGGTCACAAACTACAAATTCTCCTGGTTTGACATGGGCTTGCAGTGAGCCTGCGGCACAAGGGGAGACTAGTCTAGTCACGCCTAGTGACTTCATAGCCCATAGATTGGCTCTAAATGGAACTTTGTGCGGAGGAATAGTGTGCTTCTCACCGTGGCGCGGCATGAAAGCAACGCGTTTTCCACCCATGGTGCCAATGGCAACAGCAGCAGAAGGCGGTCCGTAAGGTGTTTCTATCAATTTCTCTTCGTATTTGTCAAAGAGTTTATAGAAGCCGGATCCGCCAAATATGCCTATGTCTGCTAGAGAAGCATCTGCTAAATCGGCTGAGCTTGAAGGTGATTTTGTTGCCATTAGATTCTCGTGTGTGTGTTGACTAATTCTTTGCTAGGCCAGTCTTCGGGAAGTTTAAATGAAGATGGCCTTGATCGTAGCACTAACCTGACCAATGCCCAATTAGCATTTCGCTGCTGCACTTTTCTCTGGATTTGCATTGGACAAGTCATAGACGGACCAGAAAAAATTCTTGAAACCGTCTAGAACCTGGCGTGACTGGGTATAAAGGGCTTGTCAAGGTAGTGATTTCGTTTCGAAAGTAAGTCGGGGTCTTGTTTTATATGTTATGGAAACACCTTCTAGCACTCCCAGTTGCTCTATCACTGGCTTTAGGCGGCTCCGGACTACTAGGTGGTCAAACTCAAAATACTTATCTTGCTTCCCTTCCTGACAAAGAACGCTTGGCCCACAACATTGCCTTAGTTCCGTCCATTCGTCCTGACGGTCTCTATCATCGGGTTTGGCGGCTGATCAAAGAAGATTATTATGAACCTAGTTTTACTGGTCAATCATGGGACCGCTGGGAGCACCGCTATGACGGCAAGTTGAAAACTCTTGAAGATGCACACAAAGCTATCGAGACCATGTTGGCTAGCTTGGGTGATCGGTATACTCGTTTCTTAGATAGAGATGCTTTTGACGATGAAAAGTCGCAAATTGATGCCAAGCTTTTTGGAATTGGCGTGCAGATTGGCCTTGATCCCGAAAGTCATAAAGTAATTGTCATTACCCCAATTGAAGATACGCCAGCTTATCGAGCCGGTATTCTTGCCTCTGACGAAATTACAGAGATTGACGGCAAAAGTACTAAGGGCTTTAACGTTGAGGATGCTGCTAAGCATATTCGCGGACAAATCAACACGCCTGTCAATCTTGTCTTAACCCGAAGTGGTAAGCGAGTTAAGGTAAAAGTGGTGCGTGCCGAAATTGCAATAAAAGCGATTCCGACTGCCAAGATGCTTGACTCTGAAGTAGGTTACATTAGACTCTCTAGTTTTATTTCACAGCAAGCCAATCGTGAAATGAAGGAGGCCATTGCTAAGCTCTCTGGTGCCAAAGGAATTGTGCTTGACTTGCGTGACAATCCTGGTGGCCTCTTGACCAATGCTATCGATATTTCAAATATGTTTCTTGATTCTGGAAATATACTATCGACGGTCGACCGCGATGGTTATAAAACACCGGCCCAATCTGATGGGCACCCTATTTGCATGAAACCCTTAGCGCTACTGATCAATAAAGGCAGCGCTTCTGCTTCTGAGATTACATCTGGAGCCTTGCATGATAATAATCGTGCCATTCTTGTTGGTCAGAGAACCTTTGGTAAGGGACTTGTACAAGGTATTAACCGCCTCGAAGATGGCAGCGGTGTCAATGTCACCATTGCCAAATATCTCACACCAAGCGACACTGATATCCACAAAAAAGGAATTTCACCTGACCTTGCTATCGAACTTTCGGAGCAAGACTTGAAAGATAAAAAAGGCCCTTGGTGGCAAGAAAAACCAACAGCCGGTGTTCATAGGGCCCCAGAGGATGGTAAAGACGTACAGCTAAAAGCCGCACTAGAAGCTGTGCATAAGCGTATTCAAGATGCCGACCATTTGGCTGCACATGTAAGATAATAATTTGAATTTCTCTTCTCTCTTTGTGAACTATTGCAGTCAAATTGATATTCTTGTGGTTCCACAAGATGGGTTGATTTATGCCAACCGGAACTCTAGCTCAAAAAGGCCTCACTATCATTGGTACTGAGGCCGGTTGCGGTAAAACAGTCTTTATGACGGGCTTGTCTGCGCTTTTGCGTCAACAAGGTGTTGATGTGCGGGCGGTTAAACCGATAGTTCTTGGTACTAAAGAGCGGGCTGAGTCTGAGATCTCATTTATTTGCTCAATCAGCGGTACTCCGCGCAATTATCCAGCTTCTATCATTTCATCTGCTAAAAATCTATCTGAAGCCCAATGGGCGCAGTCTCTGTCGGTAGGCCACGAATCCAGCCGCTTTAGCTTTGTCGAGACCCCTGGTGGTTGTGCTTCGCCAATGAGTTTTGAGCAGAACAATGTTGGTACCTTGGCCCATTCATGGAAAGACACTAGAGATTTCGCTCGGGAGCTTGGCTATCCGTGCATAATTGTGGCGCACCATAACCAGGAAGCAATTGAAAAGTTGGTTTTGGCATATAGCTATATGCAAGAGCTGCCAATCACTGGCCTGGTAACGGTAGAGACCCAGGCCAACGAAGGAAAGGTGCTAGAGAGTAAGTTAACTCGAACTGAAGTGGCATTGCTGCTGGCTTCGCGTACCAAGGCTCCTTATCTGGGATGCCTTAAGTTTAGCCCGTCTATCTCAGTGCCCCGAGTCAATCAGGGTAATTTGATCAAAGTGATATCTGAAGGGGTTGATCTCTTGCTCATTCTCAAATCTTTGAATTTAGCTGTCAAATTGAATGAGTAAGCTAGCGGCCACCAAACTCGCGATAGAAACTATTTGGGTCGTTATGCCTTAACCGTCTCAAAGGTTTAATTTCTTGAATAACTTCTCGTCCTGTGTGGCGAAGGATGTCACGCAGGGTGCGGTTTCTTCTTGGCGCCGCTGTCTGAGTCGTTGAGCTAGCTTTCTTCTTTGCCGGTTTCACGGGCTTTTTCACAGCTCTCTTTATGGTCTTAGTTGGCTTGCTGGAATCTGTCTGGTCTTTGGGATTATTGATCGAACTCTCAACAGGTATTCTTGTAGTTGGCGTTGCAGAAAAGTTTGGAGCAGTTCTAGGGCCAGCGGTAGACTCACCGCCTGTAGTATTAGTATTAGTATTAGTATTAGTACTAGATTTAGAATTGGCACCAGAATCTATATTGCTCTTAGCTGGAGTGCTTGTCCTTGTATTCTTCTGATTTTGGTAGAAGTAAAATATGCCTGCTGCTAGGGCGCCAACTATGAGCAGAAAAGAAAGAACCACCCATAGCATTTGCTTTGCTCCAGCAGGAATTGGGCTGACTACTTTCGAGATTTCTTTTGATTCCCTTGGAAACCCGGTGGCAGATAAAATAGCATTGCTTGGCGACACTGGTTCTCTCTCTTGGTGCCTGCTCCGTTCAGTTCCCGTAATTTCAGACTTAGTATTCGTATATTTGCTGGTCACAGATTCATTTGGTGCGCCAACTGCGGCTACTTTCTCATAGGTGAGTGTTGCTTCTGATTCTAGGCGGTTGGGATAGCTTTTGAGAAGTTCAGTTCTCAATTCTTGCATTGAGGCGAAGCGCTCGTCTGGTTGCTTCTGTAGGCACTTCAAAACAAGCGCTTCAAGTTTCTCTGGTAAATTTAGTCCGGGAGCAATGCTCTCAAATGAGGGTGGGTACTCAGATAGTTTGCGCGCTATGGTCTCTGGAAAACTGGCGCCGCGATGAGGTACTTCACCGGTTAGGCAGCGAAACATTACTACCCCGAGGCTGTAAATATCCGAGCGGTTGTCAACCATTCCGCCTGTACACTGCTCTGGGCTCATGTAAAAAGGAGAGCCCCAAATCTCACCTGATTTAGTTAATTGCTGTACTTCCGATGTTAGTTTGACGATGCCAAAATCGAGTATCTTTGCGAACTCGAACTGTTCTCTTATACCAATCATGATGTTGAGTGGCTTGAGGTCACGGTGGATGATACCTTGACTGTGTGCGTAACTCATTGCCTCGCAAATTTGTACGAAAATCTGCAGGGCACGGACGGTCTCTAGCCGCTTGTCTTGATCTAAAATTGTCTGGAGAGATTTGCCCTCAACTAGCTCTAGAACTAGGTATGGCTCGCGCTTTTCTGTAAATCCAAAATCGAAAGTTGTAACTATGCCAGGGTGGTTTAACAGCCCCAAGGCCTTGGCTTCACGGCCAAGCCTTTGGACGGCAGTGGCATCAGTGGCAATTTCTACCGGTAAGAATTTGATGGCTACGTCACGGCCAATGGTTTCTTGACTGGCCCTGAAAACATTGCCCATGCCACCGACGCCAAGCACCCCAGTGATGACATAGGCGTGACCAACTCTAGTGCCGATGAGATCGGCAGCTGTTGCTTGTTTAACTGTAAATTCTTGGGGATCCAATTGTCTACTTCAGTTATTTGCTTCAGTTCGTTGCTGCCGATGTTTAATTTTAATGCTCCAGCCTTATTCTAGCCTTTCCTTTCACAGTTTTGGGGTTGAGCTTGAGCCAACTATAAAACATATATATCGTAGGACCAATTCTGAGGCAAAATGTGCTACTTATTTAGCGTCAGCACCGCCGTGAGTGAGAAGTGAAAGACGCACAGCATGACTCAAGTAAGACTCTGGCTAACGAGCTTAAGCTTCCCTCCAATTCGAGCGAGCTGATTATCTACACTATGTCTGATTCAAGTGGAGAGACCGCTGAATCTGTTGCTCGCGCTGCTCTTGTGCAGTTTCCTCCAGGACATGCTTCTATTTATAGAATGCCGCAGGTGCGTAGTTCGCAGCAAATTCCTGGTATGGTGAAAGAAATTTCGCAGGGACGCTCAATCATTGCGTACACCCTGGTTCTGCCTGAATACAGAGAGACCCTCGAAGCTGAAGCCAATAAATACAAAGTACCAAGCATAGATTTAATTGGTGGTTTGATGGCGCGTATTGGCAATTTGACCGGAGCGCAACCGCTTTCGCAGCCTGGTCGGCTACACTTGCTCGACGAGACTTATTTTAAGCGTATCGAGGCTGTTGATTTTGCCATACGTTTTGATGATGGCAAGAATCCCGATGGAATTTTGCAGGCTGATGTTGTTCTAGTTGGTGTTTCGCGCACTAGTAAAACTCCTAACTGCATGTATTTAGCCCATCACTATGGCCTCAAGGCTGCCAATGTGCCGATAGTATATGGTGTTGAACCGCCTCTAGCTTTGTTTCAAGTACCAGCCAAGCGTATTTTTGGCTTAAAAATTGACCCTTATCAATTACAAGAAATTAGAAGTACCCGAGCCGCTGTTCTTGGAATGCCTGGAAGTAGTGATTACGCGGATCCTGATCGCATTATGCAGGAAAATCGCTATGCCAAGAAAATTTTTAGAGAGCTAAAAAGAAACATCTTCTGAAATATACATGCATGTCCGTGAATAATCCTAACTCAGTCCCAGATCTTACTTAGTGCCGAAGCCCCACATAAATAAATGGAGAGAGAAATCATGGTGAGTATGACAGAAAGCAGTCAAGCTCAATTAAAGGATAAATATGCACAGCTGAAATTGGCTAAGCGCGTTTATCTTTTTGAAGAAGGCTATGATGCTTTTGCTGGCAATCGTGATGCGATGAAAGATTTGCTTGGTGGTAAAGGTGCTGGCTTAGCCGAGATGACTCATTCTGGGGTGAATGTTCCACCAGGTTTGACTATACTTACTTCTTGCTGTCGCCAATATTCTGAAAACTCTCAAACAATGCCTGCTGGATTGTTTGATGAAGTAATTGCTGAGCTGGCCCACATTGAAAAGAAAGTAGGTCGCACCCTTGGCGATTTGAAAAATCCGTTGCTCTTGTCTGTGCGCTCTGGTGCTAAGTTCTCGATGCCTGGCATGATGGATACGATTTTAAATCTTGGTCTCAACGACCAGACTGTAGAATCAATCACGGCTTTAACCAGCAATGCCCGCTTTGCCTGGGATAGCTATCGTCGCTTTATTGCCATGTATGGCAGTGTGGTGCTAGAGATTAGCAAAGACAGTTTTGAGGATCTGCTAGAAGATCTGAAAGAAGAACTTAAAATTGAAAGTGACGCTGAATTCACTGTCGACGATTTGAAGAAATTGGCAGAGCAGTTCAAAGCACTAGTGCAAACGCGCTCAGGCAAGCCTTTCCCCCAAGACACAAAAGAGCAATTAAAAGGTGCTGTAGAGGCAGTATTTAGATCCTGGAATAATAGTCGTGCAGTTTATTACCGTAATCTCAATAAAATTGATCACAATTTGGGCACTGCTGTAAATGTCCAATCAATGGTGTTTGGTAACTTTGATGATACATCGGCTACTGGAGTCTGTTTCACTCGCAACCCTAGCACAGGCGAGAAGCTTTTGTACGGGGAGTATCTAGTCAATGCCCAGGGCGAGGATGTGGTGGCTGGTACACGCACACCATTGAAAATTTCTGATATGGCAAAAGGTATGCCTAAGGTTTACGAAGAGCTTTTAGCCAATGTTGGTCGCCTAGAACAGTATTATCGTGACATGCAAGATATTGAGTTTACGATTGAACAAGGCAAACTTTATTTATTGCAGACCAGAAGCGGCAAGCGCACCGCAGCTGCTGCCGTTAAAGTTGCTGTCGATATGGTTGCTGAGGGTATTCTCACCCGAGAAGAAGCTCTCAATAGAGTTGAGCCAATGCAGCTAAATCAGCTACTTCTGCCTTCATTTATTGCTGAAGACAAAGCTAAAGCCAAGAGCGAGAATCGCCTGATTGCTACTGGGCTTAATGCCTCTCCTGGAGCGGCTATTGGCAAAATTATTTTCAATCCTGATGAAGCTGAAAAGATGGCCAGTCAAGGTCTAAAAGTAATCCTCATAAGAATTGAAACCTGTCCAGATGATATTCATGGCATTGTTCCATCACAAGGTGTTATCACTAGTCGTGGTGGCATGACCAGCCATGCCGCTGTTGTCGCTCGTGGCATGGGTAAACCCTGTGTGGCTGGATGTGAGGCTCTCAAAATCGACCTTGAGCGCGAAGAAATGTATGTTGGCACCAAGCTCTTCAAGAAAGGTGACTTAATTTCAATTGACGGATCAACTGGTGAAATTTTCGAAGGACAAATAATCACCCACGATCCTGACTTCTCTCACGACTTTAAAACACTGCTTGATTGGGCCGATCAAGTAAGAACTCTTTTGATTCGCACCAATGCTGACACCCCAGAAGATGCCAAATTGGCTCGAGAGTTTGGTGCTCAAGGTATCGGCCTCTGTCGCACCGAGCACATGTTTATGGCTCAAGATCGTCTGCCGGTCATGCAACAAATGATTTTG
>LNEX01000021.1 GCA_001464165.1 bacterium Ga0077546
GAAGAACAATCAGATGCATTAGAATCCTTTTTCATGCCGCTTCTACCTAATCAAAGCCTTTTACAGGAGCAAATAGTTACCCGAGACATCTACACTTTAGTGTCCGCAAAAAACGAAAGGTGAAGCTTTCGCCTCACCTTTCTCAAATATTCGCATCTGCTCTACCGACTTTCCCCATTACGGGTGGCCTCGCTAATTCCGCGACGCAGCAGGCTCAGGCTTACGATACAGACTTTGTACCACCATCATAGCAACTTATCAAATTAAGTCCATCAAAGTAAACGAATTTAGCGCCTGCAATTGTTTTTTCTTGTCGGCTCAGCTCGGACCTGCAGCCAACGTCGGCAGCGCTCAGCACCCTTGACTCTAAGTGTATGATATCAATCGAAACTCGAAAATACCGACCAACAAACAAGAAGCAGAATTGAACAACAAACCAAGCCGACTATCCAAAGAACAGGTCATCTGGTTAAACTGCCTAATCTTGGCACTGCTTGTTGGTCGTCTTGGCTTGGGGGGCTATTACTTTGCCAACGAACAACTAGAGAATTTTGCCATGGCTATTTGGGCACTGATGCTTGTCTTCTTTGCAGTTGTTGTCTCTATGGGACCTAAAAGCATTGTGCGAACTATTAGCCTACTAGTGGCAGTACCAGTTGCAATAATTGCTTCTATAGGCAGTTGTGCACTTGCAACTAATTTCAACAAGCATCCGGACGCTGTTGCATTAGTTGGCAAAGCCGGCGATGTGAACTTCGAACTAGTTCAATTGTATGAAGTAACCTACTACGATATTTGCAAAACTTGGATTGAACTACGCGTGAAACGTCCGGTGCTAAACGGCATTCTAGAGCAGCGAAAAACACTGATTAGTCTTCAACCTGCCTTTGGAGCCACAGCCGTATTGATAGACAACGGTAAGAATATTCGCTTCAGCTCACCAGCTCTGCTTGGCCGAAAAGCGATTATCCGCACCTACAGCACCGACTGGGAAAAAGCGCGAAAAAACGGCCTTGAGCAAATTCAGCTGACACCAGCAGAACAGAAAGTGTCAGGTATCTTGAATTCGTCCAATATTATCAAAGTCAGTTCAGCGGCAAAATAGTTACAGCAATAGAAACCAATATCCAGCATAGAAAGAGAATTCACAAGGCTTGCTCATTAGGATGAAGTCTAACTCAATCGGTCCATATAACAATTATTGGTTAGGCGAAAAACTACCATCGAGTACCCGCAATTAGAGGGTCAAAGCCAGAGGTCAACGGCCGTAAAACGGATTTAATTACCACGGCAAGAAGAGCACTTCTTAAACTAGTCTCGTAAGCGAAGAGAAACCAGAGTATTCCCCAGCCCTTTGAAGCAGTGTGCGGATCGAATTCAATTACTAGTTCTCCCCAGCTAAACAAAAGGCCACATATGATCGGCGTGAATACCACCAAAAGGAAGTTTGAGCCAATCCCACGCGAGTTTATAGAAAGTGCAAAAACGAGAGCTAATGGCCCAATGATCTGAGCTGCAGTAGTAACATCAAAATTTAGGCTAATGTCACCCATAAAACCGGTGTGCAACCCAGAAGCCGCGATCATAGCTAGTATAGAAAACCAAAGACCAACTGAAAAACTTCCTTGCATTCTCTCTCCACATCTCGGTGCGCTGTCTTATCCACTACCACAATAGAAAGTTCACCAGCGAACAGCATTGCCAAACAGACAGTTTCACCACTGCTGTTTAGGCGCTCGGATTTTTCACTTGGAGCCAGTCAGAGTATTTCTTGTTCAGAACATTGACGACAAATGGCTATTCTGGGGAAAGGTTTACATGCAATCCCAAACTGTTTCGAAAGTGCTAGACCAAAGCGGCCAATGGCTTAACAACGAGTGGCAGACTTCTGGAACCTACAAGATCATTGACCTGTATGAGCCGGAATATCAGAGAGCATTCACTAGAAGAGAAGCACCTCCCTCTTCGCCAGCCTCTATGTATGACGTTACCTTCTACGAGACTTACAACCATTTGACCCATACGGAACGATCATTCCGCAAGCAAGCCCCTTAATATACTAATTGCCACTTTGGTATAATAAGGAGACTTCTTAGCGAATGGTAGTACCTTATGGACCCTAGCACCTTATCGCCGACAGCAGCCGGCTCGCTATCTAAAATAGAGGCCGGCTGTTATGCATTTTTGCCAAACCCGCTACCGCCTGAAATCCAGCTAAACTGGGAGCTTGTCTCTCTCATTGCAACTGCCAGCGCAGCCCTTGCAGAGCTAGCTGGCGCCGCCCGGAACCTGCCGAACCCCCATTTGCTTCTCGCCCCGTTTATTGGCAGAGAAGCAGTCCTTTCCAGCCGCATAGAAGGCACCCAGGCGTCGTTGTCAGATGTATTCCTATTTAAGGACTCCGACGACAAAGGTCACGAAAATTCACGAGCTGACATCCAGGAGGTCATTAACTATATTAACGCCCTCGAGCACGGCCTAAAGCTACTTGAGACACTTCCGCTAAGCATCAGATTCATTAGGAGCTTACATGAAGTGCTCATGAACGGCGTCAGAGGAAAAGACAAAGCACCAGGCGATTTACGACGCATCCAAAACTGGATCGGTCCGACTGGCTGCAATAAAAATAATGCACGCTATGTCCCACCACCGATCCCTGAAATGAAAGCAGCGCTAAACGCACTCGAAGTCTATATGAATACGCCTGATGGTCTACCACCACTCGTCAGACTCGCACTAATTCACTACCAGTTCGAAGCAATACATCCATTTCTAGACGGCAACGGAAGAATCGGAAGACTATTGATCACACTAATTCTCTGCAAAGAAAAACTTTTGCCGCAACCTTTGCTATACCTGAGAGCCTATTTCGAAAATCACAGAAAGGAATACTACG
>LNEX01000022.1 GCA_001464165.1 bacterium Ga0077546
CATCGACAGTATGCATTCAGACATCGAGCGCAAAAGTTATTTTGATGGTGGTTTAGCAGTGGAGTTTGTCATTTCCTCGCCGCAATACAATTGACAGTGTTAAAATTTCCCTAGCTTTTAGGTTGAGGGAAAATTGCAAATTCAGATTTTACATAGAAGACTACTGTTGGCATCTTTCTGTGGCGTTTGTCAGATAGGCTTGCTATTGGCTGGTTTGCTACTAGTGTTGGCGACTGTGCCGGCAAAAGCAGGCGAATTTCCGACCAAGGCTCAAGTAGACGAAGCCGCCAAGCTTTCACTTAAAGAAATGGCAGTGTATAAAAGCCCGCAGCACAAATTTACTATCAAGTATCCACAGAACTGGGACAAGCTTGAACCTAAAGATAGTCCGATCGTTTGCAAGTTTCTAATCATGGGTGGCCTTGCTAGTTATCGAGTGGCAGTGGAGAGTCTACCGGCAGGAACAACGCTTGCTGACTATTTCAAAGTTACAAACGAGCAGGTGAAGCAGGCCATGGCCGCTCAGAAAATGCCAATTACTGTTGTAAGCGAAAGTGATAGCAAGTTAGCGGGCCAGCCGGCAAAAAAATCAGTCTATACATTTACTTTCGAAGATTCGCCGCGCACCCCCAAAGGTGAGCAGTATCTAGTTGTTAAGGGTGATAAGGGCTACGTCTTTAACTACACGGCAGATAGTGAGGTTTTTGATAGTTTTCACACGGTGATAGATCGGGCACTTGATTCGATGGAGTTTGAGTGAGCGATTCTGAAGGCCCTCAATTCAGAAAATGGCTGACTGCAAGAAAGAACGCCTAAATGAATTGAAAGTTTGCACGCCAACTGCTGATGGCTCTCTAAACGGCAGCATTGCTCAAGCAATTTTCTTCAATTTGGCCTATTTCCGCTTGGCGTAAAAGTAACCTTGGACAAAGCTTTGTTCTTTGTCTGGCATGCGCAGCACGATATAGCCTGGTAGTAAGCCTGTTTTCGGGTCGCGCTGACCGAACGCCAGGCGAATACCGTAGCCATCGCTTGGCATAAACATTGCGGTCTCAGGAAGGCTCTTGCCCGGCACTAACCACTTCATGTGTACGTGACAACTGGATTTCCCAACCGTCGAACCGTCTTTGACCACAATTTGTTGGCCCTCGAGTTTTCCATCAAGACCGAAAAGAAAGATCACAAATTCTCTGTCGGCGAAGAAGTCTCGTCCTTGCCGAAGCGTCAAAATATCGTTCGATAGTTCGGCATTTTCCACAACGAATGGTTGGCCATGAATGCTTCCAGCTGCTGGTTTTTGAGGAAATGCCAGAGATGCTGCTGGGGCGCACCAAGAGCTGAGGCCTTTCTTTTGAGCATCCACTGCATTTTTCTTGGCCTCCTGTGCTGGAGTTAGATTGGTTACTTTTGTGGACCAACTCTCTTCTCCAACTAACCAATTGCCGCCTTCCTTCACCATCTTTATTTTGCCAGTGGTGGTGCTGCGCATTGGCTTGTTTTCCGCAGGTTTTGTTCCGAAGCTCGTGCTTATGCTGTTGGCCATGCTGCCAAAACTTTTGTTCATAGCGTCGGGAAATTCACCAGCATCACTGGCCGTGACGCTCAGTTCAGCGCTGTCGCCATTCACTGTCACTGCTGTGACCGTGACGTTGCGCGGCTCCATTGCCTTGACCATGCTAAATAGCCCAGCCATCATCTTCTTACCGGCGTCTCCATCTTTGGTTAGAGCCTCTGCCTTTTTCTTTTCCATTTCTGCTTGCATCTTGGTTGAGCGAAATGGCATCAATTCATCAAAACTGTTGGCTTTGAGCAGTGTTTGATGGTAGAGGTGGTAGCGTTCTTTGATTAGATTCTCAATTTTGCTGGCACTAGAGCTAGAAGTTGAGGCAGTTGCTTCGATGCTCGGAGCTTTGGGCTTCCCCTCGTCCGCTAATGCCGACGCGGCGCAATAAATGTTTGTGAGAATGAGGGTGATAACTGGGGCGATTATTTGCGTGCCAACGGTTTTCAACAAAGGCTTTCTCTCTTAGTGACGACTCTTCCGCTTCTTATTTACCTTGTCTAGGCTGATTTAAACATCAAATTGTTTTGAAGGGGCAGGGTTTTGAGTTCAGTGCTTTATATTTAGTTTGGGACAATACCTCGATCATGGGTGATGTTCCATGAGCCTGACTTCTAATCCAAAGGTATGATACTTTCAGCATATGCGTTTCCTTATAAGACTAGTTTTGCCTTTGCTTATGCTTCTGTCGATTGCCTCAGCGCCATCTGTGGTCTGGGCGGACGAAGTGCCTGCGAACGGCACGCTGCCTGCTGGCAATCAGAAAGTTGTGCCCAAGACACTTCAGGCTGGGGCTACTTTTGATGATCGCAATTTGCCCCAGCAAACTATAAATGGCTGGTATCGCATACCGGCTTGGTTTGCCGGTGCCACCATCAGAAGAGAGACTGTCGATCCCAATGGCCGTGTAGAGAAAAGTGTTCGTCGTCGCGAGCGTGGTCGGCAAATTGACGCCAAAGGTCATATCTGGGAGGCGAAGCGAGAGCCAATCATGTATGACATTGATCAAGACAAGATGGTGGTGCATACAATATTAGAAGAGGAAGTTCCTCTTAGTGTCGTGCAGACCCAGGTAGTCATGGCTTACTATTTTCTGATGGTGTGCGAGCGAAAAAAAGATCGCGTCATTCAAGATAGTTATAGAACGGTGCAGATACACAGCTTTGCGCCAGGACCAGATGGCTCTATTTTTGCCCAGATTGAAAAGTCAGTTTATTTTAGGCCTGACGGCACGTTGAGAAACGTGTTGATCAATCCGGCCTCGTACGTCGAGTATAAAACTAGTGCTTTTTCCCCTCTCGATAGCGATGATAAGTTCAATTACAAAGACTCATTTATTGAATTTCTGCAGCGCTCGAATCACCCGGAGCTTATTCCTTAACTAGCTTCTTAACCGGCTTCTTAACTAGCTTCTTTATTGCCGTATGGCAGTGTCTGACATCTGATAAGATTAATCAAGTTGTAAGTACTGTAGGAAAAATTGCTATTGTATCAACCGACTAATTCTATTGCGCATTCTATTACTAATCCTTGGGCGCTTTTTGAAGGTTACTGCGAAGATTCCCTAGACGGTCTTTTGCTTTTGGCTGCACGTAGTTCTGCTGAGCGAGACTATGATCTAGGCACTGCTAATGGTGCCATTATGCTGCGAGACTTTTGCAAAGTAAGCGATTCAAGAAGCGCTACTGGTTGGATTGAAGCTTATGGATTTCCCTGGTCGGCCGATCGCGTACATCTAGATGAATTTGGTCTTGAGTACGGCGTTCTTCTTGAAGATGTGATTGAAAGAGCTCAATCTATGAGGTTGTTGCAGCGATTAACCTCGATTGTGCGTGGCAATATTAAGAGCAAAACTTATTACCAGCATGTATTGGCCTGGCCTGTGGCCGACTCGCCACTTGCTGGTGGTGGTAATTTGTTAGACCACAATACTTGGCGTGACCTTGCCCCAGCCCATATATTATGCGGTCGAGAGAACGCCAAAGAATTTTACTTCGGTCGTTTGCTTACTCGCCAAGAGCTTGCTGTTGCGTTTGTGCCGAAGGTTTCATCATGGTGTGGTCGATTGATGCCGCCCCTTCTTGAAGCTCTTGAACCGGTTGAAAGGTCGTTTTGTTCGCGGGTAGATTTTAGACCAGTTTTTGTCTCTTCAGAGTTTGGTCACAGGGGGTTTGAGGCGGTTGTGAACTACGCTGCTGCCAGTGTGTTGCTTGAAGTTTTGCCGCGCTTGATTCGCGGAGTATTTCCAAGCCTCGCTGCAGGAGTTAGCTTAGACGGCCGAATTAACTTAACTAGGAGACAATTTTTCCCTTCGCCGCTTGCTTTGATGGCATATGAAATTTACAAAAAGCTTATGCCTGTGCAGATTATTGCAAAAGGCCAATAGTCGCCAATTCCAAAATGCGTGTATATACACCTAATTTACAAAAGTAAAGACCCCAATTCTACTTAAGAATCGGGGTCTTTACTTTTGGGATCACGAAAATGGGGCAGATGACGGGAGTTGAACCCGCGAATGCCGATACCACAAACCGGAGCCTTAACCACTTGGCGACACCTGCCATATCGTGCAGTTTTTATACTAACATGTCCGTCGTCATAGGCTCATCCGCGATTGGCGGCACAAATATTTTGTAACCAATAGATTTTGAGTTCAGACGAATTTCTCACTTAAGGCCTAGGGGGCTGAAGATAAATGGCAAGATGCGAGCCAATACTCCGCCTATGACGAAGGCCGCGGCCCAAGAGCCGAACCAGATTGAAAGTGCGATTTTCATGCCGCGCTCTTTGATCATCACGCCCACAGTGGCTATACAGGGGACAAAGAGAGTAATTACAATCATTGCTGTGACTGCTTGAACCGGCGTCAGGAACACATCAGCCAGGCCAAATGAGGCGAAGTCACGCCTAACTATTCCGAGAATGAAGGTTGTCGGTATGCGTGGGTCGTTAGGTAAATTTAGCCAGTTGACGACTATTGGCTGTAACACCTTGATAATTAAATCGAGCAGGCCGACCATTTGAGCCAAGGTAACGACAAATCCAGCTAAGAAGAACATTGGTGTGGCGTCAACCAGAAAATTCCAAGACTTTTTCCAGGTCTTGCGCAGCACATTGTCTAGGCGAGGCAGCCTCATCGGTGGCAGGTCAATCATCAAACCTTGCGATTTGCCGGGCAAGACCATGTTGAGTAGGACGCCTGTTATTGCCAAGATGCCAATCACTACAAAAAGATAGACAGCCCATGCCGCTCCGCCACCTGCCCGCGCCAGGGTCCCTGATACGACGCCTAACTGGGCTGAACAGGGGATGGCTACTCCAAGTAGTGCGGTGGCGATAATCTTTTCGCGGCGAGTGGTGAGGAGGCGTGTGGTTATTGTGGCCATAGTGACGCAGCCTAAGCCCAAAATCAGCGGAATAATTGCTCGGCCATTGAGACCAATTTTGTTCATCATCCGATCTACAAGCACAGCAAGGCGCGGCAGATAGCCTGAATCTTCTAGGACTGATAGACCAAGGTAGAAGCCAATAACGAGCGGCATTAAAAGGCCAATTAAATAGGTAACTGTTAGTGTGGCTAGGCCATATTCTCCGACAAATACGTTGCCGAGGACAGCCATAAAATTACGATACGACCAGAAATTGAATTTGATTTCGTCAGCAGGAACGGCTTTAGATGCTATTGCTTGATCTAATTCTTTGCTTATTACTTCGTTTTTCAATGTTCCTTGGGGGAAGTCAAACTTTTTCTCGCCTACTGTTATTGTGCTAGGAAAGACATTGGCGGCCAGTCTGCGAACCTGAGGCTCGTAGTAGACTTTCATTGTTTGCTTTTCTGTGAAGTCTACTAGATTGCCGGCAATCCAGACGCCCAACATCTGATAGAAGATCAGATAACAAACAGCAAATGATATGGTCGAGCCCCAAATAGGGTGGAGCAATAATTTACCCAGTTTGTTAGAAAAAGAGCGCTTGCTGCCACTCTGGACCACTGATGCTTCAACTAAATCGTTGACGAACTTACGACGGAAACTGTAAATCTCAGATCTATGACTAGGAACTGTTACACCACAGGCAGTGGCTGTTGGTTCATCACCTTCCACAATTAGCACTGCCATGGCTTGGGTAATTTTGCCAAGATTATTTGTTTGATTGATAATGGGTTCAATCAACTCTAGTAGCTCTGGTCTAATTTTCCCTGGTCGGGCCTTCGCCACCGCCGCCTTTATTTCTTCAATGCCTTCGTCTTTGACGGCTACGCATGTCAGTACTTCTACACCAAACTCGGCGCTTAGCCGTTCTAGATCAATGGTAATGCCGCGCTGTTTGGCCTCGTCCCACTGGTTTATAACTAAAATCAGGGGTTTGCCCATTTCTATCAGTTGCACTGTGAGAAATAGATCGCGCTCAAGGGTGATGGCTGAGACCACGTTAATGACAATATCGGCCGACAGAATCATTTTGCGGGCAGCGCGCTCTTCATCGTTAAAACTTGAAACGCCGTAAATCCCGGGAGTGTCAGCTAATTCGTTTGAGCCCAGATGACCGCGGGCGATGTCGATGGTTGTGCCAGGATAGTTCGATACATCAGCATCAGAACCTGTTAGAGCGTTAAAAATGACAGATTTTCCCACATTGGGATTGCCAGCCAGAACAATGCTCTGAACTTTGAGGGTTTCACCAGCTTTGTTGCTCCCTCGATGGTTGGAAGCGTTTGCCGTGGTCAATTTTGTGGGCGAAGACATAGTTGCGACCGTCGTCGACGGAATCTAATGAGGCTTATTGAGAAATTGTATCAATAGAATAGGTTGCTATGACGTACCTTTGAGTAATGCCTCATGAGACTTAATCACTACTGTGGTAACTTTGAACTCTGGGGGACCGGCGAATCGGCTGTATCGCCCTAGGGCTTGAGTTCTGGGATTGGCGTCTGGAAGCTGGTGGTAATTGATCATTAAGCAAATTTTGAAAAACAAGAACTTGCGGTCCTGCTTAGCTGTGGTCTTGTCAACGTGCGGTCTTTTACTGACCTCAGTTTGTGGCTTTCCTCTAGCGAGTGTGGCTATCGGGGACAATAATTCAGTCAAGCTTGCTGCAAATGAGAATCCGTCTACTAAAAAATATTCTCAGCCCTATGTCCTTACACCTAAAGAAAATGGCGTACAGGAGATGGTTCTAGCCAACGGTCTTAAGGTGCTGTTACTAGAGGAGCATGCTTTTCCGGTTGTCACGAGTATGGTTGTTTATCGAGTTGGTTCGCGCAATGAAAATCTTGGTGAGACAGGCTTAAGCCATCTGGTTGAGCATTTACTATTTGAGAAGGTTGGGCGTTTTAGAAAGGGTGAATTGGGTGCGACCATCGCCCGCAACGGTGGCATGTTTAATGGTTTCACCAGTGATGACTTTACTGTTTTCTTTGAGACTCTCAGCCCAGCTAAATTACCGATGGCTCTTCGCATAGAGGCGGATCGTATGCATTCAGCTACCTTTACTGCTGAAGATGTACAAGCTGAAATAAAGCGAATTGAGAAAGAGCTAGATACCGAAGCAAAAGATGCAGCAAATCTTCTCAATAAAGAAGTCCGTTCAGCAGCCTTTCAGTTGCATCCCTATAAAAACCCAACTATTGGCTGGCGTAGCGACGTGCAGAAGCTTACTTTAGATGATGTGAAACGGCATTACCGCGACTATTATCAACCTTCTAATGCCACTCTTGTGATCGTAGGTGATTTCGATTCCAAGGTGCAAGCTGCTCAGGTTCAGAAATATTTTGGCGCCATCGCAAGCGGTGAACCAGCGCGAGCGGTGCGTGTGGTTGAGCCAGCTCAAAGAGCAGAACGGCGGGTCTACATGAAGTATGGTGGCAATTCAGATGTTGTCGCGATGGCTTACCACTCTGCCAATGTTCAGGACGTCGATGCTGCGGCTCTGGCTGTTTTGGAAAAGCTTTTGGTTTCTGGTGTTAGTGGACGACTTAAGACGAAATTAGTCGATTCTAAAATTTGTAGCAATGTGCGTTGTACTTTTGAAGCTAAGAGAGACCCCGGGCTGTTTACGATTAACCTTGCGTCTACACCTGGAACTAGTGCCCAGAAAGTTATTGAATCTTGTCAGTCTGTTCTAGAGCAGTTGCGTACTACGTTGGTGCCGGAAGCAGAACTCAAGCGTGCCCGTAATCACGCTGAGTTTCATGTTCTGGCTGAGCGCGACGGGCCCTATCGAACTGCTTTTCACCTGGCTTACGCTGATAGTATAGATTCTTGGCCGGCAGCATTTGCTTGGTTCACCAAGGTGCGTGCTGTCTCTTCATCTGATATTCAGAGGGTGGCAAAGCGGTACTTCAATCAAGAAAATCGTGTCTTAGGTGTGCTTTCTGGTGCTGCTAATAAGCCTGTGGCAGCAAAGAAAGACAGCAGTGCAAAAGATGGCAAAGAAAGCAAAGAATCTAAGGACAGTAAAGATGGAGCTGTTGTTAAAGGCAATAAAGATAGTAAAGAAGCTAAAGACAGCAAGAATACTAAAGATAGCAAGAATACTAAGGATAGCAGGGACGGAAAGTCTGACTCTAAAGACGATTCAAAGAAAAACTCAACTAAGGACAAGACAGACACTGACAAGTCTAGAAGGCCTAATAAAGCCGGTTCTCGGCATAAGACAGCCTGGGCTGAGCAGCGGCTTCCTTTCGGCTTGGCTGGTTGTGCTTATAAAAATGACGACGAGACTGTGGGTGATCTAACTCTGCGAGGTGGACGCGCTCTTCAGGTGGCTCAAGGTGCTACTGCTACTACTACTGCTACTACTGCTACTACTACTGCTACTACTGCTACTGCTACCAATTCTTCTTCTGGTTCGCAGGGAGCCGCAAAGGTTTCTCTTGTCGAGATTACTGCCAATCCTAATATAAGGAAGGCTGTTCTTAAAAACGGCATGACTCTGGCTGTGCTTGAAACAAAACTCAGTCCTGCTGTGCAAATTATCGGTGCAGTTAAGGCTGGTGAAGCTTATGAGCCCGTAGGCAAACGTGGGGTATCGGCTGTTCTTGCTCAAGCTATGGCTGATGAGCTTGGCATTGCACCAAGCGCGATGTTGCGCTTTGATTCGGGGCCTCAGTGGATTAGTTTTCAAACACGCTGCCTCTCGCGTGATACCAGTACCATGCTGGGAATATTGGCCAGTCAGCTTCATGATCCACTCATCAAAGATGTTGATGTGGAGCATGCCAAACAAGTCGTAATCGAGCGGGTAAAGCATACTGAAGATACTGTAAAGGCTAGAGTCAAAAGGGCTTTGATGCAAGCTCTCATTGCTCCTAACACGAGCTTCTACCCCCTTGAACCTATGGATAAGGCTCGTTTTGTTGGGGCGCTCAAAGCCAGTGATTTGATTGAGTTTCACTCGCAGGCGATTAGACCTGATGCCACCACAATAGTTTTCGTTGGAGATATTTCCCTCAGTCAGGCTGTTGAGTTAACCGAGCGCAGCTTCGCCTCCTGGATTGGTAAGACTACAGCTAAGAAAGTTTTGGTGCAGGCCAATCCGCGACGCATGCTCAAGTCGTCAATGACTATAGATAAGCGCCAAGACACTATGGTGACGATTGGTCGCCTAGTCGATACAGGCCTTGGTCGCAGCGATTATCCATTGCTTCTGTTGAGTGATTGTGCCCTAACAAGTCATCCGATTTTTTCGCGTTTTGCCCAAAAGATTTCAGGCGAGCTTGGTCTGTCTAGCAGCATGAGTCTTGAAGACTTAGCTTCTGATGTCGAGTCTTTGCCTGGCACGACAGTATGGTCAATAGACATGCCGTTGGTATCAAATCTGATGCCGGTTGCTGTGCGGTCCATTCAGTCAGAATTGAAAAAATTTGGTCGCACCGGACTAAGTGCTGAGGAGTTCGCTGAAGTAAGGCTATATTTGAACGGGGCACTGCCGGTGCGCTGGATGGCAAATAGTCAGTTAGCAGCGCACTCAATTCTCGACTCAGTTGTGTTGGATGGAGCTTGCGATCCCCTGCCGCTGGTTCAGCAAGGCATTCGCTCGTCTAGCCTGGATAGCCTCAATCGCTTCGTTCGTACTACTTTTAAGCCGGACCGCGCCACTCTAGTTGTTGCCGGCACAAAGCAAGCCATCGGGCAGGTGCATGGCTTAAGACAAGATGAGGGTGGTACCGAATCGGGTGCGCCCGGAGTAAATAGTTCGGGCGCAGCTGGTCACTAATTTTGTACGAACTTCCGATGGCAGGTCAATGCAGAAATAAGCAGCTGCTAATCTGAGAAAAGATCGCAAGTCAAGTGGTCGAGATTGTAAATCATGAGCACCTGTTAACAATGGCTCTTCTTGTTCTATATCCACTGCACTGTTGGTAGCCTATCTGAGAGGAGTGATCGCCCGCGGTAGTCAAGTGGTGCTGTTTGGCTGCATTTGCTTGAAAACTTCCGCTGACTAACGGTAATAGTCCTAAAACTGGCTATTGAGCTTAATTTAGAGAGCAATGTAAACTTAGGGGAGGTTGTCATTTATTTAATCCGATTGGCTCAAATGCTGCGTCTCGCCTATTTTCAGCCACTTGGTCGATTTTACATTGGGGGTGAGATGCCATCTCTGTGCCTTTCTTCGGTTGTCGTGAAGAAAATTGACTTTCTAGTGACAAGTTCGATAATATGCAGCCATGGTTACCCCAGTGGCGTTGTAAGAGATGACTATAGTGCTCAACTACGATCAAGAAAAACTGGAAATGGAAGGTCTTCCCGAGTATGTGCGTGACAGTGATGTCAGCTCGCGGGATGCATTTGTTTCAATTTCCACCAGGTCATTAGCGGAGAGAGAAGCTCAACGTACTGCTTCTACATCTGACTGGCAGTCTCAGCGAGACACCGGCTCCTTTGCACGTATTACAACTGAAGTGGAGACTCCGAAATCTGATGAGCTTGAGGCTCTGTGGCCCGGAGTGCATCAAGACTTTTTGCACTCTCCTAAGCGCACACCTAGCTTCTACTTGACGTTAGGCTTCATGGCCGGTGCCTTCCTCTCTATGGTAGGAATCTGGGGCTATTCATCAGTCTCCGGAATGATTGCCAATAATCCCCAAGCTAGCAAAGCCGTAGTTGCCACTGCTGGTTCGCCCGCCGCTGCCCCTGCTGGTCAGTCGGTGGCTGTCGTTCCAAGCGGAAGCGATCCGAATTCGCTTTTGGTGCCAGCCCATACAAGTGTTGAGATTCAAACTGGTGACACCCTTGCTGCCATTGCTCTGCGTGAGTACAAGCGTGTTAGCCCTCGTCTCCTTGATGAGATCTGTCGAGCAAATGGTCTTAAGAATGCCAACTTCTTGAGTCTTGGGCAGAAAATCACATTACCTAACTATCAATCAACTGCTCAAGTGCAAGCTCAATCGCAGGTTGCTGCAACTGCTGCTGCTCAAGTACACTAGTACTCAAACATCAGTTGAATACTCAATCTCAGATAACGCTCGTGCCTGCCGAAACAACCAACGGCTCATCTTCAGCTACATCTCTTTCCGGTAAGTCTTCACCGACTAGACCAGAGAAGAAACCCTTGTCGCCTGAAACCAGAGGCGACTACACTGTTGAGCGGATTTTCGAGATGCTTGCTGAGAGTCTCGACGGCTACGAAGTTCGGGCTCCCCAGCTCGATTTAGCCCACCATATAGAGAGGGCCTTTAACACAAAAAAGACCGGAATATTTGAAGCAGGAACTGGTGTTGGCAAGAGTTTTGCTGCATTGATACCAGCTTTCTTGGCTGGTAAGAAAGTGGTTGTTTCAACCGCCACCATTGCTTTACAAGAGCAATACATGAATAAAGACATTCCCATTCTCAAGGAGATCTTTCCCTTTGAGATTAACGCCGCTTTGCTTAAGGGGCGTGGAAATTATCTGGGCATTCGTCGTTTTCGTGACCATGTTCTTGAACAACATATTGATGATGATTTTGTCGATTGGGTCAACAACACGCAAAACGGTGATGTCTCGGAGTTAGACTTTGTTCCGCCCTATGATGTTTGGGGTGAGATCAACTCTGATTCGGATGACTGTCTGCGCAACAAGTGCCCTAGTTTTGGCAACTGTTTCTATTTTGAAGCACGCAAACGCGCCGAGAAAGCCGATATTCTTGTGGTCAATCATGCTCTGCTCTTGGCAGATGCCGCTTCTGGCGGAAGTATTTTGCCGCCTTATCAACTCTTGATTGTTGATGAGGCTCATCACTTACCTGATATTGCCACCGATGCTTTTAGCCGATCAATTAGCAATCGCGGTATTCGCATTTTGCTGGGTAAGGCAGTTAAGCGACTCAATCCGCCAAACAATTTGATCAACGATATCGAACATCTATCGGGTCAGCTCTTTGTCCGCTTAAATATGATGGCACGCTCAGCTAGAATGCGTCTGCGTCAGCCAGTTGAAGGGGCCATTGAACTTATTTTTGCCCTCAAGACACTGCGCGATTGGTTAGAGAATCAAACATTCGAACATATTCTTGATGTGGATCTTTTGAGAGAGAAAGCTCAACTTAAGGCCAAAAGCATCATCAGCACCATATCTGGTTATTGTGCCTGCCTAGAGTTAGTTGCCGCTCCTAGTGCCGAATGGGTCATGTGGTTAGAGCGAACTGAAAGGCAAGAAGTGAAAATTGAAGTGGTGGCAGCTCCACTTGATCCTTCGCATTTCATCTCTGATCTACTCATCAATAAAGGTGGGTTAGAGACATCAGTCTGGATGTCGGCAACTCTAGCTACTGCCGGCGATGATCCCTTTGAATTCTTCAAGCGTTCAATAGGAGTTGACCGGTATGTCATTCAGGACCAAGTGCCCAGTCCTTTTGACTTTGAAAATCAAGCACTGTTGTATCTTCCTCAGAACATGCCTGAGCCGAATCATTCTGATTTCTTTGCCAATGCTCTCACTGAAATTGAGCGCATAATTGAACTGACAGAAGGGCGAGCCTTTGTGCTTTTCACAAGTCGAGCGGCTCTCAATAATGCTTACCAGGCCTTGGCTCCGCGCATGCCATACGAATCGCGCAAGCAGGGTGATATGCCTAGACAAAAACTTGTGGAGTGGTTTAAAGCTACACCTCATGCGGTTTTGTTTGGAACTTCTAGCTTTTGGGAAGGTGTCAGTATCGATGGTGAGCAACTTAGTTGTGTAATCATCGACCGTATTCCTTTTCAGGTGCCAGATGATCCGGTGTATGAAGCCCGTTGCGAGCAGATGAAAGAAGACACAGATCGCAGTTGGTTCAATGATTTGGCTTTGCCGCATGCCACCATGCGCCTAAAACAAGGGGTTGGTCGCTTGATTCGCACAAAAAAGGATCGTGGGCTAGTGGCCATTCTTGATTCACGGTTGACTAAAAAATATTACGGCCGCAAAATCATCGAATGCTTACCGCCAATGAAGTTGATTCGCTTACTGCCAAGCGTTGAATCGCACATAATGGAAGATTTTCTTGACCTTGGTCAAGATTATTCTGGTTAGGTCCGTCGTGACGCACTAAGCAAAGTGTGATTGGGCAATTGTCTACAATGTAGTGAACAATTGGGTCTTTTTTCATCAAGAAGAATTTTGGACCACCAACATTAGTGGTGCCAACATAGAGAATATCGGCCTTGAGTTCAATTGCGGTCTGGACAATGCCACTGGCAACTTCGCCAACTTTGACGATGCCTGAAGCCTTGATGCCTTGCTCTAGCAAATCTTTGACACATTGATCTATCTGTAATTGCGCTTTGTCAGTAGGGCGGTCTGACGAGATAAGTTGGGCAATTACACCCATTTTTTCGGGGTCAGGAATAATTCGCAACAAGATAATTTCGGAGCCAGTAGCTTTGGCATGATTGGCAGCCATT
>LNEX01000023.1 GCA_001464165.1 bacterium Ga0077546
GCGGGGCTTGGCGGTGGGCTGCAAGCAGTACAATGCCTGCATACCAGGGGGTAGGTTTGCGCAACAGGCTCGCTGAACCGCCCCCATACCATTTTTTTGTTTAGTTTTGTAGTAGACCGGTCTATTTAAAATTATCAAGGCAACGGCTAGCTTGCTAGGGTTTTGGTTGACCGTCTAGAGGCGGAGGTTGTTTCTCGTTGGGGCCTTGAGGCGGCGGACCATTGCGAGGTGGTGGTCTATGATCTTTTCTCTCAGACTGGTTGAAAATATCATCAAATTTTGACTGGAGATAAGTTGGTAATAAATCAGTAGATTTGAGGGTGTCTTGAATTTCTTTGTTAATGCCTTGAAACATCCCAGATTCATTAGCTCTGAGTATTTTGCCTGCATCTGCTCCGGCGCTGTTCGCCAGAGACTTTACTTCTAATGCTTGTTTTGCAGAACTATCCTGTGTATTTTCCATTTCAGCTTTAACTTTGGCTGTCTGCATATCTACAGCGGTACCGCCCAAGTTACTACCTAAGAAATATGTTGCAGTCATAGCCCCATAATAGTGGTAAGTGTTACCTGAACTAAATGAATTAGGGTGTTTTAGATGATTGCTGGTTGCGGTATCGCCTTTGGTGCCATCAATGTTTTGTACTTGTTTGCCTATGGCAATGACATTGGCATCTGAGTATGCGTCTTTCAGCTTGTGGTCCTTAATTTGCTCTTGGCCGATGCCAGCTGAAGATCCATCCGGAAGCGTCTCTCCATTGAGATAGCGCTCTCGGGCCGTCATATTCTTAGTAAAGTTGGCTAATACTAATACTGCTGTTGCTGTATCTGGTGTGATTTTCCTCACTATCAAAGCGAGATCTTTTTGCGACAGATTGCTTCTCTGTTCTTCGCTTAATGTGAACTTACTGTCAGTTCCGGTCGTCAATGCCTTGATTAAGCGTTCTTCGTATGGCCTTGTCACTACTGCCGCATATGATGATGACACATCTAGTGTGGCCGGTGGGCGGCTTGTGGGCGAGGTGAGAAGTCCGTTGTCTTTCTTCGCCATCCACATCTCATCGGAATTATGCTTTAAGGTTTCTTTGGCCGAGCTAATCAGTTCATTCTGAACAGTGGCACTACCACCCTGGATAAATTTTCCTGAATCGCGAACTCCCTGGCTGAGAGACTTAACAGTCTCAGTTTCGGTCATTTTGATTGCTGTTTCGGAATTGGTCTTAGAACTTAGTTGTGATTGTAGTGCGAGAACTTGGGAAACCTCGACCGGGGTTTTGGCGGTCTTCATGTGAGCAAATACTTCGTCGAGCATTTTCTCTGATGTTTCGTTGTTACTGTGATTGCCTTTAAAGTCTCCCTCGAGACCGTTTTTTTCAGAGTGATTAAATGTCGCCATATCATTTGGCCTCATAGTTAAAGTAGTAAGTGGAGATTCCGACACCTTCTAGCGCTGAAGTCTGACGAGCCCGAGCATTGCTCCAATCATTCGTGGCGGACCTTGCGATGAAAATGTATTTCCTGGTAGGGGGTTGAGGTAGTAGTCAGGCAAACTAGATCGGGTAGCGCGGGTGTCGCCTCGAAGTGATGTGACAATGACGTTTCCTGCTAGAGCAGCGGCCGATGTATTGCCGTCGTTTAAGATTGGAGTAAGTACAGGAATCGAGCTGGCTGCTTCTTTAACAGCTAGCATTTCTCTGCGAATGCGCGGATCGTAGCTAAAATGTTCTAGGGCAGCCGAGAATGCTTGATTTCTGTTGTTAGCGTTCAAGTCAGAAGCGCCAATGCTACGGGCTAGTTTCTGTAAGTCAATTGGTTCGAGACCACCACTTACGCTGAGAGCAACTATGTCTTTATTCACAGCGTCATTGCTCGCTGCCAGAAAGGCTCTTTCTCGTGTTTCGTCTTTGTTGAACCCGGGTTGGCCTCTGCCCTGAGTCGTGTCGTAAAGAACGACCTCGACATGCTGTTTTAAGTGCTCTGGCATTGAGGCGTAGATTCTAGCGATGACATTTTTGGAGTGAGAAACTGAGCCATCGTCAATTACCCCCACCCTGATTACGCCGTTTGTTTGTAGTTGCAGTTCTGCATGGCTAACAAAGCTATTTTTGAGATTGTGGTTGGAAAGTACTTTTGCTGCATCTTCGCTACTAACGCGATTGAGACTAGTTAAGGTCTCGTCTAGTCTATCTTTGCCCCAAGAGAAGACTCGACGAACATTGGCGACATCTCTGTCTATGACTAGGCGTGGAGTCAGTGGGCCAATTGGCAAGAAAGGTATTTGGGCCACAAGAGCGCTATCAGTTCTAGCATTTTGCAGAGAGTCTCTGGTGCGGTCATCTACGTAACCAATATCGATAGTGGGAAAGCCGATTGGCAGAATTTTTTCTGGAGTAATTCTGGCGCCGGTGGAGAGCAAACTTATTGAGTTCAGTTCTTCATTTTGATTGCGAATCCTGTCTGGAGCTGCTTCGCTTTGTTTGTGATCATTTTGAGAATTGGTGCTTTCGAAAGCCATTAAAGCTACTCCTGGATTTATTCGGCATGAGCAGTGGCCCAAGAGTCAACTACTCTTTTGGCTTAACTTTGCTCTCGATTTGAACTGGTAAATTAGAGCCGCTGTGGTGGGGGCACGGGGGGCTTCTGGCTGGATGTAGGCTCAAGGTTTGTAGAGTCTAAAGATAGCCTTTGCTTTGTGACAAATCCATACGACCAGCGACAGTGCGTAATTTTTGCTTGGTCGATGGCAGCAGAAGAGCTATATAAATACTTATAAGTGAATTGCTTCGCTGACTCAATAGCTTATTGGGGGCTTTTTACGGTGCGCTAGCTATTGCAATCGTGTTTAAGCAGTTTTTGATCGTAAGTATTATTGATTCATTCACCTTGAGACTGTTAAGTTTTGAGCAAATTCAATCAATCATTTAAACCACGGTACTTACTTAGAATCAAACCTAATTGCCAATTCAGTAGCCTCAACTCTAGTGCCCTAGGCGCTAGTTTTGTCTGCTGTCGAGTGTTTGAAGCATGGCAGTTCTCACGATTGCTTTCCGCTTTGATCGGCGGCTAGGGTAATTAGTGGAGCTGTGCGCACGCTCACTTTTAAGAGTAAACAATCCAATAAGCACCGTCTAAATGTAGACATTAAAAAATACAAAATGAATAAAGTCATCCTAGACAACAAATTGTTCCAGCTCATACGTCAATCAGCTCCTCAAGCCGATTGTCATCTGTCAGTAGCGGCCATTCTAACTGATGAATTACTACCGCTTCTCACCACCCCCGACGCTGTCGGCATCTTTATACTCTCGCTCCTCATCGAGAGTATAGAATCGGAGTCTTCTCCAATCTTCATTTTTCCTCATGAGAAATTTAGTGAAGCGAAGGCAGTGATTTTAGAATGGGTTGAGCATGAGCAAAACAAGCACTTTCTGCTACCACCTTTGGTTATTCATTATGCTTGGGCAGTATCTGCAAACATAGATGAATTGCTAGATAACCCGCAGACCGGTGACGCAGTAATGGTGCGCGACAAGTATAACTATTGGCTTAAGAAGGTGGAGCTTGGAGAAGCAGAGTTATTGCTCTTCTCTCAGTAGATCTTCGGTCGTGACCGTGGTGAACACTGTGGTGTACGAGAAGATGGCGCCGACAACAAGCTAACGTTCTACATTCGCATCCCTGGTGATGGACATGGTAAGAATGTCTACATCCCTATTGCTCGGTTCGTTGCGTTTGATCCAGTCACTGGAACACACACGTTGGCCTTGGAGCAGTCTGTTGATTTATTCAAGCCAACCCCGCAGTAACCTTAGAACTCGGCACCATTGCAGACCGCTGATGAAGGAGAGCTAAGCACTGCAAAATGAGGGTCTCCCTCATTTTTTTCTTCCGCGCAGTTAGTAGACCGGTCTGCTAGAAAGTAATCAAAAATGGTATGGGGGCGGTTCAGCGAGCCTGTTGCGCAAACCTACCC
>LNEX01000024.1 GCA_001464165.1 bacterium Ga0077546
GGTTCTGGCTTGGGTTCTGGTCTCGGGGGAATCGGTTCTGGTCTGCGTGGTAAAGGTTCCGGTCTCGGTGGCAGAGGCGCAGGAGGCTCTATCTCTCCATTCTTGAGCTGGTGTATCAACTTCGACTGTTGATCAAGCTGATCGGCAAGATCCCGCCGCTCGCGCCCGTTCAAACGACCACCAGAATTCACAGCTTTCAAATAATTGGCAAAAATTTCGGCTTCCTTCTTCTGCAGCAGATCTTGCTCTTCCCTTGTCAAACTGCCATCTTTGATACCGTCATTAATGCGATGCTCCTGCCTGGCAAGCCTGGTAGAAATATCAAGGCGGTCATACTCTGGCTCACCTGGCTGCCCCGGACGCTCATCGCCGTTGCGTTTCAAGAAGCGCAATATTCGCCCCTCACCATCAAGCATGCGGGCAAGCACTCTCTTTTCTCTACTATCTAAACCGCCACCAGACTCCATGGCATCTTGATACTTTTCGGAAATCTTGGCTTGGCGCTTAACTAAAAATTCTTGCTCTCTGCGACTCAAACTATGGTCGACTATGCCATCGTAAATGCTGTCACCGTGCTTAGCTAAGCGCGTTGATATATCAAGCCGATCTTTCTGATTGCGCTCAGATTGCGGCAAAAACTCACTAGGCCAGCCGCGATCACCCCTGGACACAAAGCCAATTACATCTCTAGAGTTCATCGAAAAATTGGAAAAATCTCTACCATGATCGCCACGAGTCTGGCCATTGAATGAACGCTCAACGCCATAGATTGACGGGAAAACAGAAAAATCTAATTCTTGTTTACCAAAGGAACGGTCCTGGCCCTTGGCGCTAGCAGAGTGCTTTGGCAGGTCGCGCCATAGCTCGTTTATTTGCGAAGAAAAGCCGCCTTCATCAGAGCGGTCGGCGCGATGGGCGCGCTGCTCTCTCTCAATTGCTTGAGATGGTTCTCTTGTCATAATTGGGCTCACACAAAAGGGAAATCAAACTAATCGTGCAATTACACGTGGGGGCAGTTCGAAAACATCCTTAAGAAAGAGCGCGCTAAATTAGAGCCACTTAGCCCATTTAGGGCTAGGCCGTTTAGTAAAATACGTCCTACAAACTAAATTCTGCTCAAACAAAGAAGAGCACAACTAAGTTGTTGCAAGAGTCGTCTTAATTAGTAATTTACGCGACAGTACCCCGTCATATTGGGGCAAAAAAAACCTCCTGTCAAGAGGATTCACATGAGAAATTACGGATTTTTTTACAAATGACACTATGGACTCACAGCTCCAGTGTCTTTGGAGTAAGTCGATTCAAACCAAGACCAATCAACTCAATAACCTAGATCAGATCTAATTTGATCAACTCAGATCAAATCTTCAATGCTTGCTCCAGCGGCACGTAGTGCTTTGACGCTGGCCTTCAGGTCGCTAGCAGCTTTCTTCACCGCAGCACTGTCAGGCTGGTCATTTGATAGCTGATCAAACAATTGATCAAGAGCTCTGTGAAACTCAGCAGCAGAACTATTCCATTGACTAGCAATATTAGCAGCAGAATTTGCGTTGGCACTACCCTTAGTATTACCGATAGCAGCACTAACAGGACCAAGTGCATACTGCAAAGACTCAAGATCAACACAAGTAGATAGCAGCATCTCTCTTGTTCCGCTAATCCAGCCGTCGCCTTGAGCCACTTCACTCGGTATGTAGTCAGCAAGAACTACCATCTGCTTAATCATGCGCTCAATATCTTTGCACGCAGCAACATCAATTGGTCTGCTTGGCGCGGCCTTGAGAGCACCAAGACCAGAAGTAGGAGAAAGAGAATCAACAACTAACGACTTCGACTCGCTCTCTTTATCAAACGTGAATAGACTGTCAGGCAAATCATTGCGCACCACAACATTATTGAGCTGTAGCGCCGAAGCCAGTTTATTACTATTGAAAATATTCCACTCAGATGGCAGCTTCACGTGTGAATCAACCGCAATTCGATCTTTTACATCACCATCACTTTCAAGCAGCTCTACCACCGCGGGCCGACCAGAGCCAGCGCCTACAGCCAAACACTTGAAATCGCCCTTGGCCTTTTGTTCTGCATCGCTCAGAAGGCTCTCAAGATCAGCTTCCATAATGCTAAAGCCATTGGCCGACTTCAGTATCTTCGAATCTGGCGAAAGGGTAAGTTTTATGCCACGGAAGGCTCCGCCCATGTGTCCGCGAATCTTGCCATCCCGCTGCGCGAACCGCTTTTAATCACTTCGAAACGCACCAAATTGGGGCTCTTAAAATAAAGCTTGCCGATTTCAACAACTGGCTTCTTGCCAGTATATGTAGTGAGAACGCTGTCATAGCAATAGCCCTTGAGCTGGCGCACACGCCCAAGCATGGTCTTCAACTCGTCGCGGCCATCGTTGCCAGAGTTAGCGGTCAAACTCTGCGGTGAGAGCAAGGCTTCATCAACAGTTACTCCCGCCCAAGATGGCGCGGCAAGAAGAGCAAGACCGACCGACAGAGCGATTTGCTGGCAGCCAAATAACTTGAATCTGTTTCTACGACCACGCATAGACACCTCCACTATCCACTTGGGGATAAAGCGTTAGCCCTCAATAGAGCACCGGCTAAGAATAGAGCATTGGTCACGTCTTGCGGCAAAAGACGACAGCAAAAGTTGCCAGGTGTAACAAAGGACCTAACAAAGGACCTAACAAAGCTGGTCTAACAAAGCCCCTACTTAAACTCAAAAGTCGCCTGATTTCCAAGATACGCAGCCGCACTTTGCTTGAGCCACTGCTTCTGCTTGGCGTCACCCTTGAGGTAAGCATCGAAAAAGGCCACACTCAATTTATTGATAAGCTCATGATACTGAGCGTCTTTTGCCTGATCGCGCTTGCCAATGCCGCGGGCTTGGGTTCCACCAAAAATGGCATGATCGCCACCATTGAAATTGACTTGATACTGATCAGGGGCGTTGACAAACTTATAGGGAATCAAGCGATCGGCAGCGGTATTGTTATTGATGGGCGAATTGTCTTCAGTGCCAGTCATATGCATACCGGGTATTTTAATTGAGCCATACAGATTCTTAGGGTCACGGCCCGCAAGATTAACCGGAGCGCTCATGTATATCGCCGCTTTCACTCTGGCATCAGCCTCGTTGATGCGCCTAGCACCAGTACCAAAATTCTGACCAGCGATGGCCATTGTGGTGCCAGCTCCAAATGAGTGTCCAGCGCAACCAACCTTTGTCATATCAAGCTTGCCATGCCAAGGTCCGGCCCCGCTGTTAAGCCGCTCAAGCTGATTGAGAACAAACTTGACGTCGTCGACACGAGCACGCAAATTGTCACCGGTCATCCCCTGTTTCATCTCACGCATAAGGCCTTGTTTCATGCCCTGTGAATTGCCGGGCTGCATGTTGATGCGCCCGTCTTTCAAGGCGTCTTGCCAAAGCGAGGAATCGCTACCGGGATGCTGCAAATGCAAAGACAAATAGCCGTTCGCGGCCATGGCTTCACCGAAGTATCCAGCAGCTTCGCGGGAACCACCTAGGCCATGCGAGAAAATCACAACCGGCCAAGGTCCAGTAGTTTTAGGCTGGTAGATTTTAATAGGAATAGTGCGTTTGCGCGTGGTGTCAGTCCAGTTTTGCAAGGAGATTATGGCGTTGGGGTTGTTTGAGTTTGTAGCAGCCCGTTTCGCCTCCATTAACTTCTGAAACTTGGCGAGCTTTTCAGCGCGGCTACCTTGAAGAAAGCCTTGGCCAGAGCTCTGCCCGGGGCCTTGCGCCATAACGGGCATCACGACCAAGCCAAGCGATGCCAAGCCAAGAACCAAACCAGTAACAGAAGATTTGCAGTGAAACACTTTAGCCTCGCAAACACTGAAGGAAAACAGCATCAGTTTAGCAAAACTAGACTTACTTCTGTGAGAAGTTTTAGTTCGATGGTAGTGTACCGACCGCCTGAGAGAGAATTGCCGCAGTTAATGCCTTAGCCGGAGCAGAAGCGCTGGCACCACCAATGGTATCGATATCTTGATTTCAGTTAGATCTTCTTCCACCAAGCAAAAGAATAAGGCCAAGACTAACTTTTGTCGTTGAGTTCGGACTCGAGCAAATCAAGGTCTGTTCTCTCATATTTGGCTAAAATTTCTCTGCATTTTTGACGGACCGTCTGTTGTACTTGGTCGGCGTAATCATTAATACGGAGTTCACAGCTCTGCAAGTGTTCGGCACTACAGCAAATGCGAAAGTCATCGAGTATAGGAAGGTCGTCACACTCCGACGCCACACCAACAAAAAAGAGGTCATCAAATGGTGGCCGCTCTCGCTCATTAGTTACGGAGGACAAATAGTGCAAATTGCAGGCACCGACAAGAATCTGCCTGCCAGTTGCAGTCAGGAGTTCTTCAGCAATATCGAGCATCTCGTTGATGTTTCTATGGAGCGCATACTCTTGGCCACTTAGAGGTTTTTGGTACATGTTCATCTCAGGCCCTTTGACTTGTGTTCCGTTGAGGTACTCCCGGGAACGTAGCCCGTACTGTAAGTCTGAATCGGAACAGCTCTAGCTCTCCGATTTGTTGGATTGTGCAGACGAGGCGCCTCTCCCTTCCGAACGGCACCACCAGCATCTATCGGCTTCGCTGGCACCGACATCACTCGCGGCGAAGCTGTCATCGGTAGAATTTTTTAAGCGGGAAATCACCAATTGGCCCCGTTGGAGTAAACCTGGCCCGCTCTCTCGCCGAGCTAGCAGGAACAGCAGCATACTCCTTACCCAAAGGCGAAATTCGGCTTTGGGGTTCAGGCACTTGCGGACGAGCAGACGCACCAGGCAGAAGGTCTGGGGGAAAATTGAAACTTGGGGTCATCTTTCGCCCGCACCGGCTCTGCCAGCAGCGGCTCAGCCACAACAAAATCAACCAACAAAACAGCGGCAGCTACCAGCACAACACGACAAGTCAACGCCAGAGCACCCGGCTTGTTAGTCGTAATTCTAGCTAGCAGGTCGCGATTGCTCATGATGGATACATACCACACCTCGTTCACTCAGGCAATCACGAAATATACTAGAATAGTTGCACCAAAGGAGCTTGAAGTACTTGGAAGCAAATCTAGATTGCCTGAGATGCAAAGGAAAAATGGAGCGGGGATTCTTGCTAGACCACTCTGATTCCCTACATTTTTCGACTAAATGGGTAAAGGGTCGGGCGATGGAAAGTAAGTGGATGCCAGGGACCGTGAAAATGCCAGACTCCACAAGGGAAGTCAAAACATACCGCTGCACATCTTGTGGCTATCTCGAATCTTACGCCTAGTAACGCTCAAAAGCAGTTCACGCCTTGCGCTTCAGCCAGTTGAAGACATCGCTGGCGTATTGATGCAAGCCAACCCAAAATGTGAAAAAGGAAACATCAAAAACGAATCGAGTTGGCGCATCAGTGAAATTGTTCGTCAGAAGGTAGGCAATACCAATTACGATCACGTTTCCGCGATATGCCCATACGACAGGCATAGTCATAAGATCTTAGATAGTGATAGAAACTTGCCATGGCGATGTGAAAGACATAAATACCTTGTTGAAATTGAAAGACCATGTATTGACGGTATGTAGCCCAAACCATACCCTCGGCAATCAAAGCCACCGCCAGCAGTGCATACTTCGAAAGTTGTTTGTCTTTCAATTGCCGCCGCAGATTTAGGGCAAATCCAGCACCTATAGTGACTTCCGCCAGCAAGATCAGATTCCATCTGTTTGAGAGAATCTCGACTGGTCCAAACAAGGCAAAGGTGAAAAATGCAAATGCCAGCGCTGGAAAAATGTAAACTCCGGGGCCTGCTGAAGCTTCTGGTTTGTCATTCAGAGTGTTTGTGAAGAGAATCTCCGCCCTGACAAAGTGTGGCAGGAAATAAATCCACATCAAAAAGCTGAACATCATATAGCCGAGAAAATGTCGAAGGGCAAGGAGAACTGCGGCTCCGACCATGAGCAGCGCAAGATATGGCGCAATTTTCTTGCGCGCCCGCGACAGAGCCTTGGCCTGCCCGTAATAGGCGTAAATAAAGTGGGCGAGGCCCATCCATCCGACCAGAAAATTGAGATTGAGAATCTCAGGGCTGGTTGGACCGTTGAAAGCGTGGGTCGTGGGATAGAGCGCAAACGGCAGCGCGTATGCCAGCCCTGTGAGCAGCAGCATTCCGGCAAGAGATGATGCCGCGCAGTCGACTTCGTTCAGTGTAGTTTGGTTCGGTGGCGCGTCAGAAAGCGTATTGCTCATTATGGATACATACCACACGGCGCTGACCGAGGCAATCGCGACATTTTGTCGCGATTCGAACTCCGAAAATGGCGTTTTTCCCGAATCGCGACACCAATCGCGACATTTTGTCGCGATTCGAACTCCAAAAATGGCACTTTTCTCGAATCGCGACAAATGAACCGAAGAATCGCACCTAAAACTGGGGCGGAAAGCATGCTAGTCGAAAAGAACTGCTGTAACGACCTCTGAGCTTGGGTTGCGGACCTACTGACCTTCGGGCAAGAGCCTAAAGGGCTCACATAGGGCTCATGATTCAATTGCTCGCGATTTCAGTGCTACGCCTTGCTGGGTTTACTTTTTCAGCGCTGTCGGGGGATGCCAAAAAGCC
>LNEX01000025.1 GCA_001464165.1 bacterium Ga0077546
GCTTTGGCTTTAGCTGATTTCTCCCTTTCCTTGTCCCTTTCCTTGTCCCTTGAAGACTGATCAACAACTACTACTGGCTCGGCAGCCGCAGTTTCAGCAAGAGCAGAAGCAAATTCTGAATTAGCAACAAGCTGCGGCCTAATACAATCAACCGAACCAGTGCTCAAAAGGCGGAAAAGTGAGCTCGTTGCTTGCACAACATCAAAATTGAATTCACGCATAGCTTGGCGCATGGTGCGACCATCGGTGATCCAGCCAAGTACAACATAATCTTCTCTATATAGAGGCAACTTCTTCAGAGCTTCTTGCCATTCTTCAGTGCCAAATTTAGGAGAAGGCACAATCTCGGTATTCAAGCCAACGTTGGTTTTCTGCAAGAAGAGAATTTGGTCCGCAAAGGTATTTAACTGTCGCAGCTCAATGGCCAGACTGCGGCTAAATGAAGCATCCTCTCCTAAGTCAAAGCGTTCAACAATAAACGCCCCCTCACCCCAAAACAAAAATTCGGTAAGGGCATCATTACCTTCAAGCAAACCAAAATTTGCGGCCAAAATTTGCCCTTCAGAGACAATAAGTTCGCCTTTCTGCGGACCACTTACCAGTTGCACGCGGAAGCTCTTGTCGGATTCCGTGGCGAGGCATTGTAATAAGCCCGGCAAGCTGACATCAGCCAAATCGCCTTCAATCATGGATGACCCTTATCTCCGCAGTACCTGTACATAGTTAGTCCCTTATAGATGTCGACGGTTCGCACAGCTCAGTGCCAAATTTACAAAAGTTAATCAATCCCTTGACTGCTTAGAGTTGACTGAGATTTGGGTAAATAGCAGGGAGAGATGAGGCGAAGTTGAAACTAGTCTCGGCACTCTCAAGTGTACCGCTGTTATGGTCCTATTTTTTTCCTGCATTATGGAGTTTACTCGCGTTGGCTGCAAAAGTTACCGATGACCTTTCAGAGGATTATGCCGACGTCTTCGGTGCCGGAGATGAGCCGGAGGCCGACGATGAGCCAGAAGAGAAAGAGGTAGAAGCCGCAGGCTTTACCGAAGACTCGGTTCGACTGTATTTGCGCGAAATTGGTCGCGTAAAAATGATCAAGCCCGACGAAGAAATCGAGCTGGCTCGTCGCATAGCCAAAGGAGATGGCGAAGCCAAGAAGAAGCTGATTCAAGCTAATCTTCGTCTTGTAATTTCTATAGCAAAAAAATATTTAAACCGTGGCCTGCCCTTCCAAGATTTGATTCAAGAAGGTAATCTCGGTCTGATTCGAGCAGCAGAAAAATTTGACCATACTAAAGGATTCAAATTCTCCACCTATGCCACCTGGTGGATCCGTCAAGCCATAAGTCGCGGTTTAGCAGATAAGTCGCGCACCATTCGCGTCCCCGTGCATATGGTTGAATCGATAAATAAGCTCAAAAAGACCAGCTCTAAACTTTCACAAGAATTAGGCCGTAAGCCAAATGAGCATGAACTATCCACGGCCTTAGAAATACCTGTAGGCAAAGTTCAAGAAATCATGGCAGCTGACCGCGAGCCTGTTTCAATGGAGATGCCGCTCAACCGCGATGATGAAACTTATATTGGCGATTTAATTGAAGATAACGAGGCGACAAGACCAGACGCCACGACTGCAGAAGAGCTTATGCGCCAAGATCTCAGCCGCATGCTCAGTCAACTCACCCCCCGCGAACGCGACATCATGCACTTGCGCTACGGTCTAGAAGACGGTCGACAGAGAACTCTCGAAGAGGTTGGAAGATTGTTCAACATCACAAGAGAACGCGTTAGACAAATTGAACACAAAGCTTTTCGCAAGTTACGCCAACCAAATTGGTCTTCTCGCTTAGCTGGATATTTAGATGACTAAAACCAAGTGAAATTTGCTAATTCGCTCTCATAATCGACCAGTTCTCAATCAACTGTTAACTAATTAGACAAAAGCCCTTCTGTCAACCTCTCAGGCTTGGTAGGGTTATTGCTATGACAGAAAAGCAGCTAATTGCGC
>LNEX01000026.1 GCA_001464165.1 bacterium Ga0077546
GTTTTGGCTTGGCTGCGTTGGCAGTAGTGCTCTTCTCTGCTATGGGCGCCATCGCAACAAACATCATTCATCATGGTCATGTTGCAGTCACACATGACCGGACTGTAGCCAATGCCGGAGACCACCCACAAGCGAGACAGACAGCAAGTCGAAAAAATGCTAAGTCAGCAACGGTTTCCAGCAAAGTCAACCCAGGGTTCATCGCTAAGTATGGCCTAGCGGCAAAATCACAGCAAGTTGCCGCCGAGATCATGAAAATCGAGACTGTGCCTGGTCCTACACTTTCTGCGAAACAGGCAGCCGATGCCGCTGACGCGATCAGATATGGCTACTGGCGTCCAGGCGCCACCCCAATGCAAGCCATTCTGGCCGGTTATGTACCACCGGGAATGGCTCCTGAACAGGCTGCAATTTTGTATAACTCTCTTCCACGCAATGCTCATGCACCAATGATGCAGGAAGCAATGACTCCAGAACGAATTGCAAGAATGGCCGGTGAACCGGCTGACCCGATGGGTCTTTCGCGAACTCAGATTCAAATACAAAATGAACAAATCGCGAGGTCCGCTATAAGCGAACGTTTTGGCCCGATCTATGTGCCACCGTTACAGCGAAATCATCAAGGCTCAATCCGTGAGATGACGGACGACAGTGGAAATATCGTTGCGCAGTACGCTTATGATCCTTACGGAAATACCAGCAAAGTGCAAGGCACCACTGATAGTGACTTCGGCTACGCTGGATATTATGTTCATAGACCTAGTGGACTTAGCCTCACTCAATATAGAGCCTACAGCCCTGTCCTCGGCAGATTCATAAATCGTGATCCAATTGGGGAAATTGGCGGAACCAACCTTTATGCGTATGTAGACAACAACCCAATAGGCCACAGAGATCCTTCTGGACTCTTTCAATGGTACGGAAACTGGGGTGGACCGCAATGGACAAATGGGACTGACACTTGGTCTGAATCAGCAAGTAACTTTCCATACCTTCCCGGTCAAGCCGGCTATGTGCCGCCTGTGAATCAGCGTGATGCGTGTTACTTCTGTCACGACGTTTGCTTACATAACACATCAACAGTTCAGCACGATACCAACCGCCAACGGTGTCGAGGGGATTGCGATACTAAGCTAGCGGCCTGTCTACGGAGGGTCAGAACCAGCACTGGTGGTGTTCTTGGTAATACGACTGCAGAAGAAGGGCTCTTCAGTTCACGCTTGAACCAGTTTGTTCAAGCTCCTTATCGTCCGTCTATCATTCCTTATCCAATAACTGGAGGGCTCTGTGGTAACTGACCAACATTTACGAAACTGAAGTATTGAGCTCGTCAACGGCGAGGGTTTTCAATATTATTTAGATCAGGAATTAACTGGGAGCGTCGAGATGTCCGGCAATTTACTTCTGATTTTCTTCTTACGGTTTCTTGCGGCCTTTATCTCGGCCTGGATTGGCATAATTATTGGTCTGCTCGCGCCTTTTCAGGTAGCTCCAACTCAACCACTAACTCTTCTAAATCCAATCTTGCCAGCTTCTTTTCTTTTTATGGGTCTCTGTTCAACTTTCCTTACAGCATGTGTTGCTGGTCTGGCTGTGTTCGTTTTTGCGCTATTCGTTATTATGTATAAACTGCCATGGTGGCTCTGTGCCGTTATCATCGCTGCTTTTGCTGCTGTTTCTTATACCGTGAAAACAGCTTGGGCTTCGTGACATGCACTACAAACCAACTTCTTCAAAGCTGCTTGCCCTAGTAATGCTACTTGCATGTCTTGGCAGGCCATCTTATGCTGCCACCGATTTGCAAGCTGAAGGTATCAAAAACCTAAAGAACAAGAACTATGCAAAAGCTCTGGATTGCTTCAAGTTAGCGTTGAAAGAGCAGCCAAATAGTTGGCAAGTTTGGCAGAACGTCGGAAATTGTCACATGCGACTCGGTCAAAACGAAACGGCCGTTGCAGATCTGCAGAAGTCCATTGAAGTAGGTGGCCTCCACGCCAGCCAGTGCACCATAATGGCGGCCGCCCTAGAGGGGCTCGGACAGCCTAAGCAGGCCTTATCTTGGCTTAAACTAGCCTGCAAGGCAGAGCCTGCCAGAATGAATAATCCAAGTATGCAGGCAGCTATCAGAAGACTTGAAGATCCATTGGTGAATCCTGGCGGCTCGCCTGACTCGCCTGATTACATGTCAGGGCTGGTGGATGTGAACAGATGGCGGAGACAGGACATGCCGCTTAAAATCTATGTGAGAAAGAACATTCAAATACCTGCCTTCTACGAGAATTTTTTGTGCATTGTGCGTGAGGCTATGGATCAGTGGTGCCAAGCTACAGGAAAGGCTGTCTCATACAAACTAGTGCAGGAGCCAGAGTCGGCGAGCATAATTTGGGACTATACAGACAGACCAGAACTTTGCTCCTCGGACCACGAGCCCGGCCTAGAGGGTGCCAATGAAATGCGGCTTAGGATGGAGGATCGAACGGCAGCCGCAGGAAAGATTACCGTAGTGGTGAAAAAAGGTCCAAATGCTCCGTCATTTCGAGATCGACAGCTGATTTTAACCACCTGCTTGCATGAAGCGGGTCATGCGTTGGGTATACATGGACACTCACCAAATACTCATGATGTTATGTTCTTAGCAGCAAGTCCAAACGCGAAGCCAAAACTTACCGAACGAGACAAGAACACGATTAGAGTGATGTATAAATCTGGGTGGAAATGATCTGAATAGCGTTTCAATCTAAATTCTGTTCGCAGTCTCTCAATTAAGCCGGAGTTAGAAACCCGGAAAGACAAAACTATTGGGCGCCTGAGCAGCTTTCAAAGCGGAAAATGGCCCAATTTTACGCGAATCGTTGCCGACCCTCAAGTAGATGTTTGCGAGTCGGAGCGCGTGCTTCGCCGCAAATATCTAACTGATGCTCACCGCGTGGTCCTTCGCTGAAGGTTAAATCATAGCCAGGGGAAACCTTCCATCTGCCATCTCTGTCCATGAGAAACGAGAGGTTCTTCGAGTGGTCATCTCGATTGTTGAACACTGCATTGAAGATACAACGTTCGAATGCTTGCAGCAACTCGCGGACATCTCGGGTCATAAGCCGAGTCAAACGCAAAAGAGCAACATAGTCGAGCTGCGGAATTCTAAAATCTACATGCGCGGCTCCCGCTTCCGTGTGCATGGGGATGCGCATACCGTTCAAGCGGTCGAAGCGTTCAATACCACCTAGGCGGAACGTGTTTGTCTGGCCTCCATTACCTCACGAAACGTTGTTCCAAATAATTACCAATCTCTTCCCTTTGCCACCACTGACCAGTAGCGAAAAGCACTTCTGGCTTAGTGAACTTGTATTTGTATAACTTCACTCTTAAATACTTTGGTGGCTTATCACTAAATGGATTTGTTTTGAGCAGTTTCAACACAGTCTTGTCGCCTTGCGCAAGTGCGCTTAAGAAGTGCACAAACCAACGGTCGGGGCCACCACCGCCTTCGGCTCTTAGTGCTTCAAACCACAATTGCCAATCTAGGCGAGGCATGTAAGGCGCTACTACGGGCGGTGCGCAGCTAAGTTCACCCACTTTGTAGTGAAATTCATAGGCCTTATATTCAACGCCGTCATTGCTTCCTTCAATTATCAACTCCGGCCGGTCTCTGGTCATAACAGCGAAAAGGCCATAGGTCGATGAGACACCGAAGTTTTGGCAGAGACCATAAACTGCGCCCAGTGGTGAAGGCAAAATAGCGAAGAGGTCACGACCCAAGACTGTCAGGCTGATACTAATTGCACTGGCAAAGGCAATCAATGAAAAGGCCGAATAAAAAACAATCTTTTCAACGACTATTGTCAAACGATGTGTATTGTCCTGAGCGTTTCTATTGAGCTTACTTAGCCATTGCTCAAGAAATACCAACTTGGAAATCCTGAATACCTTTTCTAATGAGCTGTCTGAGACTAGCGACAAACAAAGCACAGCGCTAAGAAGATTGAAAAAGCCGTAGTTGCCAGTCAAGGCAATTGCTATTTGTAGCAGACAAAAAACAGCGGCAGCAAACAAACGAGCCCTTGTTCCGGCAAAGACAAAGAAGGGAACGACAATTTCAATGGCAAGCGCAATAGCGCATGCCGCCTTGCTTAAGACTAACGGCAGAGCATTGCAAAAGAAAGCTAATGGATTTGGCAGCGGCTGAGTCTCGAAGTGATATGTGAGGGCAGTAAGAGAAAGCCAACTAGAAT
>LNEX01000027.1 GCA_001464165.1 bacterium Ga0077546
CGAAAAGTCAGCCAGGCAAGAGCGATAACAGCTATCTTTGAGGTTCTTTCACTAAACGAAAAGTAACGACTGCGCCCGAGAAACATTGAAATGAACCCTGCTTCCAAAAGCAAGATATCCCACTGAAACGACAAGAACTCTTGTCCAACCCAAACAATATGTAGATAGGCCAGATAGAGAAGAAAGAGTACAACTGGCTCTGCTATTCCAAAGAAGAGCAAGCCCGATAGTAGGCAGCCGCCACTGCTCACTGCTAGAAGCAAGTTATAGTTAGCAACAGGAGCAATGCCATTGATTGAGTACAAACCATCAAGCTGAGGCAGCAGACCAGCAAAAGCGCACAAATAAATCAAGGCCAATAGCCGCAGATAAAGAGCTACAGTCAATTTCATAGGCAGATTACTGAGGGCCATGCGTTCCTTTGTCTAAGGTTTAGATGCGAATTGAGATTCTACAGCAGTAGCTCATGGCTTTCGCCCCTTGCCAGGCAAAATCTCTGCGGTGGCCAGGGTAGTGATTTCGCGTGGAAGAAGCCTTGTCATTGCTTCTTCTCGACCAACAATAATGAGCTTCTCTGTAGCCCTGCCCCAGACTAAGTAACAGAAATATTTGAATTTCCAATCGCTCAATTTATCCACCTCATCAAATAGGTCGATAAGAATCACTACTTTTGCTGTCAGTGCCCGAAATTGAAAGAGGGAAGTCTCAAGCAAGGCCGCTCTTGCACTTGGCTTGACGGGCTGCTGGCTAACT
>LNEX01000028.1 GCA_001464165.1 bacterium Ga0077546
ATAGAATTCCATGAAGGAGGAAGATTCTCTCGACGAAGAGAGCACGGCCACAAAGAGGAAGGAAGAAAAACCACTATGGCTTCGGCTATACCGTTGGTTGGAAGAGCCATCGACTCGACTAGGTCGATAAGAGGCGGAATAAGCAGAAAATATCTACAGGTTTATTTAGCGGCAATCTGGTGCCAATCGGATCGTGAGCGATGGAACGAAGAGAAACTACTTCTTACTTTCTTGCAGGCACCAGAAATCACTTACCAAGATATTCTGAACTATGAATCTCCTGCTATTGCCTCAATGATGTGAAATTCATAGAGGTCATTTCACACGCAGCCTGATATTCAAAACACTAGCGGGCCTCTAAAAGAGACCCGCTAGCAAAACAAGGAGGCAAAATAAAATGCAAGTTAAGCCTCGAACCAACCGACGGCTTGAGGATCGAGATTGATATTTATTTGCTTAACTTCGGTATAGGCTTCAAGACCAAAAGTCCCGAGCTCACGGCCCCATCCACTTTGTTTGTAGCCACCCCATGGGCACTCGGTATAGGTATTGTGGTAGGCATTGACCCAAGTAATTCCAGCTCGCAACTGCTTTACCACGCGATGGGCGCGAGTAATATCATTTGTGAACACGGCTCCAGCCAACCCAAAGAGAGAATCATTTGCCAATTCAACAGCTTCTTCTTCACTGCTGAACTTTTGCACCACTACAACTGGTCCGAATATCTCTTCTTGGACAATGCGCATGTCAGATTTTACATCCGAGAATATAGTTGGATTGACATAGTATCCACTTCCGTATTTTTCACCCTTTGGTTGATCACCACCGGTGACGAGCTTGGCTCCCTCTTTCTTCCCGACCTCAACATACTCAAGAACGCGCTTCATTTGAGCTTCACTTACAAGTGGCCCCATCTCAGTTTCAGACTCTAGACCAGGACCAACTCTGATTTTCTTTGCTCGTGCGGCCATTTTCTTAACAAACTGATCGTAAATAGATTGTTCAACAATCATTCGAGAGCCCGCAGAGCAAACTTGACCAGCATTGCAATAAATTGCAAAAAGAGCATAATCAACGGCAATATCTAGATCAAAATCAGGGAACACCACCATTGGTGACTTACCGCCAAGCTCAAGGGTAACTTTCTTTAGGTTAGTGAGAGCCGCTGCAGCAATACGCTTACCCGTGGTGACACTGCCAGTGAAGGCAATCTTGTCGACCAATGTGCTTTCCGCGATTGGTTGGCCAACTGTTGGTCCATCACCCAAAACAATATTGACGACACCTTCAGGCAGCTTCAATTCGTGCAACAACTCAGCTAGGCGTATTACTGTAAGCGGTGTATATTCCGAGGGCTTAAGCACACATGTATTGCCAGCAGCTAATGCTGGTGCAAGTTTCCAGGCTGCCATCAATAGTGGGTAATTCCAAGGGATAATCTGGCCACAGACTCCTATAGGCTCTCTCACTACAGTAGTGACTGAAGGCGCTGGCACTTCAATTGCTTGGCCGCTTGGTTTAGTAATCAAACCGGCATAATAGCGAAAGCAATAAGCAGCATCAGCTACATCGTAGGTTGTTTCGCGCAGTGGCTTGCCACCATTGAGGGTTTCTAGTTCAGCCAATTCTTCTGCATTGGCATCAATAGCATCAGCAATTTTATTGAGAAATTGCGAACGTTCTAATGCAGTCATGCGGGGCCATGGGCCGTGATCGAAAGCCTTTCTTGCGGCCTTAATTGCCTCTTCAACATGTTTTGAGGAAGCCTCTGCCACCTTTGTCAAAGGCTTACCATTTGCTGGATTTACGAGAGTGCGCTCACTAGCTCCGTCCACAAATTTCCCATCAATAAACAGTTGCCACTTACGATCTACTTTTACTTTCGGAGCCGTTAAGGTTTGAGCCATGAATTTATCCTCTCCAATATAAAATTGTTGCGCATGCAAAGCGACGCAGCACTAGAAAGCACATAGATTAGCGCTTGTCAAAGAACAGAAAACGTCCCAATCGGGTGGCAATCATATCATTTGTGCAACAATATTAACTATTTAATCCTTAGTTTCGATTGGAGACCTCAAGCGCATGGCTCACGGATATCCCGGCACCTTCCTCACCCTTGAAGGTCCGGAGGGCGCTGGTAAGACAACACAAGTCAAGCTGCTTTCCACAAAACTTGATGCCATTGGCATTCCTCATTTGATTACTCGCGATCCAGGCGGCACTCCGCTTGGAAAGCAAATTAGGCGTGTCCTTCTTACTCCAGGCAACCCTGTCAGCCCGATGGCCGAACTCTTGCTCTATTCAGCTGACCGCGCTCAACATGTGGACGAATTGATTATCCCTGCACTTAAGGCCGGCAAGCTGGTCATATGTGATCGTTTTACCGACTCCACCGTGGCTTATCAAGGATATGGTCGAAACTTAGATTTAGAGCTGATCGATCAACTCAATAAAATGTCTACCCAGGGTTTAAGACCCGAGCTGACTATACTTTTTGACTTAGAAA
>LNEX01000029.1 GCA_001464165.1 bacterium Ga0077546
AAAGCGTCATCAGAATCGCGGGCCACGACTGGGTTGTAGCCAAAAGAGTGTATAGCCTCATTCAAAAGTCTCAGACCGGTAATCGTCAGCCTGTCTGGCTTGATATCCATCACAACGAGAATGTTTAATCTCATTTCTGCAACTTTTGCTTTCGGAAACAACTTGAGCAATATACGGGTTTGGCGCCTGTTGGTCTAAATGGAACCCGCGTTAGGGTACCGCATTCGTGGCATGGGGTTTCGGTTATTTGCCTTTCTGGATCACCGCCGTCCCGTTTGATTCGGGAAGCCATACGGCAGTTTGGACAACGTTTAGGTTCATTCGAAAGCTGCCGGAGCGCATAAAATTCCTGCTCTCCGGCTGTGAACACAAAGCCCTTTTCGCAATCGCGGCAAACTATCGTTTTGTCTGAATACGTCATTAGATAGAACCGTCCTTGAGAATTACGTCCGTCGTCCAAAAGGTCGATCACCCGCACTTGGAGAGCGTCAGCGATTCTTGCTATTTTTTTGATCGACGGATTAACTTCGGCTCGCTCTATGCTGCCGATGTAACCTTTATCCAGTCCGGCTTCTGCTGCTAAAAACATCTGCGACCAGCCCAGAGCTTGGCGCTGCTTTTTGACTTGCCTGCCGAGTGTCTTAACTATGCGCCTCTCTTGGTTCATGGACGCAACTGTCCTAGAACTAGGCGACGATTGGCGACCTAATATAATCGGTCATTGCGATCTTTAGCCCTCCACTAATCACAAAAGCGAGGCTTCAAAATTTAATAAAAAAAATCATTCGAACGGTTGTTAGCAAAGAGAGTAAAGTTGAGCCACAATGCACTTGGCTACCCGCAAAGTCATACAGGAGAAATCACTAACCGTGCAGGCACGGTCCAATACCGGAAAACAACTCGGAGAGAGAAAGTCCAAAAGCTTCTGAAATAAGAGCTGCACGGCGAAGCGACGGGCCATACTCACCCCGTTCAATGCTGCTAACGTAAGCCTGCTCTACGTCCAGGAGCGAAGCTAAATGCTGTTGACTCCAACGTCTCGAAAGCCGCAGCTCGCGCACACGCTTTCCAAATTGCCTGACTGTTTTATTTCCGGTTTTCACGTGCAAAATGTCCGCCCTACAGGGTCGAGCGGACAAATAGACTACCGTTATTAACACAGGTAAATAGTCATAGGTGCCTGCTTTGCGGGAATAAGTTCTATAGAAAGATGAGGGAGCTAATATGTGTCGGTTATTGCAAATTCGTGTCATAGAGGCTCGTTCTGAGTTTGCAGGTGCTGCGCTTGCGAGAGGCGATTTTGCTGAATCGGAACGCCTGTACAAGCACGCATTGCAGCAAGCCGAAGTCTGCGAAGGCTATTACAGTCCTTTGGCCGGTTCTGTCTTGCTCGGACTCCACGACCTGTATGAAGCTCAAGGACGCGAAGAAGAGGCAAGTGACACGTGGCAGAGAATTCGCGTGATCCTCATTTCCGGTTGGGGCTTATTTGAGCGGGCGAAACTTAGATAATGCCTACGATTTTAATCGTCGATGACACGCCTATAGTGCTGGAAGGAACCGCACTGTCGGTCGAATCTTTCGGTTTTTCAGTTGATAAAGCAACAAGCGGCCAGGACGCAATTGAACTCTGTAGAACTCGGCAATATGCTGCAATCATCATGGATTGCAGTATGCCAAGAATGGATGGCTTTGAATGCACTCGGCAGATGAGGATGTATCAAACTCAGGATGGGAGCCATGTTCCTATAATTGGCTTTAGCTCTGATAGTGATAGAGATATTCGAGAACGATGTCTGGCAGCAGGAATGGATGAATTCATCCCAAAAGACTGTAGTCAAAACAAACTTTTGGAAACACTCAAAAGATGGGCCGGTGAACCTGATGCAGTTCAAGAGAAAGGTAATTTCAGTGCCACTTCGCCGAATCGCTCGCAGTTCGAGCCTTTGGACAGCTCGAGGCCATCAGTGATTTTTTTGAAGGAAGGCTCGATCCCGATCTTGAAATCAAAATCGTTCAACGCACTTCCCAACCTCGAACAATCTATTTTTCCGTTGGCGCTGAATTCTACAGATGTCGTCCAGTAACACCCACAGCTTGGCGAGTTGAGACCTGCACCCGTAATGATGGGCCTCGAATTACCCCTAACGACAACTGCTGATTGCTGTGCCAGAAACTATTACCTTTGTGGTACGGTAATTACTTCGCCTGAAACGCCCAACCAGTCCGGACTAATATGGGCATTTTGCCAAGAGGGTTTATGGTACAGCGAACAGCAATTTATGCCAGGGTCAGCACAAGTGATCAGTCTTGCGAACGCCAGGTAGCCGAATTAACAGCTTATGCAGCCGTCGGCACTTTAAATATCGTCGCCATTTTTAAAGAAATCGGTAGTGGCGCCAAAAATGATCGCGTGGAACGCAAAAAGGTCCTGGAACTTGCCAGAGCAGGACAAATTGATTTGGTCCTCGTTTCGGAGTTGTCTCGCTGGGGCCGGAGCACACCCGACCTGCGCTCCACTGTTCAGGAGCTATCGGACCGCAATGTTGCTCTTCGTGCCCTCAATGGACCGGACCTCGACATTTCCACTGCCCAGGGCAAATTGATGTTGAATATGTTGGCTGCCATTTCGGAATTCGAAAACGATTTGCTGCGTGAACGAATCAAATCTGGGATAGCTCACGCCCGTTCTAAAGGCACTAAAAGTGGAAAGGCTATCGGAAGACCAGGCTTTGATCGTTCCGAGCGTGTACAAAGGCTGATAGCCGAGGGAAGATCGGTGCGTGACATTGCCAATGAATTGGGGATTAGCAAGACAACAGTAATGAAAGTGAAAACCGAGCTTCGCAACTGAGCAACTTATCTGACTGTTGGCATTGTTTTTCGTTTATTCCTTTTCCGCCAGCTACTGTCCGTCTGCAGGCATAAAAAGTTTTTGAAACCAGGACGGTTTGGGCTTCTTCAACAGTAAAATTTCATTTTCCAACAGCTCAAGCTTCGCTGCGCTTAGAGCAGCTTCCTCAGCTCGTTTTCTCAGTAGCTCGTTTTCCTGCTCCAACAGTTTTGCTGCTTCTTCTTTGGCTTCTCTTTCCATTCGTGCTGTTTCAAGATCTGAATTTAATTGCGCTATCTCGGTCTCTTTTGCTTCCTTTTGTGCGTCCACTTGTTTGCGCAAAGCTACAGCCTCAAGCTCCTTCAACTCGGCTTCTTTTCGTTTATCTTCTGCTTGTTTTTGAAAATCCGGTAGCAACTTTAGTTGCCTGTCTTTTTCCTGTATCTCAACGCGCATCTCACCAATTAACTGGTCTTTTTTCTCCAGCTTTTCCATGAAACGGCTGATAACGTTATTCCATAGCTCATCTGCCATGCCATTGGCTGCGGTCCTCGCATTGTCCGACCATTCAGATCTTTGTGACGTTGTCTGAGTTGGTTCGACAACATCATCAGGGCCGAAAGTCGAGTCGTAGATTGTGTCCTCTTCGGTAACAGTCTGAGCATCGACCACATCAAACCCCTCGATTGCGTCTGGTGATGCTACGAGGGGCGAATTGATCTTTTTTAGACCTTCAATAATTTCCTTCGTCGGGTAGATCCGATATTCATCGACGCCGCGTTCGTTTTTTACAAGAATGCCTTTAAGGTGTCCTTTCTCTCGGCGGTACAAAACCCCCCTCGTAGAAATTCCTAAAGCTTCTGCGACTTCTCTGACCGATATAGTTTTCACACCATGGCTCCATATCTAGTGGCGCATCATTTGGATATATTGAATGCCTGAACACCTGTATTATAGAGCCTTTCAGCTATTTTACAACTACCAAAAATCACCGCTTAATTCAAACTCTTCGCCATCCATGCGGGCGAAGAATTAGCAAGAAATCGTTTCGAGGTAGACCCTGAAACGACCTAGTTCGCAAAACCGCCGCCGGTGGATCTCTTCGCGATAAAAAATTTTCGGTGATATAGCGCCTTTTGGTTTTTCGCGTTCGTTCCGAATGCCCCGAACTAGACAGAATTTCCCTTAACCCTTGCCGTTGTTGGCTTTTACAGTTCAACCCGAACATGCGGAAGTCATCGCGAACTAACTGCGAAATCATTTCGGTGGTATATCCAGAAGTGTTTCGGAACGCCCCGAAGGTTTTCGTGGTGCTCTTCGCGCTACCCCGAAGTGAGAGGACGAAGTGGTTTTGGTGGAATTTGCTGAAACCCGGAAGGTCCCAACCTGTTTGATGATTGGGCGTTTCTGCGTGCTTCGTGGTGCATTGGTCTATTTCTTTGTGTGACTCTTCGGGGTTCTTCGTGGCGCTTCGCGATAGTCCGAAAAACTTCGCGGTCGTTTCGTCTTTGTTTCGGGTATCCCTATTCTGCCTTTTGGCAATTGGCTTATGCACACGGTTTAGCACCACGAAGTGCATTTCAGGCTCAATTCTGCATGGGTTGAACTGCCCGGCGATCCGCTTCTGAGAGATCCAAAGTGTTGATCGATTTCCAGGCACCTTATATAGTGGCTGGTGGCACTTGGCAAAGAAAACCAATGCATATCCGTTAGACATCTGGAGCCCGGCTCCCTAGAAAGCAGAACCGCTGACTCAAACAATCAACTAAACAAAAAACACCGCTTGGGGGCGATGTTTTTTGAGAGATCTTTTGCGGACCTCAAGATATTCAGTTGTCGTCGGATTTTTGGCTATTTTTCCGAAGTGACACCAGAATAAACCAACGGTCCGGATAGGTCAACTCGTCAAAAATTACGGGTGACAAACAATTACCGGACATGCTTCGGCGCGCTCAGTGGATTTGAGCGCGCAAACTAAAGTTGCTTTTGAGGACGTGCGACAAAGATTTTTGTCGCTGTTTCCGAACAGGCAAAGAAGCATATTGAAATGGCCGCACCGCGATTGGGTCACTGTCAGCCGCCACGGACATCTCACAGATGACACTATTTTGTCTGCAATTGCATTGAAGGAAAAATGCTTTTGGGGATGTCGTTGGGACAAGCAGTCACAGGTTTCTGTTTTTGATGTTGATATAGAAAGCCAGTATCACAACGAAATTGGTCTTGCCCGTCTCAAACACCTGCTTTCGTCGGTCGGGCTACTGAATCCGCTCTTGTATCAATCTAGTGAAAGCGAAGGCTGGCATATTTACTTGGCTTTTGACCAATTAGTTGATAGCAGAGAAAGTCACGACCTTTTCAAACGATGGCTACTGGCTGAAGGAATTGAAGTCAGAAAAGGTCAGCTTGAACTCTTCCCGTCAAACAATGGGCTCCGCTTGCCCCTACAACGCGGCTTTGCCTGGCTGGATGACCAAGGGGAAACTAGATTTACAAGAGAAGACATCTCCACTGATCAGGCAATAACTACCTTTGTCGAGGACCTGGACGCAAACAGTCATGATTGGTACTACGTCCAGGATTGTATAAAACGCAGGCTAGAAGCCATTGAATCCGCCGCCGCGACCGATATCGTTCCGCCGGCGACGCCGGAGCAAGATCCGCCAGATGACGGCTTTTCCGACTTCTTCACTTTCGCCGGCATGCTACCGGACGTTTATAACGCCGGTCGCGAATTCTGGTTAAACGGGCTGACCGCGCCTTCTCAACGCCACCAGGCGGTTTTATCTATTGGGCACTACCTCTGGTATGGCGACGTAGCCGAAGGTGTCAGGGCATTACCAGGGGTGGCTCGTGCTGAGCAAAGGGCCCAAGTAATCGAAGCCTGGCTGCGAGAAAAACACAACGGCTTCTCAAAATCGGTTTTGAAAGGCGATTGGGGCCAAATAGGACGGGATATACAGTCCGCTTGCAATTGGACGCCTTCTGAAGGCGCTGAGCGCTCTCACCAAAGCCAGCCCAGTTATTCCAACCTTAGCGATCGCGCAATCGATCGCCTAATACGACTGACAAAACAAACTGGACGAGTCTGGTGCCCCGACGATTTCAGAAAAGGCAATGTCGGAAGGGAAGAAGGCGCGCGCGAACAAATTCGCAGTGGAGTACTGCTACTGCTGGAAAATGGCAAGCGGGTCAGTGTGCGGGCATTGGAACGCGTCACCGGCTGCGACCGAAAGACGATCCGGCGCCATGTAGATATCTGGGGAATATTCCGGTTGTCAAACGGGGGAGGCGATCTTAGGCCGCCGGAGCGGAAGCTCCTGACCTTCTTCAAGAAGACAATTTAGTTGTTCCTGAAGTAACGTCCGCGCCGCCTGAACAGGTCAGTTCTTTGGCTTCTTCAATTCTTTACGTGTCTTCTAATTATCAGCAGTCCAGTGGCTCGGATCTGTGTTTTGTTATTACTGGGCGGTCCGTCGTACACGAAAGTCTCCCAAAGACCAGGGGGCCGCCCGCTTTCTAAAGTTTGAAGCCTGGCATGCTAACGCGAGAGTTTTATACTTGAACGATGGACGATCAACCAGGGCGAAAAAAATTCCTTTCCAAAGGGCGGTTAATTGCCTTTCTGCTACCGTTTTTTATTATTGGCGGACTTTCCGTCTGGCACTGGTATGACTATGGTCTTAAAGACATGCACCGAGCACGAGCTCGGTTCGCCGGTTGGGAAATAAAACAACCCGGTGACGAAACCGAATCGCTAAAGTTTGCACTTGTGATAGGGGCTGCATGCGGCTTTGCTTCTGGAGCATTAGGCCTTGGCGTTTACGAAATAATCAAAATCGTCACGAAAAAATCTTAGCCGCCCAGCTTCTTGAGCCATTTTTCAATGTTGTGCGCGTGTTCCGATTTTGCCAGAACGTTTTTTGACGGCAACGCTGTAACCGTATCATCGTCACCAAGACCCATTTTGCGAGCTTCTTTCGTGCTCAATATTTTCGAGTGTTTTGTGTCTGTTTTTGCATAAACGCAGTCCGGATTGAACTGATAGCCCAGTGTCAGTGGGTTTATCTCCACTTCGCTTGCATGGTTGGCAAACATTTTTAGATTGTGTGCGATGTTTGCCGCGACTAAGACCGGCACATTCTCTGGCTTCAGCATCGCTTTTGCTAGTTCGTCGTCGCTAAGTGCTGCTAGCTTCGCAAGCGGATTCATCGCCCGACTGCCCTTCTTAACTTCTTCATCGAATTCAGCAGAGACTTTGCGCACTCCTTCAGGGGCTATCTGTGCGAATCCTACCGTTTTGCCCATTATGAATCTTCCTTGTCCGGCCACGCAAATTGCATCCTGCGCTTTGTCTTCAGGTCCGTAAAAGGTCAATTCATTGCCCACAATCGCTTTCATTAGTCTGGTGGACTGCTCTTCTGACAATCCACCAATCTTCTTCAGGTCAGGGAAAGCCTTGTATGCTTCGCTCCAACTAGCCTGTGGAACAAGGGCTAGCGTCGCTTCTTCATGTCCTCGGAAAGGATGCTCGATAGGATTGACTACGGCTTTCTTCACAGCATCAAACGTTTCTTGGAATTTGGCCGATGTTGCGTTCAAAGCGATCTTGCAGAAAGTAGGAAACAGATCAGCACCGGCCTTGAGCATCCATGGCTCTGGAAGCAACGTCCCCGGCATCGGCAGGCCGCCCCTGGTCATGTCGGAAACGACATCTTGGGCTTCAGGAACATTCGCCAACAAAGTCGGCTTTTCCTTGGCCGTTTCTTGGAGTGCAGACAGAGCGCCTTCGGCTGCGCTGTCAAAAAAGACCAGTTTAGACGCCTGTCCTTTCTTCTGCATATCAGCGACCACCTCTGGCGTAAGCCCGATATGCGTGGCAGACTCATCCTTTCCGAGCTTATGGGGCTCCTGCATCTTGGCCCAAATCGCCTCGTCTTCCTTCGTCCGGATGGCATCAGGACGACGTAGAGCGTCCCACGGGGACTGTACTTTAGGCACCTCTGGTTTGTTGTCTGACTCGTCCGCCATGAAAACACCCGCTGAAGATCGGCTGTCATCAGTATAAGCGGCCGACAGGTATAAGTCCGGCCCTGCCCCAAAATCTAATAGTTCCGGCAAAGCATTTTGAATACCTGGACCAAACTTTGTCTCAAACAAATCTTGTACAGATTGCGAAAGAAAGGCGGCATTTCGTGACTCAATACCTTGTGTTTCGCGGTTTTGAAGGTCTTCTAGTCTTGCCATAATCCGCCCGCCTTGCTCACTGAAATTACTTTAGCGAGAACTTTTGGCTGGATTATGGCAACGATTTTTGAAAATTTCCTGAGTCTTATTGGTTGCCCCCAAGACCAGGTTGTTCCTGCTCTCGCCGCGCTGGTTCGCCCATTCTCCCGACTTTGCACCACCGGCGCGACCGCCTTGTCTCTTTTTCTCCTGAATTTTTTACTGACGTAGTCGCTCCGGAGCCAAGCCGGGGGGCGAGCCACAGCAGCGCGTGCTGCCAGTTTAGGCTCATGGAGAAATGGACGATGGCAATAACTCTTGATTATGGTTTGGAGCTGACCAATAACAGCAAAGTAGGATGGGCATTCAGTCTTCCACGGACTGAGACATGCATCAATGCGACTACACTTTGCAAACGACTATGCTATGGCAACGGAATCCGCTATCAAAGTCAAGGTCAGAAAGCAAAGCGGGCTCGTAATTTGCGGACTTTGCAATTCCTCCTTGACGAGGGCGGCCCGGAGCTACTGGCTGAAAATCTTTCGATGCTTGTTGATCAAGCACGCCCACGCGATTGGCTCACTGCCAGGATTGCTGGTGTGCAAACTACAATCCCTTGGACTTTGCGTATCCACGATGTGGGAGATTTTTTCTCCGTCGATTACGTTCGTGCTTGGATGCTAACCGCTCAAAAGTACACTGGGTGCAAGTTCTGGTTTTACACCAGAAGTTTTGCTCCCGGACTTGTGTTCGATGCGTTGACTGAATTAGCGGCTCTACCCAACTGCCAGGGCTGGCTTTCGGTTGATTCTGAGAACTATGAACAAGCGATTTTGGCATTGTGCAAAACGCCTGCAGCAGTTTGGAAGCTAGCTCTCTTGCAGGACAGCGACCTGGATTCGGGAGTTATTCGATCTTTCGAGGTGATGGATTCTGAAACAGACATCGTTAGTTTTCCTTATCACCGAGGTGGGCGACATGTAGAGCCTGTGCGACATGACCTGCTCACCCTCTGCCCTGCTGCTATGGGCAACCTTGCTCTAAAGGCTCAGAAAGACTCGCTTCGCCCATGTCAGACTTGCGCTTTTTGTTTGCCGTAATCTTTGAGAGCCCTGGCGTTTCATCTCTAACGCCGTTTATTCCTTTGTGGAGAGTGAGAGCTTGTCTAGTTTGTACGCGTCTTCGGTTATCTCTGGCTCGGTCAACTAGTCCTTTTCTTCGACATCAAGTTTGGTCTCGGATTGTCCTGTGATGAGTGTCTTCAGGCTTTAGAGAACTCACGTTTTTATTGTCCGTTTTGATGGTTCTTAAGGCGAGAAGACCTCTGCGCCTTGATGTTCGTTGGTTGTGCATATCTGGCTACCCCAGGGCTGTGTAAGAAAGTGCCTAACTCTGGCACCGGTTTTCTACCGTGCAAGGATAAACTCCACTGCGTTCCGCGCCTCGGCGTCCTTGCACTCACGAAAACAGTTGCGTGTCTTTTGGCACTCAAACACAGCACTGGAGGTGCCATCTTATGAACAACCAAGTCAACTTCATCGGTCGCGTCGGTCAAAATCCCACCTCAACAACCTTCACTGACACGGACAACAAACTGGCTAAGTTCTCTCTAGCCGTGGCCGACTACTCATCCAAAACCGACAATCCGGAGCCTATGTGGATTGATGTCGAGTCCTGGAACGGGCTTGCTGACCGGGTTATGAAATACATAACTGAAGGACGCGAAGTTGCAATTGCTGGCAGGCTCTCAATCTCCAAATACATGAAGGAAATCAACGGCGTTAAGGTCGAGATGAAACGTCCGGTGGTGAAGCTCTCGGGATTCCACCTCTGTGGCAAAAAGCCTGAATCTGAAAAGTCGAGCGAAGCGAAGTCCGCTCGTAAGAGTAAGGCAGCCGCATAACAAAAACAAAGGCGGGGGCTTGCCCCCGCCTAATTCCTTATCCTAATCCTCGTCCACTAAGGCTTTGAATCTGGTTTGGTCGGAAATTGTAGCACTTGCGCCGGACCGCAAGGCAATTGGGTTTTGCCCGTGTCGGTTAAGCCTGCGATGAGGGCCGGCGCCTGGTCATAAAACTCTTCCGCCAGTCCCCAGCCTTCCAGGGGGTCGCCGTTGCACAGCTCGGTGCAGGCAAGAAGCAATGCCGCTCTCAATCGCATCGTATCGAGCATGGCATTTTCAACCGCTTCGCGGTCGATCATTTGTGTTTGCTTGCGGCGACTTGCTTTTTTCATAAATGAACCTCGAAGACTGAAACAGACGGCGGGGTGATTGATTGGAATTCCTTACAACATCATTGGACAAAGATGCTCGTTTAGGAAAGGTGGAATTCCCTGGTTGTTTTTTGCCCGTTTTTTAGGACTTCTTACGCCACTGCAAAACCTAAATCACTGGCGAAGACTGCCCCGCAGCCATATTTAATCCAGACCTGGCGGGATACACGGGCTTGCTCGCTTCCTTCCATGCCCGGCACATAAGCCTAGCCCCCGTCACCCAGTGTCAATGCCCAAGCCTTCGGTCCTCCCTGCGGTCGGAGGCATTGACACCGGATCCCGTGCCTGGGGGCTGACCGGCATGTGCTGCATGGGGTGCGCTGCGCAGCCCTGCACCTAGCTAGACTGGAGGAAAACAGCATGAACAGCCGGACCCTGAAAAAACACCTAAAATACATCGTGCCTGAAATGCGCCTTGCACTTATCAAAGAGCCGGGCGCTAAGCCCGTTCCGATTGGTTGCCCTGACGACCTGGAGCGATTTGTGGAACCGCTTAAACACTACTCAGAAGAGCATTTTGTAGCTTTTCACCTGGACGCAAAGAATCAAGTAATCGGCTATCACATCGTCTCTCATGGCACTGTTAGCGCGTCTCTTGTGCATCCGCGGGAGGTTTTCAAAGCTGCTTTGCTTGCTAATTCGTATGCAATAATCGTTGCCCACAACCACCCAGCCGGATCGCTCAGTCCGAGCCCGGAAGACCTGGAAACCACTGAAACCTTGATAAAAGCGGGCAAGCTGCTAGGCGTCTCGGTTATCGATCACTTGATCGTTAGCTCTAACGGCTCATGCAGCCTCAGAGAGACCCGGCCCCACCTGTGGCCATAAAGGCAGGCATAGCGGGGTGCCAACTCAGGTGCCCCGCCATGCCTTAGGCGAAGAAACAAACCGGCGCCATGTTTCGCCTTGCTGTCATTATTAGAAATGTGATATCATTGCTTGCAGTGCAATCGATATTTAAGAGGTGAAATCATGGCATCAATTACAGTTAGAAATCTGCCTGAAGAAACCCACCGCGCTTTACGTGTTAGAGCTGCCCAGAACGGGCGCAGCACCGAAGCGGAAGTGCGCGAAATTCTAGAAGCGGCAGTAAGACCCAAAGAGCGGATCAAGGTAGGCTCAGAGCTTGCAGCATTCGGCGACAAATACAAATTAGACGATCTAAAAGTAGAGCGCGAACAGGAACCCCCACGCATAGCGAGTTTTGAATGATTGTTCTCGATACAAATGTGGTGTCCGAAGCGCTCAAGCCAGGCAGAGACCCGGCAGTTATCGCCTGGCTTGACCAGCAATCAGCCGAGACGCTGTATCTTGCGTCCACCAGCCTGGCAGAACTTCTGATCGGTATCGCTGTAATGCCTGATGGCAAGCGGAAATCTACAATCAGTGCAGCCCTCGATTTGCTCATTTCTCGCTTGTTCGATACAAGAATCCTGCCATTCGATCATGCTGCTGCCATGGCTTACAGCCAGTTACTGAGCGCCGCGCGCGCCCAAGGTAAAGCCGTCTCGATGCCTGATGGACAAATTGGCGCTATCGCCAGCGTGCATAATTTCAGTGTCGCTACGCGCGATGTGGCGCCGTTTCAAGCCCTTGGCGTGCCTGTTATCGATCCGTGGACAGCACCGTAATTTATGGAACCGCGTTGAAATATTCAAGAGAAAAACTGATCGAGCAACTAGAACACGGGCAGGAGGTTGATTACCTCTTGTTCTACGGTCACAAGTCGAGCACCGACGGTAGTATCACCGCTGCTTGCCTTAGTCAGTGGTTTTCTGCCGAGTTTGAGATTGATGGTACTAAATACTTGACCGCTGAGCATTTCATGATGGCTGAAAAGGCGCGTCTGTTTGACGATGCGGTGATGCTAAAAAATATTCTGGAATGCAAAACACCGAAAGAGGCAAAAGCTTTTGGTCGAAAAGTGCAGAATTTTGACGGCGAAAAATGGCAAAACCATTGTTTTCAAATTGTCGTAAAAGCAAACCTGGCTAAGTTTTCGGCGCACCCGAAAATGATTGACTTTCTTGCCGCTACCACGCCAAAAATTCTCGTTGAAGCGAGTATGTGGGACAAAATATGGGGCATCGGCATGGTGGCTAGTGCGCCTGGCGCCCGCGACCCAAGGCTATGGAAAGGCAGGAATCTGCTGGGATTCGCCCTTATGGAAGTACGTGATTTATTGGAGGTGATAGCCTGATGCCGGACTTAAAAATTACTGACGATAACGAACGCTTGTTAGTGCTAAGTGCGCTCATTAGCCACGTCTTCAAATGCAAGGGCATCATCAATTTGCATAACGAAACGAAAGACGCGCTAAAAGAAAACGCGATTACTATGACTGCTGAGAAAGCAAAGAACGAGATGCACGAAGCTTTGACGATGATCGCCAAATACTTTGGCGTCCATTTGAGCAATTCAAAATTTTACTGCCTCGACTGCGCACCTAGCGAGGGCGCCGAACACGACCGCATGACCGAAGCCGAATTTGCAAGATGGAGCGAGTGTTCTAAATGCGGCAATGGCGCTTACTACTTCGTAGAACCGAAGTTATAGAGCCCTTGAACATCGCCTACACCGCTCCGTCCGGCGTTGCCGGACTGCACTAGATTGTCGAAGCACCTCCCCGGCTTTCTTGAAGGTACCACCAAAATTTTTGCTATCAAGACCAAGCCCTAGCGGGTGGCTGCGCCAGTCCTGACAGCAAAATTTTTGGCGGTATTCCCTAAGAAGCCGGTGAAGGCGCCGGACCAAAGAGGATTAGACAATGAGATATCACGCAATGCTTTCAGTTTTGTTCGACGTAAATGTGCCAGCAAACACGGTGATCTCAATCTCGCGAGGCATGGGCGCACGTTTTGCAGATACAGCAAGTGCCAACAAAGTTGATGCAATGCGCTCTCAGTTCATCAAAGACATGGCAGAGCGCGACATGTACGAAGTCTATTGCGACCAAATGCGAGACTCGGGAGCCTGGGAGCCGTAAGGCTCCCCCAAGGCTTTGCCTTGGGACTTTTTCTGGTTGCTGCCCCATGGGCAGTGGCTAACCAAGTACCTGAGCTCGCTTAAGAAAGAAGTGACTTTGAAAGTCAGCTAAAGGGTTTACACATGCTACTGGCCATTCAAGGCCAAAAAATAGGAGGGCTCAAAAAAAACGGATAACAAAAAACACCGCTTGCAGGCGGTGTTTGAAGAGATCACTTAACGGATCAGTTATGCGGTTTTATTCAGGTGTTTGACGACTGCCTGGAATAAAGCAAGCATAAAGCACTGATCCGGTTAGGTCAACTCGTCCTTCATTAGAAAGAGGAACGCTTACGACCGGATTAACAGCGCTGGCGGCCACTGATGGCCAGCCAGTTAGATTTTCACGCGCAAAATATTATTCGTCTCGTGCAAGCGAGGCGATAGTAGAATTCGTTGGTCTATTCCATCGATATGCTTTTATATATCGCCCGCTAGAAGGCGGTGGCTGGCTGTCCGCTAACGACGACTGGGCGCTAACTGACACCGAGATTTTGAAAGCTGCTGCTTGCGTCCATCCAAAGTATTTCATTGGAGCAAGGTGCGGCAAGGTCAGCAAATTCGTAGTGCTCGATATTGATGCCGGCAGCAAATATCACAACGAAGAAGGATTCTCAAAAATAGCGACCCTTTTAGAACAAGCGGGCATCGAAGGCTTCAACTTGTACCGTTCGTCGCACTCAGGCGGCTGGCATATCTACATCTTCTTCGATGCTCCAGTGAGCACTCGCGACCTGTATCGGCAGTTCCATAACTTGCTTACCTTGAACGAATTCGAAGTGGCCAAAGGAACTCTCGAGATTTTCCCGAATCCAGGAGAAGGACGCAATTCCGTTGGGCAAGGACTTCGCTTGCCACTACAGCCGGGATTTGCCTGGCTAAATCACCACAACCAAATTGTGCGCGAAGAACGTGATGAACTGAGTCCTACCGAAGCACTTCTGGTATTCGCAAAAGATATCGAATGCTCGGCCAATCCATATGCGCACTTCCACAAGCTACGTGCGTTTGTCGAAAACCTAGCTTCCTCCAAAGCTCAGAGTTCGGGCGAAGAAAAAGTCGGTGCGAGACTAGCGGACGTTATTTCGATTCGAAAAAATGTAGATGGAGAAGGATCAGAAGAGGCTCTCCAAATAGTAAAAAAGGCATTTCGTAAAATTCCGCGCGGGATAAAAGCGGACACGTGGGTCAAAGGGCGAGAGTATTATATCCAGGGACTGACCGGTCCTTCCCAAAGAGCGGACGCTATTTTTGCCCTTTCGCATTATCTGTTCTATGGCGATTCCGGCCACCAAGTCCCTGCCATGGGTTATGGCTTTGAAGATGAGCGACAATGCCTCATCGACTCACTAATCAAGAACAAGCACAACGGTCAAAGTAAAGACATTGCGGCCGGACGCGGAGACGCTTTTAATCATATTGGACGCGCCACTAATTGGGTGCCACCACATCGGCGCGGAACTGAGTGGCGAAAGCATGAACCAGTTGTCCCTATTTCTTGGATTAGAAACAACGCCAACCGAGCTTCTTTAGCACAGAGGAAAATTGCTGCCGCTGTTGAAGACTTCCGCGAAGCAGACATGCAATTCAGCACCAGGGACCTCTCGCTCAAGAGCGGCGTCAGCTCGCGAACGATCGCTAAATATCCGGAACTGTGGAAACAAGCTATGGAAGACCTTCGCAGCGGGTGCTTGGAAACTGCTTTACACGTTTATAACGCTGTGAAGTTTGAAAATTGTTCGGGTTGTTTGCCTGAGGATGTTGTTCGAGCTGGATTTGTTTTTTCTCGAACCTTTGACAAGTCGGTTCAGCGTGATTCATCAGAATTGTCGTTATTGAGTTCTTCTCTTTCGAGTTCAAATAAGACTTCTCCTCTGACGTTCGTAAAGCCGTCTTCTGACAACTGGCGGGGTAGAGTTGAGGTTGCCCTTCGCTACAGCGGTTCTAGGACCACTGAGGGTGCTCTGCTGGTTCAGATCAATTTGTTAGCCGAAGAATTGCTCACAGCTCCTACTCGGAGAGATTGGGTTTGGCTTTCTTCGAAGATTTCTTTGTTGAAAGAGAAGATTCTTTCTGAAGGTAAGCCCGTTCAACTTTATCTAGGCGAGGTTGATACGGCATAGGAATCGTCTCTTGAAGTGGCAATGTTCTTCAGTTCTACGTCGTGGCGTTTTCGTTTGCAGTAATTACCAATCGATCCAAGGGCTACTCCTCTTTTGACAAGAGAATTATTCGTCGGTTCAACAATTGAATAGATCTTGTCGCCTGCTTAGTGTCTTGGACTGCCTTGAGAAATGATTTCTCTGTTTCGATTACAGAGGTTGGCACAAGCCACGTGACGGTTTCATCGTAGGCAAAGCTAGTGAGGGAACCACGGTAATAGAAGAATTCATGGCAGGCGTCCATCACTTGCTGCGGTAAGTTCTCCGGAAGGTCAAGCTCCCCACATTCATCATCTGTCTTTCCTTCTTTTTGAGCCTTTAGGAATTGGTTCAAGCGTGTAGCAAATGCACGTGGTTTGGTGGAATCGTTACCTTCACAAGGAGCTAAGGAGTTCTTCGCTGTGGCGAAAATACCAATAACCAATTTCGATGATGGCTCCACAAGTGTGGTTGCAGCGTTTGGGTAGTCAACAATGTTGTGTACAAAGTGAAACTCGGTTTCAAATCTCTTACCGTCAATCCAATGCTCGCTAGGGCTATGAAAATGGATTGCTACTAGTTTCGCTGAGTGACCTGCGAATTCGAGATCATCCGTTTTGCCGTTTTCGACAGCAAATTGAGCATGTGTGTGTGTTTCTTCATTGCCGAGAACAAACCTTCCAATAAGTGGATCTCGGTATTTGAGGATAGGTTTGCCTAATGAAGCTTGGATCGCTTGCTGCTTTTGCAGGTGTAGTGGAGATTGATGAGTACCTTTCACTGGTGTGATTATTGATATTTCTGGTTCGCTCATCTGCGTTTTCCAATAAGGGTCAGATTTGTTCTAGCTCCTTATTCCCTCTTTTGCTCATGCATGACTTTCAAGTGCTCAAGCAAAAGAGGGAGATTGCATTGAAAAATCGTGATCGCGGTTAGTTTTGAAGTTTGTCTAGTGCCCTCTGTACTGCTTCGACAGTTCCCGTAATGGTTAGAGTGACTATCGCGCCAGGCAGGGCTTCTCTAACTTCACTCACTTTAATTGCAGGCGCTGACGCTGATTCTGTTGATGTCTTGGTTTGAACCTTTGGTTTTCGTCCACGTTTTGATGGCTTCTGTTCCGAGAGTGTCGCTCTTGTTTCCGTTTTGGATGCAATCCTTAACGCTGCCGCCTTTGGTTTCTTTGTTTGTGCTGAATTTTTTATGCCGACAGATGATTTGCTTTTCTTCGATGACAAAGCTTCCATCATTTTGTGAGTAACTATTTTTCCGTGCTTGGCCAAGTTGCTCGGAGTTGTGACAATGCAAGCTCTGTGGGCAAACTTGGCACCGTTAATATCGAAATAGTTGTCACCACCATTTATTGCCTGGTCACAAATTTCGCAAGTAGAGCGCATTTCATTTCTGGCAACTCGCCCATGCCCCCGCTCACTAAACTGTTTGACCTTTTCCTGATTGTTCAAATTTGCCCAGCGCACTGTTTTGCTTGAAGTTGTCATACTTTTGGGGGCTTCCGTCGATTAGGCCAGGTTTTCAATTTGATTGATTCTGGCAGAGTAATTTTTGATATTTTCCATTCTTTTGCCATGAAATATTCGCACCTTAAGCAATTTCCCACTTTGTGAAATTGGTTGGTTGGCTGCCGCGCTGGTCGCCCATTGTCCCGTCTCTGCACCACCGCTGTGCCATCGCCATGTTCGACTTGTTGAAAAAATCGATGGACATGTCTACGGTCCATATAGACATACTCGCGATTTCCGTCTGCGGCAATCGCGTTCTCACTGAAAGACTCGACCTGGTTCGAGCGCGCCGATGGCAGCGAAATCGGACGCGTGATGATCATGGGTATCATCGAACTCGAAGTCGACAAGATTGTCGAGTGGTGGGACTATTTCGACGTTACCTCCGTCCAGAAATTCGTCACTGTTAAGACTCCTACTCACCTGTGTGGAAATAATTTACAGCTCCCCTGGCTGTATTGCTTTTGGATATACTTGAGGCGCATTCCTGGTGACACTACAACTGGAGCTAAAGAAAGTGGTTGACACAACTCGCTCATTGAAATATTTTGAAAATATCTTGCTCTAGAGTGATATCACATTTAGTGCTACAGATTTCACGTGTCCTGTCCAAGTCTCTATTGGGCAGTGGCTCAATCTCATGGAGTTTAATACATGACACGCCAAACATTATGCGGATTGCCGAGTACACCACCCTGTCCGATAGAGTTGACAGAAAAAGAAGCACGATTGTTCAAAAACATCAAGGAAATTACGCAGTCGCCAGCGGAGAATACTGTCAGAGGTGATTCTATGGAGGCCTTGATGGTCTCATTGCAAAAGCGAAAGGCTATTCCAGAAGCCAGATTGCGTGTTTTTTGCGATCCTGAGTACGCTGAGAAAGGCAATTGCTCGATAAAGGAGACTTTTGAAGCGAAGGGACATGATGAACGCGGCATTGTTCGTCATGGTAATTTTGTGAAGTTTCTAAATTATTTTATTAATGGACCGAAGCTGCCCGAGGCCGCTATATCAGGACTCTATCAAATTTTGAAAGAGGACAGAGGGACATCTGGGATGTTGCTCAACGAGTATTGTACATTTGCTCGGACGTGTGTGCGACGCTTTAATTTGGACACTCATACGGCCGCAACGGAATTTTTTAGACTTGGCGTGGAGCTAGGAATGGATGCCTCTGATGCTCGCTCTTTAAGGAAAGCGGCTTTATCGACAAAATAGAAATGACTTTGGATGTGTCGCTGACCTTCGCTGTAAATTGGGAAACTCTGTCAGCGAATGGCTTTAATTGTAAGTAGATCAGCTGAGGAAGCAGCGTGTGGAGACTCAGCGCTTCTCCACTCCTGCAAATCTCCAGCAACGTCAGCTATTTTTACCTGATGCCCGTTTAAGTCGATGACTATGAGCGACCTATTGCCCCTTTAGGTCCGTCTGGCTGTACACGAGGTAGTTGCAGTGAGGCGACTACACGGCGCGAGGAACATCGGTCGGTATTTGTAAGTTTCAGAGTTAAATAGCATGACTTTACTGGTCATACTGATTCTCCTTTCCACGGCTGATCACAATGGATCATCTAGTTGCAATGGTCGAATTAGTCGAAAGTTAGCTTGGGCAATTGTGAGGTGGGCCTTTCTCTTGTCCGTGGGTATATTGAAAACTACCGAGCAAGGGTTTAGCGATGTCTAAAGACGGCAACGACGCTCCGGATAAGCAAGTCGCGCCCGAGCAGCCAAAGCTCGAGTCAGCGGAAGTCCAGCATGCCCGAAACGCCAATGGGCAAAGTATCGCTGTGACGGAAGGACTGAGAACTAACGCTAGCGATGGTTCGCTGCGAGACCGAGCCAAGTTCATCGCCGAGCAAGAAGAAAGCATCCAAATTATGGGTGTCGGCGGCCGCATCGCATCGAGGCAAAGTCGGCTCAGTGAAGGCGATCTTGGCGCATGCGAGCCGGCCGAACGCATTATCGGTGTCCGAGACCCCTTGGTCATGGCAGATAAAGAGCCTAGGGCCCTCGTAGAAGACTTTGGATGTGCGACTGAGATGCAAGTTAGTTCTGAATGTGATGGAGTGCAGCAGCTCGCCGATAAAACCTATAACAGTGGTCAATTTGCTGACACTAAATCCAAGCAACCACTTGCGGTGCCGAATGCGGCTTTACCAGACACAGACCATGACAAAATCACTCTTAAGCCTGTGGATTCCACACACAGGCTCCTTAGAACCGGTCTGGACTACAACGATATGCAAGTTCCCCTAAGTCAAAAGCTCGCCGATTTTGCGAAGTCTGCACAAGCTCGATTGCTCGAACCAAAAGAACGGCAGGCATACTTTCAGGGCATGCTTGATGAAATATCAGGTGTAGGTGAAGGGCTGAGTATTGCAAAAGACGAAGCCAAAGATGCCTTGAGGAAGGCAGCCGCAAAGGCCTGGACTGCGGTCTGCGATGATAGCGTAGCTAAATTTATGGCAACTCCAAACGCAATAAATGAGCCTCTTTTTAAAACAATCGGCACCTGTCTGGACGTGATGAAGCGTGATCCTAATGCCGTTAATAATGTGCTGCTCGTTTTGGGACGTGAACTTGAGGTCGCAAGTGACAAGTACAGCAAAATGTCGGCCCATGATAGAGGTGTCCAGGACGGCAAAGCTATGTTCTTCTTTTTCAATCCAGAAGGGAGTACCGAAGCTGGCAACTTGGCTCTAAAAGCCGCCGACCGATTGGCTACGCATGTTGATAAAACGGTCGTTGACGGTATTACCAAAGCAATGCAAGCGGCCGACAATATAGCCCAGGTCACGCCTGAGCTTGCCGCTCAGAGCCGCCAAATAGTGCGGGATTATATGCAAGGTCTTGGGATCTCTCCTAAAGAACTGCAATACGCTGGCGTGCCTTCACGTTATGTCGAACAGCTGAGACCGGCCAACGACAACATTCTCATGATGAAGGAGAAGCCCCACGACTTCATCAAAAACTTAGACGGCCTTGATAGAGTCGACGAACTCAGAGTCAAGCATGGCGTCGCCAATGATAGAAACATCGCCTATGCCGATGTAGACATCGCTGGACAAGAAGGAACGCTTGTAGGCGTTAGCGGGGAGGTTTCACCGGAAGGCACTGTCGCAATGCCGGCAAACCCCAGGTTCGATGCTAAGCCAAGAGGCTTCATGAAGAATGTCGAACATTCGGAAAAGAAAATTTTGGAAAGCATCGCCGAAAAAATTACTGAATCAACAAAGGGTACGATAAAGCTCTATACAGAGCGCCAACCGTGCGATTCTTGTGAAGGTGTTATTGAGCAATTTCGCGAGGCTTTTAAGGGTAGAATTACCCTTATCGTTGAATTCGGACTTGCTAAAAGGAATTAAATGACTAACCAATTCATCGAAAACTTTTCAAAACGAGTCGTTGCCAGTAACCTTGCTAGTGGCGCTCCTCTTGTTGGTTGTTCAGAAGCGGAAGTAGCAGAAATTGAAGCCAAACTTCAGGTCAAACTACCTCCGATCTATCGCTCGTTTTTATTGAAAATGGGTCGTGGTATGGCTGGCTTTTGCCGTGATGACGATCGTCTTTACCCAGAGCTTTTGACGCTCACGCAAGGCGCCCAAGACTTGTTAGACCATGCCGACACCGACTACAGGCTACCGTCTACAGCTTTTGTTTTTTGGCTTAGCGAAAGTGGTTATTTCCTTTTCTTTGACACCACTGATGGTGATGACCCACCTGTTTTTCTTTATCGGGATAATACCAAGGAGCCGATAAGAAAAGATGACCACTTTTCTGAGACTTTAGACTATTTACTAGCAGCCCAGATCGAGTCGCAAGACAAGCTACAATAGGGTTGTAGTCAAAGGATACGAGTGATGCTCGAATTGAAAATTACTGATAAGCAAGAACTGGACCTTGTTTCGCGGGCCTTGATCACTCATGCATTTAAGTGCAAGGACACTCTCCGGTTGCATCAGGAAACCAAAGATGCCCTAGGTGAAGCCGCAATCACAAATATTGCCGCCAGTGCAAAAACTGAAATGGAAACGGCGTTGACGATGCTCGCGAAGTATTTCGGCACTCACTTGGCCAATTCTAAGTTTTACTGTCTTGACTGTGCGCCGACCGAAGGTGACGAGCAAGCACGAATGAAGGAAGCATCTTTTGCCTGGACAAATGAATGCAGTAATTGCGGCAAAGGAGCTTACTACTTTGTCGAGCCGCAAATAGCAATGTAGCTGGTCACCCAATTTACATCGCCAGTTGTATTTGTGAGTTACGAATATTGGGCCAATAGATTTGATAATCGTCATTAGCTAGATGAACTAGTTAGTTAGGTTAGGCTTTGGCAAAGTCTCAAAACAAAAGCCTCAAGAGCAAGTTAGAGATTGCTTTACAAGGCTTTTGCTTCAGGGCTCAGCTAAGAGTCAGTACTTCCACTATACACCAGCTGCGGTTGTCCACTTAGCTACTGCAGCGTGACATTGCCCGGTTGTACAATCTCTATTTAGATAAGCATCCATGCCACTTTCTAGGCACTTTTCGGCAATGTCGATTTCATTGCTAGAAGTGCCTGCAACTAAATCAGGCTTACAGGACGCTACGGTGATTCTTTTTTCCAGATTTTAGTAACTAGCCTGTGGAGAAGATTCGGTGCCCTTCAAGTGTGTAGGTTTCGGCTTCTGTGGTTACCACATGAGCGCTAGACAAATCGATGATCTGTATATCTATTGGAGCATTGCTTCTGTATCCAGCGCTGTGGCTGTGCATAACGGGCATCGGGTTTTGAAATTGGCTCCCGACTGTCACGGCAATTTGATAAGAGAAGCTTCCAAATTCCACTACTAGAGTCATATATGGCATGCTTCGATCTTCCACAGTTCGTCTGAATAGCAAAGCGTGTCCTGGAACGGTACACCCTGAAAAGAAAGATCGATAGCAATCAAAAAAATGACTAGTATTTGTTGGTCTAACACAATAATCTCGTTCTAATAACCATTCTCTTGCACTATCAAAATTCGCTACTTCATTGTCCGGCATAAGTGAAATGGCCATTTTTACAAAAGCTTTGAAAATCGCCACAGGAATATAGCTCCGAGTCGAAGCCGTGAAGTTCACTTTCTTCTGGTCGGCACTAACTCGTACATTTAAATCTTTACTGCCTTCTTCGATGACGATTACGCCATTCTCTATCTTCGAGGACCATCCATCTCCGTGATGAGAAGGCAAGCCTTTTCGATTGGGCACCCCTCCCAACACTCGTGAATTGAGTGTTACATTGCCAAGGTGACTTTCTATGGTGTCGCCAAAAAATGCATTGCAAGAATCACATTCGTTCTTGGAAAACAAAGTTTTATTGCCAAGACACACTGGGACTGCATGGGCTTTATGGATAAAAGTGACATCAGGACTGCTTCTGCTGCAGAAGCGACAGTTGCTAGGTGATGATGTCGGCAAATAAACACGTTTGTTGTCTATGAAATAATAATTTGCGAGAATTTCGTACCTGTCTCGATATACATGTCTTGAAAACAACTGCTCTAGCTGCGATTCGGCACCGTTGATTGTGCAGCGAACAATCCAATCATCATTTAAGGACCGAAGAAAATCATCATCTCCAGGAATTTGGAGCTGACACTTTTCCGCAAGGTTTAGCGAAAGCCTGATTCTAATGTTGCCAGTGCCAGACTGTTGGTCAAAATGCACTTCGTCTATAAGCGATATTTCAGAACCTTTATTCGACCACCAAGCCTGAATTGCTTGCATCAAATGATGCAATCCAGAAAGAGATTCTGGTTTTTTTATCGGTAGATCAAGTGTTTGGCTTTGATTCAACTTTTACGAACCAAGGTGATAGCTCTAGACGATAATTTTAGAGTCGACTGGCTTCAATGGTGGCAATTTTTTCCCTGGAGAACAGGCAGATTGCCATGGACAATTTAAATACAAATTGATTATATGCGAAGCTCCTCTGAAAACAAGTCAGAGTGTGAAGAATGAGTTTTGGAAAAATACTTTTGCATTAATGCAACTCTGTGTTATTGTGTTCTTCGTGGGCAGGGTCTAGGCGACCTCCACAGTCCTAAGTGCGTCTGGAAAACAGGTAGCGTTCTGAAGACCGAAAGCCAATGAATTTGAATACGGGTGTGTGTTAGCTCGCATGCACAGCTGTATTTCGAATTTTGAGTAACTCGGTTCGGAACACATCTGTAGATATTGTGGCCTTTGGTCTCTGTTTCCTCTGTATGTAGTCCGATGCCTATTATCCAGAGCTGCTAGAGGAAGGAATAATGCACATAACACCTGAACATCTCATACTGGCCACCCTGATTCTCTTTGGAATAATGGCTATGACTACCTGGTCTGCCAACCAGAGCAGGTAGCAAGTACGAGCTAGGCCTGTGTACGGAAGCCGTGAAGTCACGACTTCCGTATGCGATTTGGTTACTGCAGGCAGCGGTTTTTGTCCAAGAACATCAGGTTTGATCAAGGTCTGCCATGTACATCGGTGGCTCGACGTTTAGATTAGGAATGCTCTCGATAAAATTACCGAAGGTTGTAACGTGAGAGACGACTGATCAACGACCACTATGGCCCGGGACTACCGACGCCTAGACGAGCGTGACCTAATTACGGCAAATTATTGATTTTCCGAATCTTGATGAAAGCCAATTTTTCGGCTCTCCGTAGGACGCTCCAGTGGTTCAACTTCTAAAAGCTCTCCGTTTTTGCCGATTGCATAGTAGGTAGATACGACATCGTTATCGCCTGGCCCCGAACGCCACGATGCAGACGCGATATCGGATTCTATTGCCACTGCAATTCTCACGTCCATTTCATGTGGAGCGCTTGCTGCTGTCGATCTTAAAGGTGCGAGTTGCATAGGGGATGACGATGAAGATTGAGTGTTTCTGAAGCGAAACAGTCTAAAGTAAATGGTGCCTTGCGAGTCATAGCCGACATATCTGGCTGAAATTGTAATTTTGGCACTATCATCAACGATCCATTGCGCCCAGTAGGCGACATCATTTAGGGCATACCGATTTAATACTTTTAGATCTTCTGCTTTCATCATTTCCTTGGTTAAAAGTGTTATTTCGCGCAGCTCATATTATGGAATTGCCTGAAAAACAACTTGACGAATTAATTCGAAGCGCTCATTGTAGTTGATGAACCGCGTGACGTCATGAAATGGAGCTATGTGAATATGCCTGTAGAAGATGAACAAATTAGTTTTACTTTGCGTTTGCCCAAAAGTATACGTGATCAGTTAATGGTTCAAAGCGAGTCAAAGGGAAAGAGCCTGAATAGCTATCTTCAATCCCTTATCGAGTCTCACCTTATCGAGTCGGGTTTTTCTAGTAATCACCTTGTCTCGCTATCCGGCCGTTCGTTTGAGGTTGT
>LNEX01000030.1 GCA_001464165.1 bacterium Ga0077546
GTAGCCAATCGTCACTGGTCACCGGCAACCCAGTTTCGTGTAATTCATGTGGTTGAACCAATTGTTCTTCAGTATGGTCAAATTGCTCCTCAAGCCGTTGAGCTGATGATCGATGCAGAGCAGAAGCTGAAAAAGCATGGACAAGAATTGATAGACACTACAACCTCAAAGTTGCAGTCGTTGTTTGGCGAACAAGCTGTTTCTGGCGAAGTTCTTCACGGCATTGTCAGCGACACAATTGTCGAAGATGCTGTCGAATGGCAAGCAGATCTTATTGTTATTGGCTCTCACGGCCGCACCGGTATGGATAGAATGTTTCTAGGCAGCGTCGCCGAAAAAGTGGTAAATAGAGCGCCATGCTCAGTTGACGTAGTCAAGCTGAAAACAGTTGTAACTGAAAAGGGCGCGGGCGCAAAAGTAGTTGAATCTTCTAGAGTTAACTAGCTTTGGATAATTTTCCCAGGCTTTGCCTAGTGTAGGTTTTATACCAGGCCGCGGCGCATGGCGTGTACCGCAGCTTGAGTGCGGTCGTCAACAGCGAGTTTGTTTAGTATGTTTCTTACGTGTGTCTTTGTGGTCGCTAAAGAGACGACTAGGCGGTCGCTAATTTCTTGATTTGATAAGCCGTCTACAATTAGCTTGATTACTTCAAGTTCACGCGGTGACAACGCTTCCGGGGCCGGTCTGTCGATACCTGGGGCTGAAGGTGTCTTGTCTTGACTTTCGTGCATTTCTTGGTCTGCTGAATTATTGTCAGAAGCCGCTACTGCCAAACTGGTGTCGCTTGAGAAAGCCATATCACTTGAGTTTCTGTTACTGCTTGATGTCAGCGGTGCTGCTTCTAGCTGCACGCCTGACAGCGCTGGGTTGGCGGAATAGTGCTTCAACACTCTGCTGGCTACGGCTGAGTCTAACCACACATCTCCATTGCTTACCGCTCTTATGGCGGTGTATAGCCTTTCAGGTTCGACATCTTTCAAGCAATATCCGCTTGCTCCGGCTGCCAGCGATGCCAAGATGTCTGCGTCGTTGTCATGCTGTGTCAGCATGATTATTTTCATTGTTAAGTCCCGAGCAACTATTTGGCTAGCTGCTTGAATACCGTCCATTACTGGCATGCCAACATCCATCAAAATCACATCTGGCTTAAGTTTCTCAGCCATGGTCAGTGCTTCTTGACCATTCGATGCTTCGCCTATGACATGAATATCTTTGGTTCGGTGCAGTGCAACCTTCAGACCCAATCTTGTCAACTGGTGATCTTCTACCAACAATACATTTATTGAGGGAGCGCTTGCGTCAGGTGTTTGTTCAGCCATAATTATCGTTTACCGGAAAAATCTAATTATAGACCGCTGGAAAACCTAAGGAAGTGATTGGTGGGAAAAGAACAGTCAAATAAGGCTGTAGCCTTAACATTAACCCCTAAGGAAGTTGAATTACGAAAACGGTGGTTAGAATTCTCTGCCAGTGATGAAGAGCTGATTGAACTTGAACTTGACCTTCTAGTTGCCGATCATATTGATGAACTGATCGAGTCGATGTACGCTCACTTTCTTACTTTTGATGAAACTCGTAGTTTCTTTCCCAATGAGCAAGTGCTTAAGCGCGCTCAGTCTGCTCAAAAAGACTATTTTTTGAGGCTTACGAAGGGTACTTATGACACTGAGTATGCCAATGATCGCCTGCGTGTGGGCGCTACCCACCATCGCATTGATCTTGATCCTAAATGGTATATCGGAGCTTACAACCGAGTTTTGGCATGGTTCTTGCCCAAAGTAATTGATAAATATATTGGCGATGCGGAGAAGTTAGGTAAGGCCATTTCTGCCCTAATGAAGGTGGTTTTCTTAGATATGGGACTAGCCATAGACTGCTACATATCGGCAAAGGAAATGGCTCTGCGTCAGCATACAAATGCCATTCGTGAGTTAGAAACAGAAAGACGAGTGACCAAGTCAATTCTTGAGAATTCACCAGTAGGAATTATCAGTCTAGACAAAGATATGGTTTGTCTAGAATGCAACGACAAATTCATTGAGATAGTCGATGGGGATAATCGAAACGATATAGTTTCAAAACCACTTTTTGAAATTGCACCCGGGTTGAAGCCTGCTCTTTTCAAGAAAGTTCTAAGCAGTGGACAGTTTAGCAAGCGAAACAGTGACGCTCTTAAGCTATCGAAGAAGATTGACAGTGAAACCAACTACTTTGACTGGTTAACCTGGCCGATAAAGGACAACGATGGCAACGTAACTGGTCTAGTGGCAATGTTTACCGATACTACTGCCAATGTGCTTCTTCAGCAGCAGAGGGAGGATTTTGTTGCCACTCTTACTCACGATTTAAAAACCCCAGTTTCGGCCACCATACGAGCCGTGCAGTTTCTTCTTGATGGCGACTTCGGCCCGGTGCCAGAGACTCAAGTAGAGGTGCTTGAGACAATTCTACAAAGCAATACCGCGTTATACAGTTTGGTGCAAACTTTGCTCGACGTCTATCGCTTTGACAGCGGGGTAAAGGAATTTCATATGACAAGTTGTGACATGGTTGGTTTGATCACACGTATGATTAGCGAGATAATGCCACTCGCTCGAGAGAAGGGGGTCACTATCCATGCATCGGTGCCGCAAGCTGCCGAAGAAGTAATCTGTGATCAAGATGAGATTCGCCGTGTGGTGCAAAACCTCATTGATAATTCACTGAAATTTACTCCTGGTGGTGGTTCAATTACAGTGGCATTGAGTCAGTTAGATAGTCAAACAATTTTAAGCGTTAGTGACACAGGCAAAGGCATACCGGAAGAGAATAGACCTAAATTGTTTCAGCGGTTCCGGCAGGCTGGCTCTACTGGCCGCTATTATGCTAGCACTG
>LNEX01000031.1 GCA_001464165.1 bacterium Ga0077546
TTCGCTCCAGGCGAACTTCTGCTGATGAAGGGAAAATAAACTCGTTGAAATAGGCGTAGTTTTCAGAAAACGCGTAGTAGTCGTCTACGTGCTTCTGCAATGGCCGAGGATTGGCGAAGATGGTGCGGCACTGATTACATCGGGTAAATTGCATTCCTAGCTTGCTGAAAACAGGCTCGTGTGAATTGTTTTTGCAAGCCGGGCAATCACTAACTACAAATTCGCTGCTCAATTTCATCAAACGAGCAACATCATTTAAGTAATGTTGTTTCTGTTTGTCCATAAGATGCTCTGGTCGAATTTCTTGCTCAGAGAAAGTGGTTGAATTTGAGGTGGTCATGCTGACTTATACTCCAATTAGGTTAAGTGGAATGGCTGATGAGTCTTTCGTGAGCTTGGGTACCGGATAGGCAGAACGACCTCCCCATATGTTGTCTTTTTCCCATAGCCCATCAGAATTCTTTGTCCATACTCGCGGATCTCTGAAAGTATCTGCAATTTCGTCAAATTCGTCTTCGCTCATTCCAACGTACGCAAGCCAGCGCAATAGATCCCTTGATTTCAAGTGATCCATTGCTTTTACTCTTTCAATTGCCTCCTCTCGACTCATTGACCCAAGGCGAATGTCTTTGGCGCAGTGATCTGAACAGCGGCCATAGCCAAATTTAATAAATTTCAAATAGTCATGTATGCCTTTTTCGTGCATGTCGTCAAGATTAGACATTGTTCTGTAGGTTCTTTCAAATGGCTCTGGAGCAACCTCAAAACCATACTTTTCAATCATTTCTTTGGTCTGTTTATTGGCGTCCCATTCCACGTAATTTCCTAAATAGATGCCGCGGATATCCACCTCTTCCAGTTGGTCATCGGTGGGATAGCGCGCCCACATTAGATCGCCGGCACGGATATTTTCACCTTCGTCGATCATATCGAACCAATCAAAACCTCTTTGGGCGTGTTCTAGTCTAAATTTTGCTGTCATTTCGACAAGGTCGTCTAGAGAGAACATACCGCCTAGATCAAGGTAGCCATGCTCGCCCCAAAAAATTAAAGGAACTTTGTGTTGGACTGCAGCTATGACAGGGTAGGTGAAAATACCGCAATGAGCATGCCAGTTCATGTCGCCCATCTTCTTGAAACATAAGCGATTGAGCTTTTTCAGCAAATCAATATTAGGGCTGAAGAAAATGTGATCGCATCCGAAAACTTCGCGCATTTTTTTTAAGTTGCGCAATCCGACATCCATGTAGTTGTTGCCGTTGTATGTCACTAAAAGTGGATTGAGATTAAGCACTTCTTTGACAAAATAGGTTTGGAACCAGCTGTCTTTACCGCCACTTACTGGAATGATGCAGTCGTAATTGGAACCGTCAGCAACTCGATACTCGTCTGCGATTTTTTTGATTCTTTCTAGCCTGGCATTCCAGTCAATAACAAATTTTTGTTCGGAGACCTGACAGCCGGTGCAGACCATGTTTTCGTTAAAACCCAGCGGCACCGCTGACGAACTTGGGTAAACACATTTAGAACAGTAGTGGACCACTTTCAGACTCCTTAAGGCGAGCTAGTTTCGGACATCTAATCCCATTTTGATAAGTGTTTTTCGTGCCTTTTTTGCACTCAGTTCAGTAAAGTGAAAAATATTTCCAGCTGCTGCAGCATCGGCGTTGGCTTCTCTTAGAGCGAGGCCGAAATCTTCAAATTGACCAACTCCACCACAGGCAATTACAGGAATTGAAAGTGAATCGGCTACTTCTTTGATCAGAGCTAGATCATAGCCTTTTCCGGTGCCGTCTCTGTCAACTGAATTCAAAAAAATCTCGCCAGCTCCAAGCTTTTCTGCATCTTTAGCCCAGTCAACTGGCCGTTTACCCGTTGGTGTTTTGCCACCCGAAGACATCACCTCATATTCGCCGTTGGCATTCGTCGCCACGTCGATGGAGACAATTATGCATTGACTGCCGAAGATGCGGGCGCTCTCGGTGATGAAGTCGGGGTTGCTCAGTGCTTGGCTATTAATCGTGACTTTGTCGGCGCCACGTTTGACTCGGTCACCTATGTCTTGCACTGTTTTGATTCTGCCGCCAAAGGTCAGAGGCATAAAGCAGCCTTTGGCTACCACTTCAAGAATACCCAAGGCCCCTTCTTCGCTCTTTACCTTAAGGTCGTCGCGACCGACGTCATAGCTATCGTCAGTGGTGATATCAATGTAAATTAGTTCGTCAACGGCCCAGGCATTGAAGCGCTCAACTTGATGAAGAGCATTGCCTAAGTATTGGTGGTTGGTGAAGCGTTCACTTCTAACGAGAAAGCCGTTTTTTAAAAACAAGCAAGGAATCAAGCGTTTCTTTAGCATAGTATTTCTGCACCGCGAGCTGCTGTGAGAAATGCTTTTAAGACGTTGAGGCCGTCTTTTTGACTCTTTTCAGGGTGAAACTGCACACCCATAATGTTGTTGCGCTCGACCGCAGCTGCGAAATTCTCCCCATGGTGGCAGAGCGCCGCTACATCAGAAGGATCATTGCAGACCATGTGGTAGCTGTGCACGTAGTAGAAGCACTGTGTCGCCACTTCTGGCCAGAGCTTACTCGGCCTTGTAATTTGCGTTTCGTTCCAGCCGACATGGGGAATTTTTACGCCGCTGACACTAAGTTTTTTTACTTCGGCATCGAGCCAACCAAGACCTTCAAATTCACCGTTTTCAAAACCTCTTTTTGCCATGAGCTGCATGCCCAGGCAAATGCCGAGAATTGGTTTGCCTTTGTTCATGACTAACTCGTTTAAAATTGGAATCAGATTCAAGTGATGTAGCTTTTTCATACCATCTTCAAATGAGCCTACACCTGGCAGAATCAAGCAATCAGCTCGATCGAGTACGGCAAATTCAGAAGATAGAGTGACCTCTGTGCCAAGATAGGCTAGGGCGTTGCGCACCGAAGCGACGTTACCTAAGCCATAGTCGACAATAGCAGTATTGACCTTGGACATACTCTAAAACCTTTTGCTGAGTTTCGTCTGTCGTGGTGCAGAGCGGACACGGTGTAAACTGCCGTTTTATTGCCAAACGGCTTCGTCAGTAGATCTTACCCTTTTATCAAGCGCGGCAACAGTGTATGTGGATAATTTGGGCATCAAGCAGTTAAGCTCTGCTTGATTAGCGAAGTTTCATTGTGGCATTCTCAAGTGGTTACTTCCTCTGGATATATCTATAGTTGGCGCTTTTATCCCTTGTCTGGCAATAGAGATTTTGCCGATTTTCAATTATTATCTTTTTTGCAGGTCAGGTAATAGTAGTTCAAAATATATATCTTTTGCTGGTGTTGGTGCTGGCGCGCCAGTCTCGAGTGTTACAAACAAACTGCCTTGTGTCATACTGAAACCTTTCCAATCGACTTTTGAAGCTCAGTGAAAGAACCATTCGTATCAGTGTTGATGCCATTTTATGGCGGCTTAGAATTTGTTGAAGAGGCTATAAAAAGCCTTGAGAATCAAACATACAGAAATTTTGAGTTAATCGTGGTCGACGATTGCTTTCCTGGCTTGAGAGCTTCTGAAGTCTTGAGCAGTTTCGATTTTCCTTGGCTGAAAATTGTTAGACATGATGCCAATAAAGGGCTGGCATCGTCGCGCAATACAGGGTTTGAGAATTCTCATGGAGAATTGATTCTACCGTTTGATGACGACGATGTTCTT
>LNEX01000032.1 GCA_001464165.1 bacterium Ga0077546
TTCATCGATCAAGAACCAACACTTTTGAGACCAGCCAACTATCCAGATGGCACTGCTGGCCAAGGCTACTGCGTCTTAGAGAAAGGTGGGCATAAGCTTGCGGTCATAAATGTTATGGGCCGAGTCTTTATGGAACCACTACAGTCGCCCTTTCTTGTAGCTGAACAGCTCGTGGCCAAGGTCAAAGAAGAGACTAATATTATTCTTGTTGATGTTCATGCCGAAGCCACCGCAGAAAAAATTGCCATGGGTTGGTATCTCGACGGCAAGGTTTCCGCTGTTGTAGGCACCCACACCCACGTGCAGACCGCGGACGAACGGCTCTTGCACAGAGGCACTGCTTTTATTACAGACGCCGGCTGTTGCGGGCCAACCGATGGCGTCATCGGCATGGCTGTGGAAGGTGTCTTTAGACGGATGGTCAAGCAACTGCCATCACGTTTTGAAATTGCTTCTGGGCCCACAGTGTGCTGCGGTGTATTAATTACAGTTGATCCTAACAGTGGTAAAGCTCAGGCAATTAAACGTGTAAGATTCCACGACGACGGCAAGAAAAGTGATTGACTTACATTTGCATACTCACCATTCTGATGGCACCTGGTCGCCAGCCGAACTGGTAGAGCATGCCGTCAAGATTGGTATGAAACACATTGCCATATCTGATCATGATACTGTTTGTGGTATCGATGAAGGACTAGAAGCTGCCCGTGGGCGCTTGGAAATTATTCCAGCGATCGAACTCAATACTATTTACAAAGACCACACGGGTGCTAACCATGACGTGCACATTCTTGGCTATTTCATCGACAAAGATAATCAAGAATTATCTGCTGCGATAGCTAGGCAGAAGGCTGCAAGAGCCGAGCATGTGCTGGATTGTATTGAGCTTGTTAGGCTTGCTGGTGTGCCTATTACTCTTGAAGCAGTGCAAGAGTGCGCAGGGATGGGGTCAATTGGTAAGGCCCATCTTACAGAAGCAATTGTTCGAGCCGGTGGTGCGCCTGATTTAACTGCGGCTTACGAGAAGTTTATGGTGCGCGGTTCGCAGTTTTATGCTGATAGAAAAAGTATTAACCCTTTCGAAGCTGTGGCTGCAATTAAGGCTGCTGGCGGTATCGCTTCTATTGCTCACCCAGGCAAAGAAAAGCATGTGATACCACTGATAGAGGCTTTGCAGCAAGTAGGACTATCTGGTGTTGAAGCTTATCACCGCGTTCATTCGCTGCCGCTTTTGCGGCAGTATCTACGTTTTGCCCATAAGCACAAAATGCTCGTCACTGGCGGCTCTGACTGCCACGGCCCTTACCAAGAATTTGAATCAATGATGGGTTCTATTTCAGTTCCACCTGAAGTGCTCAAAGACCTCCGCCGCGCTCACTTACGAGATTAGCTCTTAGCTGGGGCAATAGTTTCCATTATGGCACTTAGTTTCGCTTCTAAGTCTAGAGCTGCGAACTGAGGGTTCGTGTAGTTGAAGAATCCTACGGAAGATCGGGCTTCCTCTAGGTCTCCGGCGTATAGCGAGACTGCTACTTCGCGCAGGTTCTGAACCGGAGAGCCGTATATGCGAACAGGTTTCTTAAATTGATGAAGAAGCTGCTTTTGGCTGCACAAGTTTATAAGCGAGTTTTCGCCACTTTTTCGTAGCTCTTGATATGTAGATAGAATGACATCTTTGTAGTTTTGCCCTGCTGTGCTTGCTTTCAGCTTGCGTTGCACTCTTGGTATCTTGGTCAACATATTTGTCGCAGTCGCGAAACTAAATGGACCAATTTCGTAGTCACTTGGAGCTAGTTTTTCAACAATGGCCTCTAGTTCTTCCCACCTAACCAGCAGAAATAAGGCAACGTCACCTTGGGGAGAAACTATCTGAAAGCCTTCAGCGGCCGGTTGCGGTAAGGCGATATGATAGCGGGCCGTTATCTTCTCAGATTCCAGATTGCGTGACAGTCCAAACTCAGTGCGTTCGAAACCATCATTCAGAGCTAGCTCCGTAAGATACTCGGTAGCTAATTCATTGATGGCCTTGAAAGTCATTTTGATTAGTAGATCCTATTTAGAGTCAGCTAATTCGTCAATGCTTTTTCAAGTTGCTGATTGAGAGTTGAAGTTTCCACTTCACCAATCGAACTCCAGCCTACAGTGCCGCTCTTGTTTAAGATTACTTGAAAGGGAATGTAACCCTTGTAGTGATTTTTGATCAAACTGCGAGCTTGATCATTTTGAGCGTGGTCAACGTCAATCAAAATAAATTTCACTGGTTTGTTGTTCGATTGTCGATAGAGATCTACAACTCTTTTGGCTTGGCGATTTGTGTTTAGGTCGCCCGAGGCGCCAAAGAAAACAACCGTTGCCTTGCCTGGCTCTAACTGACAATCATCAAACTTTTCTGCTTCGATTGGAAAACCAGAGTCAGTGTCTTGGACAAAAGAAATGCCTTTTTTTAGCTTCAATTCGTCTGCCGCTTGAGCCTGAGTGCCGATATTGAAAGCAGCCGCTATTGTCATTAAGGCAAAAAAGGCGGTGCTTCTCTTCAATTTCACTTTGTCGCTCCTGACTTTTGGTCTTGTCTATCGTTTCGGTCTTGACTGTACTTTCCTGCCAGGCACTGAAGTCTTTTTCCGTACCCAGCAATAGTAATTATAGACAAAGGAAGGGCCGGCAATGTTCCCAAAGCAGTAATAATTGGCTTTTAGGCTGTGCTAAAGAGCGCTAGTCTTTGATTTTAAAATCGCTGGATTTGACGCCATGGACAAAGCGCGACCATTTTTGCTGCTCATAACTCATTGAGTATTCGTAGAGGCTATTGAGCAGCCTTACACCAGAACCAGAAGCGCCTTCGAAAAAATAATAGACTTCGGAGCCCGTTTCGATAGTTGCCCCTGACTTTTGGGCCTTTATCAATAATTCTGCCTCCTGCGGAAGGCGAATTTTGCGACCGAGGTTGAGGCGCTGCGACTGCCTGCCGGAGCCGGAGGAAATATCAACTTCGCAGTGAATAACTTGATCAACCGCTGAACTGGGCGGCTTCTTCAGCCTTTCCCAGAGCCAGAGCGAAAGCGCCTGGTTGGCTGGCAACTCAGGGACACTGTGCAAAAACTCGGCAAAGGCCTCTAGGATCATTAATCAATTAAGTAAGGGTACGGGTTATGGGCTTCTTAGCGACTATAGCACGGAGAAGTAAAGTGGGGGAAGTGACCAGTCTTGCTTCGCTCGGGGGAGAAAAGGGTCAAGATTTAGGAAATTAAACTTTATGCCCTCTTTATTGATGGGCAAATAAGGTTATAATTCTTGCACTTGAGGACGCACTTAGCTCAAGAACCCTTTTGATGCTACCCAATAAAATCTAAGAAGCCGCTACGGCGCTTCCGAACGTCATTTTATACAGTTGGCATCTCTGGGCAGTTCACGGTCATTGACCGTTTTGTCTGTGGAGATAGGTCATTTTAAATTCTATCGTCAGCCCTCTCAGAGATAAACTCTCAAGCAAAATGATCTCAGATCTGCTTGTCGAGCGTCTTCTGCCCCAGGTTTTCAAACCTGGTCAGTATCTGGGCAACGAGTGGGGCGCTCGGCGCAAACCGTTTGATAGCTGCGATGTGCGCTTGGCTCTTTGTTTCCCCGACATGTACGAACTTGGCATGTCAAATTTTGGTCTGAAAATTCTCTACCAGCTAGTTAATGACTTCGAAGGGCTGTTGGTTGATCGCTCCTATGCACCAGCTTCAGACCTTGAGGCTTTGATGCGCGATGCTAGACCAGCAATTCCGCTATTTGGCTTTGAGTCGCGGCAGCCACTCTACAACTTCGAGTTGCTTGGCTTCTCTTTGCAGTATGAGCTTACATATAGCAATGTCTTGAATATGCTTGACTTGGCCCAGCTGCCGGTTAAGGCTAATGAGCGCACCGAGCTATTTCCTCTAGTATTTGGTGGTGGACCGTCTTCTGTGAACCCAGAGCCGATGGCGCCATTTATGGACTTCTTTATTATCGGCGATGGCGAACTGGCCATTCCTGCTGTGATGAATGTTGTGCGTCAGTTCAAAGCAGAGCATCTAGAAACAGTAAATAATAAGCCGCAATTAGCGCCGCACTACCGGCAGTGGCTACTGACTAAGCTCGCTACGGAAGTTGCTGGTGTATATGTGCCTGCACTTTATGATCTCAAAGCTGGCGATGTGGTTGTTACACCTATAGCAATCGAGCAAGTTGTTGAACAGTTGTTAGCGGCTCTGCCTGAGCATGCTGAAGCTATTGAACAATTGCGTGGTGCTGCTATTCCTAAGCGGGTTTTGCGGCAGATTGCCCCTCTGACTGATAGCAATCAACCGACTACCAATCTTGTGCCATATTTAGCGCTGGTACACGATCGTGAAACTTTTGAAGTGAGAAGGGGATGTGATCGTGGTTGTCGCTTCTGCCAGCCTGGTTATACATTCTTACCAGTGCGCGAGCGTTCAGCTGAAGATTTGGTCGAATTATCGAAGAAGGCTCTAGCTAATTCTGGCCACGAGGAATATTCGCTTTTGTCATTGTGTGTTAGTGATTACACATCATTGCATGATTCTGTTCGTGCTCTTAACCGCGAACACAGTGTTACTCGTGCGTCTCTTTCGTTCCCTAGTCAGCGTGCTGACCGCATGAATCTTGAGATTGCCGAAGAATTGAAAGCGGTGCGCAAGAGTGGCATCACTTTGGCACCAGAAGCGGGCACAGAGAAACTTAGGGCCGTGATAAACAAAGGCCTGTCACATCAGCAGATTATTAGTGCTATTGAATCGGCTTATCAGTCTGGTTGGGCTTCAGTCAAGCTTTACTTTATGTGCGGCCTGCCTTTTGAAGATGATAGTGATTTGCAAGGCATTATCGATATTTTGAAAGAAGCCGAAGTGCACTGCAATGTCATTCGCAATAGCGATCCCGCTAAGTATAAAAAGGGCATTGAGATAACTTGCACAATCTCTAACTTTGTTCCAAAGCCATTTACGCCATTCCAGTGGTTTGGTCAGGTCGACCCACGCGAGACTGCTCGACGCCACGGTGTGCTTAGATCTAAGCTGCGCGAATCTGGTTTGCGCAAAGTGACCTTGAACGTTACTGACCCTGCTGGTGAGCTAATTTATCGGGCCTGGAAATCAGGTGCGGTTTTTGATGCTTGGGATGATCGCTATCAACCTGAGCTGTGGCATCAAGCGGCGGCTTCTCTCTCAACTAGTCTTGAAGATTTGGCTTGTCCGAATTTAGAAGTTGGCTCAAGGCAAGCGTTTGATATTGTCCACATTGGCTTGCATGATTTCTGGCTCAAGCGTGAATGGGAAAAGGCCGTTAACGCTGTTGAAACGGCAGCTTGTACCGAGAATGTTTGCCATGCTTGTGGTATTTGCACTGAGCTTGATACCACTCACATTCTGGCTAATCCAATTCCAGCGGTGATGAAGAAGAATCCTTTTGTCAAAGAATTGAACGCTAACAAGAGTGATCCAGAATCACACCCCTCTCTCTTCTTTGTGGCACCAAAAGAAGCTGAGCCTGTCGCTGTTGCCGAAAACTATAAAATCAGATTTGCTTTCACCAAAACTGGTGACCTGAGATTCATCGGGCACTTAGATATGCAAAATCTGCTCATTAGAGCTGCTCGTCGGGCTGCTCTGAAAATGGCCTATACACAAGGGTTCAACCCTCAGCCAAAACTTTCGCTGGCTTGTCCGCTGCCACTGTTCCAGGAAGGACTTCGAGAATTAGCCGATATCGAGCTAACCGAAGAAATGTCTTGCGAGCAATTTATGCAGCGACTAAACCAGCAACTGCCTCCTGAAGTACAGATTGTCGGCTCTGTTGAGTTGCCTAAGCTACCGCCTATAAACGGCGATGCTCAGGCTACACCCTCAATAGCGTCGCTGGTCACTGCAGCTCGATATCGGGCTGAATTACACGTACTTCAAGACTCTCTTTTGAACTTAGACACTAGTTTAAGTTCAGCCGCCGATAAGAAGGCTTCTACTGCTGCACTTGTAGAGGCACTGAAAATCGGTATTAAAGAGCTGATCGATAGCGAGCACCTTTATGCACCGGTGCAAGAAGCTAGCGCGACAGCAAGTAGATCTAGCAAAGAAAAGATCAAGAACAAGAATAAGAATCCTCAGGGCAAAGACATAAGGCCGGGTCTTCTTAGCTTGAAACTTGTTTCTCCTTGCGATGATCAAATCAAAACTGAACATTTAAAGAATGAGGCACCAACGCTCGAATTTGAGATAGCCACCGGATCCGGAACTGGGCTCAATGGAGTTGGCCATATTAAGCCAACTGATTTGCTAGCACTGCTTTGTCCGACGCTCAATCTCAACTGGCGTATTACTCGGCTTGAGGTTTTGACTCAACCGAGCATCAATTTTTCCAATGTGCGCTCACACAATTTAAATTCCATTTAGAGGGAAATTATGAGAAAGTCAATCGTCATTTCGGAGCAAGATAATATTGCTGCATTGCTGGAGAACGACCGAGTGGTCGAATTCTTCGTCAATCGCGGCGAACTGCTCCTCGGTGACATTTACACTGCCTCGGTGGAGAACATTCTCCCCGGTATTGACGCCGCTTTCGTCAATCTAGGCAAAGACAAAATGGGCTTCCTGCACGCTAACGATGTGCCAGGACAAGGTCCTCTTAAAGAGAGACTGGTGCCTAAACAAAAGCTATTAGTTCAAATCACAAAAGAGCCTACTGGTCATAAAGGTCCGCGGGTTTCTACAGCCATCAGCTTGCCTGGTCGCTTTTTAGTTCTGGTGCCAGAAGAGCGGGGAGTTTCAATTTCTCGCCGTATCTCTGAAGCTAGAGAAAGAGCCAGACTGAAGTCTGTGGTTAACTTGATGAAGCCTCCAGGCGTCGGTCTAATTATCCGTACCGAAGCCAAAGGCCAGGGTGATCAAGAATTGTTTGAAGACTTCGAACAACTTTGGGATCGCTGGCAAACAATCGTTTCTGAAGCTGAAGCTTCGATTGGTCCAACTCTAATCTATAGAGATCAAGATCTGCTCTTCCGTGTTATTCGCGATGCCTACTCTCATGAAGTCAGTGAGATTATTGCGGACAGCCCTGAAGGTCAAAGACGCGCTCAAGAGTACTTGAGTGGATGGGCCAGCAAACAGACTAAGGTTTCATTCCATACTGATGAAGTTCCTTTGCTACTGGCAAAGGGAATTGATCGTGAAATCGAAGCTGCTCTTTCTGACCGGGCAGAGCTGCCATCTGGTGGTCACTTAAACGTTCAACCAACAGAAGCACTGACAGTAATCGACGTTAACTCGGGGCGTTTCACCAGTTCACGCACTCAAGCTGAAACTGTTCGCCGCACCAACCTCGAGGCTGCCCAAGAAATTCCAAGACAGTTGCGCTTGCGCAATATCGGCGGCATGGTCATTGTTGACTTTATCGATATGGATAGTCGCAAGGACCAGCAGCAGGTTCTGGAAGCTTTCCAACGTGCTCTCGAAGAAGACCGCGCTAAACCACAAATTGGCCAATTGTCAGATTTGGGTCTAGTTGAATTGACTAGACGTAGACAAGGACAAAGCTTGAGAGAGTTGTTCTCAATCAAGTGCCAAAGCTGTGTCGGTCAAGGTGTGATTCCACAACTAGAACTTGGACCTCCAGAAGATCGTCGCATCATTGCCTTTAAAAATCGCGATGAAGAGAATCGTCGTGGTAAGTCTCGGGGTGGCAGTGGCAGAGGTGGCAATCAACCCCTCAAAGCCGCAAGTGCTGTTAGCGGTCGTGTCATGCCTAGTCGTGATAGTCGAGATATTGGATTCAGCAATGACAGTGATCGTTCACATAGTCATGATTCACATGATGAAAGTGCCGACCATGGCCATGAATTTGATGATGTGCCAGAAGAAATTCTCGCTCAAATGCCAGAAGATTTGCTTGATGCCAGAGCATCAGGGAAAGTGCCTGGTAAGCGCGTCAATTTTGATGGTGATGACTACGAAGGTCATGAAGGTCAATCTGGTTCTGGTAATGGCGATGATGAGCACGATACAGGTTCTTTGATCGTCAAGCGTCCTCATCTTACGGACGAAGATGATGATGAGTTTGCTGATGACGAACAGGATATGGCTGCGGATCTCGCTCGTAGTGTTTCTGCGGTAGAAAGCGTCTACCAAGAAATGGACTCACACTCTGGTGCTCACATTGAAATTGACAAGGTAGTTGAGGCAACTATCATCACCAATGACTTTCTCGAACCAGTAGAGCTGGGTGAAAGTGTTGAGGCTGAAGAAGGTGAGC
>LNEX01000033.1 GCA_001464165.1 bacterium Ga0077546
CGGGAATTCAGAAAAAATACCCTGAAGGCTAAGCCGCTCTTGAGTTTAAAAGAAAAATGGAGTTCAGGTGATTACTACTGTGGCATTGGCACATTCGAAAGAGACATCAGTGCCCATGAAAAGCATCTTTAGAAGGTCACGATAAAAACCATATAGTGGAATTCGCTCAGCTACTTCGTCTCTCATCTGATCGCGCTGCAACTTAAAAGAACTGTGAGATGGCCCAGACATATGGTCTAACTCTAAATAGTAGTTATTAAGGGGCTGCACTTGCACTTCAAATAATCGTTCATGCCATTGCACCACACTTTTTATTGCTTTCCAGCCGGTCTTCTTCATCTCAGTAGGTAAGCACGTTAGATAGTTCTTGGTCTCTAAAATTTCAACCAATCGGTCACCTTTGATAGAGTCGTTACTCAATATGCCAAAATCTTGCAGGGCGAACCGCCAGACAGGTTGCCTCATCGTCACAAACTATTTTGATACCAAAAATATCTTTGACATACTTACTAAAATGACGTAATTGCTTATCACGACTCACTAGTTCATCAATGACAAAAATTTCGTCAGTAACTTTATTCCAGAGCTCTTCTTCAGCCTTGACCCTACTTGTCAGACGATTGACGCCGTCAGTGGCTCTGCCTCTAGGCAGATACTCAATAAAGTTAGCAGACAACTCTAGTGGCACCCATTCGAAATTCTTACGATAGCGAAAGTTATCGAGCATGTACTTGCCCAGATCAATATCTGTCACTGAAAACAGCATGTCTTGAGTAATACGCTCGCGAATAAGGAAAGGTCGATCCTCATCGCTAGGCAAAAGACCGATAACATTACTATGCAGCTCAAAATCATCTTCTAGCAACAAGGTAGAAAGGAGATGTGAGAGCAAATGAAGACTGCGCTCCCCTTCTAGAATATTTTGCCGAAACGACTCACGGACTTGGGCCATCAAGTCACGCGAAAGTTCAATTTTGACATGACTATTTGGATTAGCTTCTTGTTCTGCCTTCTTCTCTGCCAGATAAGAAATAAATTGATGCAACACAGGATCGTGCATAACCATCAATAGAGGCGAGTGAAGAATACTCATAGAATCAAATCTCAACCAGCTGAACCGCTAATTTTGCAAGTATAAAGCGAAAATCATTCTTTTCTCTGGTGTGCCTTGATTCTGTAAACGATTAGCAGCCCCAATAATGGCCGCCAGAACCACTTGGCTACCCGCTGCGCTGGCAAATCTCGGGTTTTCAGCCTTCAACCATTAAAACCGCCTTAAGGCTGTTTACTATCGCTTGATGTGCGGCTGTTTACAGCTACTAAACAGGTATAATCGGCAGTAATGCACGTGACAGCGTGCTTTTTTGTTTAGGGAAAGCTCATAAATGATCATCGTAAACGAAGTCTCAAAAGGCTACGGATCTCGCACACTGTTCGACAATGTCTCAGTCAAGTTCAGCCCAGGCAATAGATACGGCTTGACAGGCCCCAATGGCGCTGGCAAATCTACTTTCATGAAAATTCTCACTGGAGAGCTAGAAGCATCTAACGCTGGCACTATCACCCGTCCGCGCAAAGTCGGCGTGCTCAAGCAAGACCAATTTGCCTATGACAATGAACGCATTATCGACACCGTGGTGATGGGTAACGATATCCTATGGCAAGCCTTTAAAGAGAGAGACGCCCTCTGCGAAGTCGAAAATTTGACTGAAGAACAGATGAACCGCCTCGGCGAACTAGAAGTAATCATTGCCGATGAAAATGGCTATACAGCTGAATTTGAAGCCGCCGAAATTCTTCGCGGCATCGGCATCGAAGACGATGATCACGAAAATCTCATGAGCACACTAGCCACCGACTACAAATTTCGCGTACTCTTGGCTCAAGCGCTGTTTGGTGAACCTCAAGCAGTACTGTTAGATGAACCAACCAACCACCTTGATCTCGAATCAATTCACTGGTTAGAAGAGTTTCTCTGGCAATATGAAGGCATACTCGTGGTAATTTCGCACGATCGCCACTTCTTAAACTCAGTTTGCACCCACATTGCTGATATCGATTACGACACCATTATTGTCTACCCAGGCAACTATGACGACATGGTCGAACACAAGATGCAGGCTCGTCAATCAATTGAATCGGCCAACAAAGACAAGGCAAAAAAAATCGCCCAGTTGCAAGAATTTGTACAAAGATTTGCGGCTGGTCAACGATCGAGCCAAGTGCAATCAAGACGCAAAGAAATGGTGCGACTAGCACCAGAGCAAATGAAGCGCTCGAATATTCAAAGGCCATTTATTCGCTTTGAACAAGAGAAACCCTCTGGCCGTGAAGTTCTTCAAGTGAAGAATCTAACCAAGTCATTTGACGACAAAGTACTATTCAAAGACTTCAATATTGACTTACTGCGGGGCGAAAAAATTGCCATAATCGGCTCAAATGGCGTTGGTAAAACCACCCTGTTGCGTTGCTTGATGAACGAACTAAAACCCGATTCTGGCACAGTCAAATGGACTGAAGCAGCCACTTGGAGCTACTATCCGCAAGACTACCACGATGCCATCACGCCAGGCAGCACCGCCCTTGATTGGCTGATGCAATATATGGTCGATGAAGGCCACCAGCACGTACGCGGACTATTAGGCAAAATGCTCTTCTCTGGAGAAGACAGCTTAAAACAAACTGAGAATCTCTCAGGGGGTGAGGCTGCCAGACTACTTCTCGCACGCATGATGATGCAAAAAAACCCAGTCTTAGTTTTGGACGAGCCAACCAATCACCTAGACCTAGAAGCTGTATCGGCCTTAGCTGAAGGGCTTTCTACATTCCCCGGAACAGTGTTTTTGGTCTCCCATGACCGCGACTTGATTTCAGATGTTGCCACTCGTATTTTGTCCTTTACATCACTTCCAAGGTACCTATGAAGAATACCTGCAAGATAATCCACTGAAAGAGCTGGCCGGCAAGGGCAAAAGATAAAGCAGAAAATAGACGCTTAAATACTGAGACAATTTGGCATAAGTAAGCTATGCCTAGCACTAGCGACGATCATCTGCCATCCACGAGCCTCTTTCGTGCCTTCGCCAAGCAATCTACTTTGCCCGGTGCAAGCACAGTAGAGAGAGCGGTTTTACTTGACTGTTTCCGGGCCAGCGGCATCCTTGAAGACGATCCCCGTGGTGGGGCTCTATTTAGGGCAATTCGAGCCGCCGGCGAGCAATTAGATTTAGAGCAGTTTCAAACACTACAAAACATCAGCCCGGCACTATTTGAGCAAGTTTTGACCGGTCAGCTGGCCATTCCCCGCTTCAGCGAATTTTGCCAGGAGCTACAGTTGATTTTCGACCGAGTGGCAAATAATCACGATGGACAGCTTGCCAACTACATACCTCAGCTAGAGCGAGTTGATCCTGACAAGTTCGCCGCTTCAGTCTGCTCGGTGGACGGCCAACGCTTTTCTATTGGCGACAGCGAAGACTTTTTCTGTGTCCAGTCTTGTTCAAAGCCAATAACCTACTGCCTCGCCCTAGAAGATCAAGGCGAAGAAGTTCTCCACCGTTATGTGGGCACAGAGCCAAGCGGCAAGACATTTAATGAGCTCACTCTTAATGCCAAAGGCTTGCCTCATAACCCTATGATTAATGCCGGCGCCATCATGTGTGGTGCCCTAATTAAAAGTGGTGCCGATGCCTCCGATCGCTTTGACTATGTCATGAGCAAATGGAAGGAATGCGCTGGCAACATGAAGATTGGCTTTGATAATGCTGTTTATCTATCAGAGCGACAAACAGCCGATCGCAACTTTGCCCTCGCCTATTTTATGCGAGAGAAAAAGGCCTACCCACCTGATGTCAACCTGCTCGACATCTTAGAATTCTACTTTCAGTGCTGCTCAATCGAAACGACAACCAGAGCCATGGCTGTCATTGCTGCCACCCTGGCCAATGGCGGCAACTGCCCGCTGACTGGTGCTCAAGTTTTTCGCCCTGACCATGTTAAAAACTGTCTTTCGTTGATGTCTAGCTGCGGCATGTACGATTTCTCTGGCGAGTTCGCCTTTCGCATCGGCATTCCAGCGAAAAGCGGGGTTTCTGGTGCAATTATGTTGGTAGTACCAAACGTTGCAGGTTTAGCAGTATGGTCACCACGCCTAGACGAATTAGGTAATTCAGTTAGAGGCGTTGATTTCTGCCGCCAACTAGCTTCACGTTTCAAATTTCACACTTTTGACAGCACCACAGGGCTAACTGACGACCGCCTAGACCCTAGACGCAATCTTTTTGAATCACGCCTCAGCGGAATCAATGCCTTTTGTTGGGCTGCCGCCGAAGGAGATGTAGCAGAAATGCGCCGCCTGGTAGCACGGGGAATCAGCCCTGACGTAGGCGACTATGATGGCCGCACAGCGTCGCACTTGGCCGCCTGCGAAGGCAAGATAGCGGCCTTGCGTTATTTAATTGAATTGGGGGTCAACCTCAACAGCATTGATCGCTGGGGCAACACCCCACTTGACGATGCCCTCAGAGAGACTCAAAATCAAAGCCACGAACCAATTATTGCCATGCTTGAAGAGCACGGCGCTAAACAAAATAACACAGTGCGAAGTACAGCAAACTAATACACTATAATTCAACCATGCAAGCAATAGACCCACTCAGTGTCATATACAAGTCGATAGGTAGTGAGGGGCCTTACTACCAATTGGTCGAGGCTTTTTATCAGGGGGTCGAGAAAGACCCTGTGCTGCGGCCACTCTACCCCGAAGATTTAGGACCAGGCAAAAAGCACCTAGCCCAGTTTTTGATTCAGCGAACTGGAGGAGCAACGACCTATAGCGACGAACGGGGGCATCCTCGAATGCGTGGCCGTCACATGCCCTTTAAGATTGGCCAAATAGAGCGTGATGCCTGGGTAGCCAACATGAACGCGGCCTTGGAGGTTGTGCCTGAGTTTCAAGGTCACAAGGCCACCCTGATGGAGTTCTTCGCCAGTTTTGCCACGTTTATGATTAATCAACCTAGTTAAAGCCCATTAAAGGGTCTTTTTGATTAGTCTATGCCTTGATGGGGATAATCTAAGTTAAGACCATTTTGAACTTAGGGCACTATATGACCGATGGCCATTCTCTAACAAGTGGAGCGCTTCTGCAAATAGCTTTGTCAGCCCTGACAAATCATTCGGCCGATGAGGCTGAAGAGAAACTAGCATCGATAATTACCTCGCTAGAGCAACATTACGGCGAAAACCAAAAAGAAGTTGCCAACGAACTGCAAAGGTTAGCCAAAGAAATTGAAAACAGTGGCCAACTAGAGCAAGCCATTGAATTTAAACAACGCACAACTGAGCTCATGCTGCGCATATCAATGGAGCGGCGCCGGGGCCTTAGAGAAAGTCGCCCACCTATTAGTGAACTGAATCTTCAGACACCACAGTCACCTACCAACAGTAATCAAAGGCTGCAGGCTTACTCTCCCACTCATGGACCAACAAGCGGGCCAACTACAAGTGCTACAGCCCCTAACAACGCCCGCACCACAAGAGCCAACCTGGGCGCCCTCTCCCCCAGTTCAGCCGATTCTATACTGGGGAAGAATGGCGGGGCTAGCCTGTTTGAATCAATTCACTATGTCGTACAAAGCTGTGGAAATTTCGAAACTGAACTTCATTTTTATAGCGATGTATTAAAAGGTAAAATGACCTGGAAATCAGACGATCTACACCGCAGAGCAGCGGCAATTCGCCTCTCATCCGGGCCTGAGTTAATTTTGGTAGAGAGTCAGATTCCCGCCCCCAGCCTCAATGTCTATATGGTCACCGCAGTTAGTGGCGCCCGTGATGTTCTTGAGAGTTATGGTTTTCTCAAGCGTGGTGAGCTAAAGACACCGCTGGGCCACGCCCTGATATTTAGCGGCCCTGATGGCAGCACGCTAGCAATCATTTCAACAAGTGGTAAATAGAGAGAAGTCAGAGACAATATTGGAGAAAAACAGTGAGCGACTTACAAGTACAAGTAGAAAAAGATGACTTTGAAAAAGCCTGGGTCAGTAATTATGTGCCAAAAGACTCAGCTGCTGATGCTATTTTGCAAATTAAAGACTACGCCTACAAAGCCTTTGACAAGCTCGATTCGGATGGCAACGGCTATATTGAGAAACACGAATTAGAAGCGCATCTCAAAGACGAAAACACACCAGCTAGAGAAAAGTCGTTCATTACGTTCTTACTGAACAACCAGCAAGCAATTGCTGATGCCGTGCATGAAGGCAACACTAGCGTCAAAGGTGGAATCACAAGACTTGACCTAGAAGCATATTTCAAACTAGTTCTGACTATGTTCAAGAGCTAATATCAAACAACTAATAGGTAGTAAATGTGTCCCATTCAAACTGTGAACACAAGCACAATCTTGAAGAGAGCAAAGCTCAGGGCGCGCCAGACAATCAGAAGCACGGTCATGACCATTTTGCCTCTCGGCAACAGAGTCGCAGCAGACTGACAATAGTACTCGCTCTCACCGCCAGTTTCATGATTGTAGAAGCAGTGGCTGGATGGTACACCGGCAGCTTGGCGTTAATAGCCGACGCCGGGCACATGCTTGGTGATGTGGCAGCACTGGCTCTTGCTCTTTTTGCTGTGTGGCTATCGAACAAACCAGCTGGCCCCTCCCGCACCTATGGCTTTCACCGCAGCGAAATTTTAGCGGCCTTGGCCAATTCTGTGCTTCTTGTAGTGATCTCTATTGCTATTTTTTGCGAAGCAATTCACCGCCTAAGCCAGCCACCAGAAATTCATAGCGTGCCTATGCTCGTGGTGGCCCTGCTGGGCTTGATAATCAATCTAATTTCAATGAAGCTACTTGGCGCCCACAGTCACAAATCACTCAACGCCAAAGCAGCCTACCTTGAAGTCTTTGCTGACATGTTGGCCTCGTGTGCCGTAATAGTGGCTGGATTGATCATAATGTTCACCGGCTGGTACTTAGCAGACCCTATACTGAGCGCCGTTCTCTCTATTTTTATAGTCAGTCGCACTTGGGGCTTACTAAAAGAATCGGTGGAAATTTTGATGGAGAGCGCGCCCCGCGAATTTGACTTAGATGCCCTAACCAAAGCTTTCTTGGCCGTAGACGGTGTTGTGCAAGCCCATGACTTGCATGTCTGGACAATCACATCTGGCCTACTAGCAATGAGCTGCCACCTAACCATAGAGCCACAAGCAGACGGGCAAGCAGTACTAAGTCAAGTCAATTTACTGATGGAAAAAGATTTCAAAATCAGTCACACGACTATACAGATAGAGTTAGCTGACTCAGAACGTAAGTGCAATGATATTTGCGCTGCAATCTAATCAGTTTCAAAACTACTAGAGTGCTGGCTACTAGCCACCATTTTTCTTAACGTGCGCATTGATGGCCCGGTTCCTATCGCTATCGGCAGTGCCTGCCCTACCAAGACTATCTTGAACATCAGAGATTCCAGAGGCGTTTCGAACACTCATGGCAGCGTCACTTAAAGCATCAGCGGTTCTATCAATAAATCCACTAATTGTTTTGCGCAAGGTTGGACTATTGTCGGTGACACTGAGATTGCCATCCTTGAGATCAATGCTCATTTGGTTCTTACCAGCGGTCACCTTAACCGCATCGGTGTGACCGTCTTTGTCAGAATCAACTATCTGAAGGCCTGGAAGACCTTTAGATTCAGCCTTGGAACCAAGCAAGTCCATGAAGAGTTTTTGGTCTTGCACAGTATTGAGGGTTTCCTGGA
>LNEX01000034.1 GCA_001464165.1 bacterium Ga0077546
ACGATTGGCCAGATCAGTCCTTATATTCGCCAGCACATAAACCGGTTTGGTGACTATCGATTAAACATGGACAGAGGTCAACCACTACCAACCTACAATTTTGGCTTAAAGAACAAAAAGTTTGCTAATGCTGTCTAGATAAGTCCTTTGCCTGCTTTTCAAGAGAAAAGTGGCCCATTTTTACGCGAATCGTTGCCAACCCTCTACTTGAGTTAGCGAATAAGAGAGGCATTGCAGAACCATTGGCGGTGCAATCAATTGAGCGACTTGTCTCTGTAGCAGAGAACTTTACAGACTTTGTAGGTGAATTTCCAATAAGAGCTGAAACAGTGAAGTTCATTGAGAAAGCAATTAAGTCGAATTGTGCCCGGTTGATCTTGGGCACTGCAATTACCACGTGCGCCCACCTACAATTGTTAACGACAATTTCCTTCGATACGACCATTTGAGGACTTGAGCCGTTTCTCGAGTAGTTGTTTTAGTTGGAGCGACCATAGTTCAATTGGTCTTCCAATAGTTGCTAACGGGGATATGTTTGAATGTAGACTTGGTATGCCAGTATCCGGGAATTCGTTGCCCTGCGGCTGATAATAGGTCGAGAAGAGTACATCCCATATAGGGAAGTACTGAGCGAAGTTTGTGTTGTAGTGTTTGCGTTCGATTGAATGATGTATGCGATGAAGCTGTGGGCCACAGACTAATGGAGTCAAGAGACCAAGATTCAGTCGCAAATTAGCGTGAGTAAAGACAAGCCATAATTTTGCAAGCAAAGCCGCGAGAATAGCACTTTTCAGGTCTAATGGTATTAGGCACAAGGTGGGAATTGTGATGACAATCCTCTGTACTAAACCTTCTGGCCAGGAAGTACGAGCTGAACTTGTGCTGTTGAGCTCAGCATCGGAATGGTGCAACTCATGAATGGCCCATAGAAATGAAAATTTGTGTTGAGCGCGATGATACCAATAGAAAAAATAGTCGCAAGTAAGTAGAAACAAAAACACAGTGAGAGCAGATTGGATGCCACTTAGAACGACACAGGGCCTGTGTAATGGAAAAAAGAAGCAGATAACACAAATAGTAAAAATAGAGATTGCCATATTCAATGTCGTTATCGTCAAGTTTCTGATTCTGCCTTTAATCGATTGATTTGGTTTGGCGTAATAGAAAGACTCGAAGATCGAGAGTAGCAACATAATTACGAATAGCTCTATCAGTGTTTCAGAGAACAGGCTGAGAAAACTTTGCCATAACGTGCACACTATCAAAATGACTAGAGCTACTTGATCATGCATTGTGATACTCCTCGGTAGGTGCGTGTTAGTACATCGCCTGCCTTTCTAGAGGTACGCGATGAAAATAGATCAGACTAACTAAATATCTGGAAGTGCCTGGGCGGCTGATACTACTTCGGCCTGACAGGCTGCAAAACTTTGTCTGTAGATGCAATTATGAGCATCTACCATGGCGTGGTAAATGGGCAAAAGTGAGTATGTTTTGCACTTGTAAAAGTGACTGCAACTTTAGTAGGTGACTAAGGCGACACCATTCTTGAACGGACAAACCTCTAAATATTGAGGTTCGATAATAATCTTGCCAGTCTTGTCCATGTATCCATATTTGCCGTATTTGTTGATTGGAGCCAGCCCTTCGCTAAAGTCTCCAGGCAAATAGTAGCCCGGTTCAATAGCGGTGCGTCCTTGTTTGTTGATAAAAAATGAGCGTCTGCCGACTCGCACTGCAGCAACTCCTTCAGAGAATTCGTGAGCTTCTTCGTAAATTGGAGCAAAGACAAACCGACCAGTCTTATAGATATAACCCAGTTTATTTGAGGCCACTCTAACTATCGCAAGACCGTCTTTAAAATCAGAGGCCTCTTTAAATTGGCCATTGGTGACAAACTTGCCATTGGCATCTACGTAATCGTGAAACTGATTATCTGGTCCGTAGTTTACCGAGCAGAGACCCTCGGAATAATTGGAATTCGGCACAGCGTTATTAGGCAGTTTGAGCACTGTGTATTGATTGTCTTTAATGACAATTATTTGCTCTTCGAACTTTAGCCGGGTGCCATCGCGGAGCATTGATTTTGACTGGATTCCAGTTGGGATGATCTTTTTAATTTCCTTGCCACTTGTGTCGATAAGTAAGAATCTTGAGTTGCGCATTACTCTGGCATAACCCTTGTGGAAAGTATCACCAAGTGCAGAAATGTCTTTTATTACAGTTTTACCTAATTTGTCGACGTAGACCAGTTCGCTATTTTCATTGGAGTTTATACTCACGCACGCAAGCCCACAAGAAAAGTTGTCAATGGACGCGAATAGCGGCGCGACTACGACGTGGCCTGCATTGTCTATAATTCCAAATCGATTGTTTTGCTCAAACACCGCCAACCCTTCGTGAAAATCAATGACCTGCTGGTAAGGCAGCTTGACTTTTGTTTTGCCAGTTCGATCGATTAAGGCATACTGGTTGACGTGATTGGGTTCTCCTTGTGCCGTATTAGACCCTGTGGACTGCCTCAAGCCGGCGGGGGAAGGCTTTTGAGCAAGAACAGGCGAATTCGAAGTAAACAGTGAAAATATCATCAGATAGATAGGCAGTAGCCACAAACAATAAATAGTTTTGGATTTTATTGATATGCCCATGGTTAGATATCCGAAATGGAGAAGCTGTCGACTTGTGCGTTTTCTCTGGTGGCAAATGTGCAATCTTTGGAGTTGTGACAACGGATAGTGGTACTGAAATAACCATTTTCTTCGTGCACGGTATCGATGTTTCTTATATTTCTTAGAATGATTTGCTTACCATTCGGCAGCTGAAATTTTGCACTTAGATTGCCAGCATATGTGATGCTACACTGAGCCAAATCGCTTTCTGGATCAATTGTTTCAGATGCAGAAAAAGATACTAAATTGCTGCCATTTAAAAGCATGCCATCATAGTTGAATGTGCGAAATCCCGGCTCTGTAGAACTTTCTCCTCCTCTGCGAAAGAGAATGCCAGAAGCATTTAGTGCCGGTAAAAACATTGTTTGTTGCGGCATCAAGTCTGCAAAACCAGGTGGTCTAACTGGATTTACTTCACCGTGATTTACTTTAAAGGCGGAGATGGCTGGGATTCTTATACCAGGGTAAAGACCACCAGAAAGGGCAGTAAAGATCACCTCAGAAATAACAACAAGACCTATTGCTAGCGATAGAAGAAGCGTTCTGGTTGAAACTTTAGTGCGATGAGAAAAGGCAACTGGCGCATACTTGCCAGAGTGAGCATGTTTGATTTTTAGAGCTATGCCATCTCTGACTTTGATAAGGTCTTGCTTCAAGTCGCTAACCGAGGCATAGCGCTCTGAGTTCTTTTTTCTTAGGCACTTAAATACTATGGCCTCAAAATCTCTTGGTATGTTCTTCTTCTCTTTAGTGATCAGAGGTTCTGGCAAGTAGTTGACCTGATTTAAGAGAATTTCAAAAAGAGTATTCCCCTCAAATGGTGGGTGTCCTTTCAGGGTTTCGTACATGAGGCAACCAAGTGAATAGATGTCACTCCTCAGATCGATTTCTTCGCCAAGGCATTGCTCTGGACTCATATAATATGGTGTGCCGATGGTCTCTCCCGTTTGAGTAAGACTCGCACCACTTGCTGCATTGATTTGCTTGGCTAGACCAAAGTCAGTCAATCTGATCGACCCGTCCTCGGCAATGAGAATATTACTAGGTTTAATATCTCGGTGTATGACGCCAAGGCTGTGGGCAGAGTTTAGACCTTCGCAAACTGCTAAAAAGATTTCTGTTGCCTGTCTCCACTCTAGAAAGCCTTTGGTTTCTAGCAAGCCTTTTAACGTGCTTCCGGGAACCATTTGCATGACGATAAAGGGCTGGCCACCATCAAGAAAGCCGACATCATAAATAGACACCACATTGTTGTGAGAAATGCTGGCGGCTGCTTCGGCTTCTGCTTGAAAGCGCTTTAGACTCTCTGATTTCCAGGTGAGGTGTTGATAGAGTATTTTGACTGCGACTTTACGACTTAGCTGCTTATCAAAAGCCTCATAGACTTCACTCCACCCACCTGTACCGAGCAAGCAAACGAGCAAGTACCGCTCTTTGATGGTCTGACCAGCCATTGCTCCAGCCAGCACAAGTGGGGCAGTTGAGTCTATGCTATCACCAGTCATGGGCTGCCATCCTCCTTGCTGGCAATCTGTAGCTCGAGGGTGATCTTGGTACCAGCTTGTGGGCTGGATTGGACAAATAGGCGAGTCGGATAATAGAGCCTTATCAGCGCGGCACGTTCTCTCATTATATTGCCGCCTCTGCCTCCTTTTTTGCTGCCCGGAGTGGCATTAATACTGGTAAATCCCTGACCATCATCTTCGATTGATACCGTCAGGATTGGACCATCAACAAGCATTAAGACTGTTATCGTTTTCGCCTGTGCATACTTCTCAATGTTGTTAAGGCTCTCCTGCACAATTCGATAGATATTCAGCTCAACTTCTTCTGGCAACCTGGGCAGTTCTTGCGGGCAAGTGAGAGTACAAACGGCCTTGGTTCTTTCTTGCAAGCGCTCGATTAGGCTGCTTGCGACCGTATGCAGTCCCCAGTCCTGTAAATCACGCGGCGTTAAATCGTCGCAGATGTCGTAGATTTGACTGGTCACTCTATCTAGTATTTCTATGACTTGCTCGTCTGAAAGTCGCTTATCTCCAGTCAGCGAGCGTTTTAGAATCATAATGTCGGAGATCACTGCATCATTAAGTTCACGAGCTACTTTACGCTGAATCTCTTCCTGCTGGCTTACTATCTTTTGAGAGAGACAAAATTTTTCGTCTACCAGTGCTTTGACGGAGCGTGAGAGGCTTTCGCCTCCCGCCCCTATTGGCAAACGCATGGCGTCGGCTGAAAAGTTTAATTCAGTGCCAGAGCGTACAATCATATCTTTAAAAACACTGCGCAATAGTGTCGTTACTTCTCTTTCGCTAATGTCGTGGCCATCCATGCTCCAGGCAGCACGGTCATTTTCTATACAGTAGCCAAGCCTGAGCTTGAGCATAGAGGGCAATTCTTGCTCAGTCATTTGCAAAAGATTTGAGGTTGGCTGAAGAAAGACTTCTAGAGTTTCTTTCGAAGCTCTAATCGAAATGGCCCAGACTGGAGCGTAAAACCAAAAGCGAAGGTATTGCAGAGCCTCTTCTTTTTCCTTTGTTGAATGAGCCACTTTATCCGTCAGTTGAGTAATGCGTATCTGCATATCCTCACCTGGTAGATGAGTGTTAAACTCTTGGATTAGCTCATCGTAGAAGGAATAAATTTCGCTCAGAGCTAATTTTGCCTTCTCAGTCCACTTTGTCTCTTGCATTTTGCCGCTAGCAAGCAATTTGGCTAATTTGCTTGTGGCAGTGCTTAGTTTCTTAACTTCTTTCATGCTTTTGACTGCTGCTGTCTTCGGTATCCAGGTTGCCATAGCCGTTACTAGCAGCCCATGCAATCAGTTCTTCTCTATTTTCGAGACCCAATTTTTCCAACAGTAAATCACATTGCTTGCGCACTGTAGATTGAGTTGTAACTCTTCTGTTTGCGATGTCTTGGTACTTCAGGCCATGGGCGAAAAATTGGAGCAATTGTAGCTCAGTCTCTGTCAATTTGATTGACGCTTGATTGCTAAGGGGCGACAAACCAGAAGAAGTGGTGTTGTCAAAAATTTTTTTGACTGTTTCAATCACCACCCTAGAGGGCTCTGATTTAAGCAAGTATGCAGCCACGCCCATCTTCATCACTACATCGATAAAAGCTTGTCTGTGCTCATTGGAAAAGACAACTACCTTGCAATTTGGAATTTGGCAATAAGCTTGAACCATGGACCTTGGACCGAGGCGACCTGGTAAGTGGAGATCAAGCAAGATCACATCGGGCTTCAATTGTGCTGCCACTCTCAATCCATCATCACTATTATCAGCAGTGCCAACGATTTCTAGATCAGTATCTTTGCTAAGTGCCAAACAGATACCATCTTTAGTTACTTCGTGATCTTCGACGACAAGTAAGCGCATAATTTTGGAATCCCTTTCCTCGACTCTATGTCTTCTTGCTATCTCGCTTACCAATTAGTAAGTACTGCTGTTTTGAAATTTAATAGTAGACCGGATAAATCGAGCTTTTATCTTCAAGCAATGAAAGGGCGCGCACCGCAGCTAGTGTTTCTCCACGCCAATCACCCAGCTCGGCAATCCTCTCGCTGATTAGTTTAGAGGCAGCGTCTCCTGCTACCTTTTCTTGATTGGTCAATAGCTTGCCTCGGATGGAATAATTGTATAGCGAAGTCTTAGGGTGTCCTTAGTTTTTTTAAGCCAGCGTTTGTAAGCACAACCACGTTGCACATCACGTCCGTGTGAACTTTACTCAATTCCCTAATTTGCAACTGGTCGTCCTGTGGATAGAAATCATTAACAGTGATATTGACGCCAAAATCTCCATCTGAATCATTTATGAAACCATGAGAAATGTCACTGCCAAAATATTTTAAAACGTAGGGAGAGCGTGTAGATTTGTACATATGCACTGCGCCAGTCGGCTTCGTCCTTGGCTTCAAGGGCGGTACAGGAATACAGACACCAATTACCTGACCAGGATTGGCATTGGAAAAGGCGAAGTCGCCACCTTTGAACCTATTGATAGAACCGTCCGGTGAAAACGTCTTTGAGCCAGCCACCGTCGGAGCAGTTTCGAAGAACAGATATCCGCCCATCGGAAAATCGACTCTTCTGCCATCGAAAAGACATGTATACAGTTGCGACTGGACAACTTGCGGCACGGCAAAAGTGTAGGTTGTAAAATCTTCGCCTTTTGTGAGCCGGGTTTTGGCAGTGTTCCAGTCAATTTTGTTGTTGAATGCGAAGATATCGGATGGTTCCAGTACCTTACAAACTGCACTGAGTGGAGAGTCTTTCTTTCCCTTCAAATTAAGTGTCTCCCTTGAGTCGACCTCAGTATTGTCTGTAGCATAGGCAGGGACAGTCGTCAGATTTACAAGTTGTGCACTTGTCACCGCTAACACAATTAATGCCGCCCAGTTTATCTTCATGTTCTCCTGTTCACTTCCGAATCTACTTCCCCTCTAACACCGGCCTCATATCTACTTTCACTTCTTCAGATTTGGGGCTGTAGATTGTAAGCAACTGCGGTGGTGTTGCATCTGGTGGATAGAGCAGCTCAACACTAAAGTTCATCTTTTCGCCGGGATCTACTTCAAAGGCGTCTAATGCTTCCAGACTTTGTCCTTTGTGCAAGACAAGATGATAAAAACGCTCGTAGTTGGCAGTGGAGACTTTGACTGAACCACGGTAGAAAACCGCCTTCTCAGGCTGTTCTGCATATTTTATTTCATTCTTATCGG
>LNEX01000035.1 GCA_001464165.1 bacterium Ga0077546
ATATAATCGCTATTGCGAACGTAACAGGTAATTTTGTAATCGACGCAGTAATTGCCATGGGCACTGTAGGCGGTGTCGTCATAACGGCGCAGCAGTTTCGCACTTTGAATTTCGCCTGTACCAAATGTTCCTCTGGCAAGGGAGCTAATGGGATAGCATTTAATACTGTCAGAACTTTTGTCTAACAGTAGGTTATGGCTGGCTTTAAGATGCACCCCTTGCTGCACTCCAGCAACGCGGCCATAAATGAATCGACCAGTGGCATCATTTGGAGTCGGCTTCAGCTTCTCATATTCCCTTGGTCTAGCCATAAGTGAATCTTTCAACATTGCTTCCAACTTGGTCAGCTCGGGTGGCCCGCTTTCTGAAAACGTAGCGATAGTGGCCATTTGCAAGGCGCCGTCAATGTTGCCTCGGGCAAAAAATGAACGGCCGTTATGGTGAAATTTCAGGTCGGCCACTGGCACATCTACATGCCTAACAACAGCAAGTTTGCCCGCTTGAACAGTGATGAGAAAAGGTGGCTCAATCTTGGCCTTGCCGTGAATATAGTCGGCGGTTAAGCGATCGCCTGGGCCAGAGAAGAGTTTGTTCTCATCGTCTACAGCAAGGGGGGCACGCTCGACGAATGGTGCATCAGGCTGGCTTAGATATGAAGCTTGCTCATCAACTTTTAGAGTGACTGGCTGATTAGTTGGGTTGAAAGCAACCCAGCTAACATAAAGGGTCTTCTTCGCTTCGGCTTCAGTCTGTTTATTGATGTGATGCAAAAAGATAGCGAAGTCGCCTTTGAAGCGATAACTCAAGTGGTTTTCAGGCACGTCCTTGCCCACACCGCTCATGGTCGAAACCAGTAAGCCCTCGCCTGACACAACTTCAGGACAGTTGCTATTGAGCATTGGCAACTTGTCCATATCCGCCGCTAGTGGTTTAACTTTACAAAGTGGTAGCTTCTTCGGGCTGCTTGACTCTGGCTCAGCGCCGTAGGCCACATTGCTCACCGGTAAGGCCAAAGAGAGTGCCCACGCCAGGGTTGAAGAAGCAATTAGGGATGTGCAGGTGCGGCTTAGTACTCTATTCATATTTTATGTGATTTTTCTGAGCTAAAATTATGGGGCAAATTGGCTTTTTTGAATCTACCATTTATCCCATAAAGCGAGAATGAAGAACGATTTTAAATCGCCAGACAACCAACAATTAGTCTAGTAGGAGACCAATATGACTGAAAATAAACCAGCAGTATCCATTACATTCTGCGGTTCTTGAGGATACAAATCTAGGGCTGTCAGTTTGGCAGCCGATATCGCAAGAATACTTGATTACTCCACCAAAATTCATCAATCCAGCGGTGGTGTCTTCGAAATAGAAGTAGACGGTGAGCTGATTTTCTCAAAGGCCAAGTTAGGGCGCTTTCCTGCTGAAGGAGAGGTATTAGACCTCTTATCAAGCCGAGCCGTTTCCTAAGCTGCAAGAGCCATTCAAGTCAAAAAGGGTGATTTATGACTAATTACGATGCCATTCTCTTTCTCTCCTTCGGTGGCCCCGAGGGAATGGCTGATGTTATGCCCTTTCTTGAGAATGTGCTCAGAGGTAAGAACGTGCCTCATTCTCGCATGCTCGAAGTCGCTCATCACTATGAGCGCTTCGAGGGTGTGAGCCCAATCAACGGTCAGAACCGCCGCTTAATTGACGCGCTTAAGCAAGAGCTAGATAAACGTTCAATTAATCTGCCTGTTTATTGGGGCAACCGCAATTGGCATCCAATGCTGGCCGATACCCTTAAGCAGATGAAAGCTGATGGAGTCAAGAAAACACTTGTTTTCATCACTTCGGCTTACAGCTCATACTCGGGCTGTCGCCAGTATCGCGAAGATATAGAGAAGGCTCAAATTGAAGCTGATGCTGGCGATATTCAGTTTGACAAATTGAGAGTGTTCTACAATCACCCGCTGTTCGTAGAGGCAAATATAGAAGCCGTCAAAGCCGGCCTAGAGCAGTTTGGCGAAGCTGATCGAAAAGACGTGCATGTGGCCTTCACTGCCCATAGCATACCCATGACCATGGCAGACAACTGCGATTATGTGAAACAGCTGACCGAAACCTGTGAACTAACCGCCAAAGCGCTAGGTCTGAACAACTTCAAGCTTGTCTATCAGAGTCGCAGTGGCCCTCCGACTCAACCGTGGCTAGAACCCGATGTGCTCGATCACATGCGCGAGTTGCATGCGGCAGGGGTCAAACATGTTTTGCTTCATCCTATCGGTTTTATCTCTGATCATATGGAGATTCTTTACGACCTCGACACCGAAGCAAAAGACCTTGGGCACGAGCTTGAGATGCAGTTTGTTCGCACTAGCACCGCCGGTACTAATCCTAAGTTTGCAAGAATGATGGCTGATCTGGTGGAAGAACGGCTAGAATCAAATAACGTGGCTGAGAAAAAAGCCATTGGTTGCTTCGGGCCTGCGCCCGACGTCTGTGCGCCCGGCTGTTGCGCTTACACACCCAGCAGACCAGCCCATGCTGGTGGACAAAGACCACAAGGCACATAGCATTAGTTGAATTTTTAGAACTCTCTGCATTCACATAAAATTGGTATTGGAGAATTTAGTGCCTAATAAAAAGCAAATATTGCCTTTATTCCCCCTTCCCGATGTGGTGCTTTTTCCTGGGTCTCCCTTTCCACCATCATGGAAGGCGACAAGCTCTTCGGAGTCTTGCTCTATGACCCTCACAGCTCTCAGGCAGCGACTATTGGCTCCTCCGCTGAAATTATTGAGTGCGAGAAACTACCCGATGGTCGAATCAATATAATGACCGAAGGCCGCAGACGGTTTAAAGTTCTGCGCACCATTGAAGATTTGCCATATCTGCAAGGCGAAGTGGAGTGGCTTGAAGACGAGCCTGCTGAGCAAGATTTAGAGCCCGTGGCTAAGCAAGTACTTGAGGCAATTAAAGACATTTTGCGCTTAAGTAGTAAGCTCACAGATAAAAGTGTAGAAGTGCCTAAAGATTTGCCTTCAGACCCTCTTAATCTCTCCTACTGGGTAGCTGGCACCATGTACGGTGTGCCGGAGGATCAACAAGTACTACTTGAGCTGCAAGATACCCATGATAGGCTAACTCATGAGGCCAAAGTACTGAACGTCACTACCAAGTATCTCGCCGCTCACAGTGCCTTAAAAGACGCTGTAGGCTAACCAAAGAATCTGGATGGCGCTGTCATTCTAAAATTAATTGCCGAAGAAATCATCTTGCCGGTCTAGGCCGCTCAGATAGCGCTTTACCATCCAGCCGTGATTTTGCTGCGCCAAAGCCATATCAGCCGGGCTATCTAAATCATTGCCGCGCATCACTCGTCTATCTACTCCTGCAACTTGTTCATCTAACAGCCTTCCAACAGTAGTTGGTCTAAAACGAGGATTCCAAATCGGGAACGACTCTTCCATGCTCCTCTGACCTTGGGCTGCACCACCAGCATCAGGCTCAACACGATGCATTTCAAATGGTCTACCACTATTCTCTGGACGACCGGCCAGATAGTTATTGAGGTCTCGCCATTGAGGAATTTCATCCAATGTTTTAGCTTTGGCGGTATAAGCTGGCAACTCGACTTTGTGTGTCAGTAGAGCACCTTCAGGGTCGAGGAACTGGAATTGTTTGCTGCCGTCAGGCCGTTCAGTCAATCTAATGTGGGCAAGTTTGCTAGGTATAGTGGCTTCGCTCATATGGCCGTTAGGTAGCTTAAATACCATCCGACCAGAATGTTCAATCCAGGTCTGCACACCATCTTTGTGATTGAAATTAATAAAGCCACCTTGAATGTTGTCTACCATATGAAGATGATCGCCATTGCCCAGCAGTGCCTTAACTTCATGATTGACGTTATTTACTTCCATGTTGGCCAAGACAGTCTCGTTGAGGCGATACTGTTTCTGCCCACCAGCATATTCGCTGACTGTAACTCGCTTGATTGGCATGCCCAAATCAAGCATGCGCGCCTCACCACTAGGAAAGGCAACAACGACCTTGCCGTTGGCACTGATTCTTGAAATAGAGTGGTCGCCATGAAGCATTTCAATTGGTTTGAGAGCTGGCATCTTATCTACAAGCTGAACGTCTTCACCCCGGGTGCCCCGGAAATTAAGAATCTTGTAGCCCTCTTTTAATATTTCACGATTAGCAGTCCCTCCACCTTCTCCATGCTTGACCATGGCCATCGTATTCTCTGCCATGGGCTTTAGCCCTGCCTCTGGGCGAGCTGGAGTATTAAAGCGCAATCGGGTTCCCACAGAAGGGATTCCGCCCATTGCGCCTTCAAATGCCAGCTGTGGGCCCATTTCAAAAGAGAGCTTGGGCATAATTGATTCAGCTAAATGGGTCGGAAATGTCTTGGGAAGGTTGGCAGCCATCCTTGAGCCAAGATGTCCAGCACCCACCATCATGACAGCGTCAAAGGCTAAAGGACCAAGGGTTTCGCTAATAGCTGCTCTGCTTTCATTGAGATTACCGTTGGTCATTCTGTCCGAAATGCCAATGGCCTTACTGGTGGCTTCGGCAGCATGGGCAGTAAAAACAACGGTACCCACAGCGGCAACGCCTAAGGCAGGAAGTCTTACCCAGCCTGGACCTTTCATGGCCAGAGTTAGAGCAGTTGCACCTGCTATTTCAGTGCCAAAGCGGGCAGGGTTGTTGATAGCTTCAGAGAGGCCATGGTTGACCATGCCGGAGACCGTGCCTGCGGCAATCACCTCAGCCTTGGTGAAAAATCCCACAGGCTTGTCAGTGGCGCTTGGCTTCTCGTTGTTCACAGCCAAAGATTCCAACAGCACTGCGCTAACATCGCTAGTGTGGGCTTTAGACTTGTTTGACTCAGAGCTATCGCTAAACTTGGGCATCAGACCTAACTACTTATTATTAACTCTTGAGATCATCTAACTATGTGGCTTCGTCGTAAATGGGGCGACTACGAAAATCTGCTTTAATGGCAATCTCGCCGAGGTCTGCTATAACTTTGCCGTGGTCTCAATTTGAGGACTTAAATGCGTAAAATAGCGCCGACATCAACTTTTCTCGCCCTTACAATGGTAGGTCTAACTAGCCTGTCAACAACCTCCTGCTCAAATGCCTCTACTCCTGTAGATGCTAACGCTGGAGCCAGCAATATCGCCACTACTAACAGTGGCGCACAATCAAGTAACGTTAATACAATCGGAGCAAATTCCATGACACAAACTGGAACAACAACCCCTACCGGTCTTGTAATCGAAGACATGGTCGTGGGCCAAGGTGCCATGCCCAAAAACGGTCAAACAGTTGTAGTGCACTACACTGGCTGGCTTACTGACGGCAGCAAGTTCGATAGCTCAGTTGATCGCAATCAGCCATTTGAATTCCCATTAGGCGCTGGCCGAGTAATCAAGGGCTGGGACGAAGGCGTGGCTACCATGAAAATTGGCGGCAAGCGAAAATTGACCATTCCTCCAAATCTCGGTTATGGAGAAAGAGGCGCTGCTGGAGCTATTCCTCCAAATGCCACCTTGATTTTTGAAGTGGAACTATTGGGCGTTAAGTAGTCTTCTATACAGATAGGCTACAACTACAATAATTAGGCAGGGCGACAACATGCATCTTGAAAGCAAGTCTATTATTGCCTCAGGTGTCATGATTTTGTCGCTCTGCTTTTCGCTTGCAGTTCAGGCACAAATTGACCCAAGTTTATCGGGCACGGCTTTACCCGTTACGTCCCAGAGCTCAGATGCTAAAGAAGAGCTACCCAGCCGTAAGATGAACCCTGCGTTGACAGCAATTGCCGCAGCCAAACAATTGGAAGAAGCCAGTCTCAAGAGCGGAAAACTCGCACCTTCAGTCAGCGCGGTGATCAAGCTTGGTGCTCCTGCTAGAGACGACCTTGAGTGGATCATTGCCAACGGCAGCCCAGCCGGTCGGCTTTATGCCACTGCAATATTGGGTCGATTTGATCAATCTGCGGCCAAAGAGGCCTATCGGGCTCTTGCTGCTGGCATGGGTGACGTCACTATAGACTTCGTTGGAGCACGTGAGCATTGCCACTACTCAGTGGCTGATATCGTTACTGACCAAATCTCAGCAAAACCGTTGATTGAAATTGTCCCCAAAACAACTGGAAAAACAGTAAGTTTTTGAGCTAATTCAACAAAGCTCAGGTTTAGCAGCATTTTTCATCGGGAAAACTATTAATAAGACTCGTTCGATCTTTTAGGTTCGAAAGGAAGTACTTCCATCGGATTTCCGTATAGATGAACCCCACAACAATTTCGCCAGGAGAATCGATGTCCGTCAGTGGTAACGAGATTGGCGACCTTCTGGTCGACATCGGCATAATTACCGCTGAAGAGCTCGCCAGTGCCATGGAAGAGCAATCCAGGTCAGGCGATAGATTGACATTAATTTTGGACCGTCTCGGTCTGGTTACCTATCACCAGCTTAAAGACTCTCTTGAGCTGCAATTTGGCGTCAATTTTATCTCACTGTCAAAGAATGTACCTCCTCGTGAGATTGCTGATTTGGTTTCGCTCGAAACTAAGTACAAGTACAAGCTTATTCCCGTGGCAAGTAACGGCACTCATTTCACCATCGCCATGGTCAATCCAGACGATTTAATTGCCTTAGATATTCTTCGAGTAGAATTGCGCAGCGGTCATCTAAAGCAGCTTGTCTGCACGGCAGACGAACTTGAATTCTGTCTGAAGGAGTTATATGAGGCTCCACCGCCAGCTCCTGGTGCTATTAGTGAAGACATAGCTGCAACAGATGCTCATGTAACAGAGTCGCTCAGCGAAGAATTCACTCTTCCAGCCAGTGTTATAGCTCAAGCCAACGCCTTAGAGAAGAAACCAGCGCCTCGCGTGCCGGCGAAGAAACATCTGCAATCGCTATTTGGTGATGACGATGATGACGAAATGTCTAGCCCTCTAGCACCAGCAGAGACACCACATGCAGAGCCAGCGACACTGTTGGTGACACCAGATGTAACAGTGACGCCATCGCCATCTCTGCAAGAACTTATTGCGCCGCTTGCATCAGAGCCAGAACCGCTTGAAGCCGTGACACAAGCTATACCCGAAATAAGTAGTGTATTGGACAGAGTGGTAGATCAAGTTATAGGTACTATCGCCACTGCTGCTGAGGCTATCTCATTAGTTGTAGAAGCAGCTACACCAGAACCTGCACCGCTTGCGGTGCCAGATTCTCTGTCTAAATCGGTGCAGGAGATGGTGGCAGAATTGCCGCCTATTAGCGAAGGAAAAACTGTTTCCGATCCTCTACACACGGCAGTAGCACTCGCTGCCGCGACAGCAAGAGAGCAAGTGGCCCAAGCTGAAGATGCAATGCAAGTAGCAGTCGCTAATGTAACCAGTCACCTTGTTGAATCTAGCCTTGGTGCTTTAAATGTCAATGCCAATCGAAAGCTCCTTGAAGATGTTGTTGAATCCGAACTCGGCGGTAGCGAAGAAGAAACCGATATAAACCGCATGAAAGAAGCCCAGAATGCCTCAGTCATGCTATTGGCTCACGAAATTATAGGAAAAGCTACCCAAAAACGTTGCTCGGACATTCACTTAGAACCAGACATTAGTGGCGTATCGCTGCGCTACTTCCTGCATGGTGAACTACTCGCTGACTGTATGCTGCCTTTAGAAATACATGGTGCTTTGGTTGGTTCGTATAAAGTGATTGCTGGTCTAAATCCGCAAGAGCTAGCTAAGCCGCAAGATAAGAAATTTACGACTCGAGTAGACGAAGATGAAGTCGAACTGAGAATTACAACCATTCCAACTGACAACGGTGAGATGGTAGCTATTTCTATGCGATTCACAGACCCGAATTCGGCTGGTGCCATAGCCCAAGCAAAACTCTCCAGCTTGAACGAAAACTAAGGCTAAGCTTTCTCTTCATTGCTGTGAGAATTCTCTGCTTTCTCCGAATTGCTTGTCTCTTCAGAATTCTTTGGCTCGTTAGCAGGCTCTTTGGTTTCAGCAGCTTTTGAATTTTCTGAATCTACAGTGGTTGCTTCTTTGGTGGCGTCCGAAGCTTCAGCAGCAGCTGGCTCAGCAGAATCGTCTTTGGTTGCATCATCGCTTACGTTGCGGCGCTGCAAAAGCCAAATCAAGCCGAAAATCAAAGCTCCAGCGAGCGCAATGCCAGTGACATAATTAATAGTGGTAAACAAACCTTCGAGAAATCCACTGTTCTCGTGAGTTGGCAGCCCCTTTACCTCGGCTGCCACAACCTGTCCTACAGCTGTCTTTTGAGCCAACACAGGTAAGGCATAACTTAGAGCCCATGACCAAGCAGCGTAAGCGAGAACTTTCAAAGAATTTGCTCTTGAAAGTATAAAAGGCCTAGTCATGGTTTATCCTCAACGCTCAATTTTTCTGGGTTCGACATCATTATAGTATTACTCGCGCGAAACATAGACTAGGTAAAAGAGCAAAAAGCATGCGAGCTTCTTCTCCTGACAGCGATCAGCTAGCATGCGGCTATATGCTGACATCTCAAATTTTAAAAACTCCTAAATATTCTCAGCCCCCAGTAATCATTAGCAATGAGCAATAATTAGAGGCCTTCTAGCAGATCGATTTTGCGCTCTATGGCCATTCCTTTTGATAATTCAGAACTAAGTCTTTTTGCTTTCTGCTGTCTTAGGCAATAGTGGCAGCAGCTTTGCCGCCCAACCAAAGTCGCACCGGGGCGTTGAGTCAACTGTAGTAATAGATGCCTCTCCCAAAGCAGTGTTTGAAGCGATTCAGCACTCACGAGTTCAAGAACCACACAGAAGGAAAGTCGTTTCAAGCCACGACGGCATCGCTGTTATGGATGAGCACTTCCGAGAATTGCCAGTTATTGGTAATGCGCACTGCACCTATAAAGAAGTTGAGACACCGTATAAACGAATAGACTTTGCATTACTTTCCTCCGAGAAACTAAAAGCCTTTGAAGGGTCCTGGGTTTTGACGCCCCTTGGCAATGGTGAGCGAACTGAAGTTAAGTTAAGCACTTATAGTGAGCCTAAAGTTTGGTTGCCATTTGCCAAGGAAGTGGCCGGCTCATCAATCTTAAAAGACATCCGCCGCCGCCTTGATAGTCTTAAAGCTGGGGTAGAGAGTGATGATCATTGTTCAATTACAGCCCAGCCAGATTTTCAATCAATTAGCGATGGTGCCAAATCAGTTCATCATTCAATCGAAGCTCAAGTTGCTGAATAATCGATGCAAAGCTTTCTCTTAGTTGCGCTGCTAATTTCACTGATCGCATCCTGCACACTTGGGGATTGTCCTGCTAGTGCCCAAAACAAAACCTCTACACCAAAGCACTATTTGCCCTGGCAGGCAGATCTGAAAGGCTCAAAGAATGCAGCCAGGCTAAAACACAAGCTAATTGTTGTTGATGTATACACAGATAACTGTAGTTGGTGTAACCGTCTAGAGCGTGAGACACTCCAGAACCCTGGTGTGGTGGCAGAGCTAGCCCATCGTTTTATTTGGCTAAAACTCAACGCCCGTCTAAGCTCAGCAGACTTGAAGCCATATAGAATCAGTGGTTATCCAACGATTTTAGTGATCGATGAAAGGGGTAAATTAGTAACCAGCTTTTCCGGCTATTTGCCACCAGAACAGTTTGTAGAAAAGATGGCAATGCTATTGCCTTAGTGAGAGTTTAGTCCCAAGCTGTAGCGGGATCGTAGTTTGGCTCTTCCCGCTCTTCTTGTCGCTGAACTTGGAAATTACCGCCACCGTTACCACCGTTGGTACCATTGCCGTAGGGCGTATTTTGATATTGAGGTGTTGCGATAGGACTGTTTTGCATAGGCTGCTGCGTCCAACCGTGCGACCCTTGCGCTGAGGCCGGTTGCGCCAATGGTTGCTGAATCTGCTGTTGTTGAGCAGAGAGGGGCAATTGCTGCTGCTGATTTGGTTTTTGCAATGCGTCTTGAGTTGCATAGGGATTAGGCATAGGACCGGCTGGCCAACCACCGAAGCTCGGTCGTGTCGATTGATTGCTTGCTGATTGATCATTAGCGGGCATCTGCATAGCTACTGGTATCACCGGCGCAACCGAGACAACCGGTGCTACCGCTTGCATTGGAGCCGAAACATGAGCTGTAGCCGGACTTGAGGGAGAAGCAGGAGCTGAAACAGGAACAGGAACAGGAGCTGAAACAGGAGCTGGAACAGGAACAGGAGCTGGAACGGCCCCCCACGGAGACGGTGGTGTTGCAAGAGGCGCTGCGACTCGAGCCGGAATTGGTGTTGGGATTGGTGTAGATACTGGTATCGGGACAGCTGTAGGAGTCGGTACAGCGCCCCAGGGAGACGATGTTGTCGTCGCGGCAAGGGCTTGTACTGGAGCTGCAATTGGCAGCGGAGCCGGGGCCTGTGGTAAAGGCGCTGGTTTTGATATAGGGGCCATCATTGGCCCCGGAGTGATCGCCGGAGGAGTCAGGCCTGGCCCTAGTGTGGGGGAAGGAATAGGAATTGACGGAGCGGCCCATTGAGACTCAATAGCTAGAGAGTTCGCAGCGGCTGTCCAAGGTGTTTCTGAGACCTGCAACAGTGAAGCCGGAGCAGGCGCGCCTGTTGTCGTAGCTGCTGGGGCGGTCGCGACTGGTGAAGCCGGGACTGGTGAGGGCCATCCTGGTAGGTTTGACGTTTGCGATGGACTAGCTGCCTGTGTAGGAGCTG
>LNEX01000036.1 GCA_001464165.1 bacterium Ga0077546
GCTGTAGCTGGGGTTGCTGTAGCTGGGGTTGCTGTAGCTGGAGTTGCTGTAGGAGCTGCGTTGGACGTAGGCATCGCCCAGCCTGACACTGAGGGGCCGCTCTCAGCTACTACTGTTTGCACTGGTGAAGGAGTAGCCGCAGCAGTGACCCATGGAGAATCCACAGTGTTGGCAGGCTTAATTTGCGGTTGTACACTCGTTGGCGCCCCCCACTGAGTGAATGCTTGGCTAGTCACTGCGTTCTGAGCAGGAGTTGGAGAAGGCGCAGGGTCAATCGCAGCGATTGGCGCAACGAAAGGAGTAGCAGCCGATGCTGCGGTCGGAGAAGCATTCCAGGCTGCGACCGGAGGAGCAGAAGGGGCAACATTCCAGGCTGGTTCTTGGGAAGGGGCAGGAGATGCACTCCAAGCCGGAACTTGAGGCGGGGCCGGAGCGGCATTCCAAGCCGGAATATGAGGCGCATTTGAAGCAACAGGCTCAGGTTCAGCGTCCCATGACGATGCTACTTTCGCCGCTGGCGTCAGTGTTTTAGACTCAGCAGTAGATTGAGTTGGGACTGATATCAACTCTGAGGCCGGCACAGCGGACCAAGTTGTCTCATGATTAAAATCATCTGTGGCGGTCGCAGCTGCCTCAGGTCTCGTTACAGTCGACGGGACAACCGGCGAGGCTGCCAGGCCCAGAGCTGACTTAAGACTATTGTTTGACGGTTCTGAATTGCCCCAGCTAGAGCTGATTTTAGCTGCACTAGTCTCGGCAGGCGCCTCTGTCGGTTGCCCCCAAGTTGATGACTTAGCTACCACCGAAACTTCAGCCTCAGAAGCATTACCTAAACCCCATGCTTCCGCCACAGCAGCAGGTTTGACCAACGACTGACCAGGCGTCGGAGTGCCCCAGGCTGCTGAATTGCTTAGCAAAGAAGATTGAAAACTTGGCTGGGCAATTGGAGCTGGAGCTTGAGCTGCCATGTGAGCTGGAGGTTGACTCTCCATTTGCGATGAGGGAAACGAAGTTGGCGTTGGCAGAGGCGCGGGCATTTGTGAGGAAGGGAAGGCAGAGAAGGGAAGAGCTGGTGACGGAGCAGCTGGCGATATAGCTGACTGAGCCGTGCCAACAGCCAAGGCTTGTGAAGCTGCTGCCTCAAGCCTGGCGAAACTATCGAAATCGGCTTGTGGTTGCAATTGTTGGTCAAAGGGGATGGGCTCAGCTCTTATCTGAGGAATAGTTTCTGACTGTGAATCGCGATCTGTACCGTACTGACTTACGGGAACAGTGCCTTCAGAAGCAGTTTGGTTCAGCCACTCGATTACTTGCTTGGGAGCAACCCCAAGCTGTTCGAGCTTCTCCATAACCATGTTGAGATACTCGTTATACTGCGCAGAAGACTTGCCAAACATCTTCTCGTATTCTTGACCATGGGCAATAATGTCTTCCTGCAGAACTCCACGCATTGACTGCACAGCTTTTTCTACAGTTTTGACCGAATCATGCTGGAGCCTCTTTAGCTGCCAATCACTGTCTGCATTAGACCAACCACCCTGCACATCAGCCCCCAAAATAATCATAAACGCCATAAATTTCATACCCATAACCACGGTTATGAAGCAGGTGGCCGATAACCACGTAGCGCTTGTAAAGTAGCGGTAACATATCGCTTAAAGAATATGGTTCACAATAAGGCTTCTTTAGTCTACAGAGGTCTAGAATTGGCGAGTGGAGTCTAGGGAAAAACCATGAAGATTTTTAATAGTGTTCTGCCAGCAGTCTTCTGCATCTCAATGATGATGATGATGATGCCAATTGCTCAAGCTTCTGCTGAGTATGACAGACATTATGCCGTCGGCAAAGACTTTCTCAACAGAGAACAATACAAACTAGCGGTTGACGAATTTACCCAGGCTCTCAAAGCCTCAAATTCAGCAACTGCACTTGTTGATAGAGGCACCGCCTACAGTGAACTTAAAAATTATGACGCTGCTATCAAAGACCTCAATCAGGCCATCCAGATTGATAGCAAAAATCCGCTCGCCCATACAGTGCGCGGAGTCGTCTATTTTCGCAGTTTTCGGCCACAGCAGGCCATTGCAGACTTTGATCGGGCAATTGCATTAAACCACGACGACAAGTACGCGGTGGTCAATCGTGCCGGTGCATACCTGATGTTAGATAGTCCAGGCGCCGCAGCTAAGAGTACCTGTGACTGGCTAGACCGCACTCAATGGAAATCAGACTTCGCTGGTCATGCCGCCTGTCTAACGGTATTAGCTTTTAAGATTTCGCGGCAGAACAATCAAGCAAAAGTTCTAAGCGAATTAAGTCTAAAGAAGTTGAATCGCTTGTTTTGGCCATATTCAGTTTTTAAGTTCTTTGTTGGCAAAGAAGACCAAGAAAAACTACTGGAACATGCCGAAAACAGCACCTACGATTTAGCTCAGTGCCAAGCCTTCCTCGGCCTTGACGCATTCAGCAGAGGTGACTTGGCTGTTGCCCGTGACAAGCTAACATTTGTCAGTAAGCATGGTGTAGTAAACTCTGTAGAATACTGGCTCGCAAAGTTCTACCTCAATAAAATGGACTCGGTCAAAGGCAAAAAATGAACGTTATGCAGGCGCAACCGGCCCGGCAGAATAGTCTCTTGAGATTAGTATTGCCGACCTTAGCTGTTGCCATTGCCGTTTTAGCAAGTTGTACATTTTCCAGCTTCGACCACATCATCTCAACTTTCTTTGCTTTCAAGGTAGATGGTAACAATGCCAGCCCTTTGTTAGTACTGCCCACGGTGGCGATCAGCTTTCTTTCCTTTGAAGCAGCTGTTAGGGTTAAATCAAGGTTTCTTATAATTGTCTTTCTTCAGGTGTCAGCACTCGGTATTCTTTTGGTTTGGCTCACAGCACAATTAGCTGGCTACGCAAGTGTACTGGCCAGTCTTTTAGCGAGCACCATTAGTTTTGCTCTAGGCTTGCTGGCAAGAGAGTTAAAGAGTGCTGCAGAGAAGCAAACGAGCCGCTACTTTGAACTGGTAATCAAGAACGCTGAACTCGATCAAACTCGGCTAGCATTGCTCAAGCAAGATGAAGCGGATCGTCGAATTTTAGCGTCTGACTTGCACGACCAAGTCTTGAACGATATTAAGCAGATCAAGTCAAAGGTTGTTGCCTTGTCAGACTCGCCGATGATAGAGAAAGACAGCATTGCTTCAATCGAGCAATCATTAGACACTGCCGGGAGACACATTAGAGATGTTATGGAAAGTCTCTTCCCTTCTGTGCTTGAGAATCTTGGTTTGTGCTCTGCCTTAGATCAGCTCACAAGAGACTGTTGTCACAAGGCTGGTTTACAGGGACGTTTTCTCAAGACAATAGATGACAAATACCTGAAAAACCTGACGAAGACTGAAGAGTTGATTCTCTTCCGCTTGACTCAAGAGGCGCTAAACAACATAGTTAAACATGCCCAGGCCAAGACCGTGCGTGTTAATCTTGACGATCAAGAGGGAACACTAGTGTTATGCATTATTGATGATGGCAATGGTTTTTCTGTAAAAGAGCGCGGGGAATCTCGAGGATTAAGGTACATGCGCTTGCGCGCTGATCTCATTGGGGCCACAATAAGCTGGCGTGACAATGTACAAGAGGAGCAGCCCAAGGGGACCTTGGTAAGAATCGATTTCAAAGCGGGAAAAAAGTAATGAGCTTAAGTCGGTTGCAAAACGAAGGTATAAAAATTTTGATTGCCGAAGACTTAGCGACGCTTCGACAGCACGGCACGGAGCTGCTGAAGCAGGTACTAGGCAAGCACAATATACCAATCAAGCAGCTCGAAGAAGCAGAAGATGGAACGGAGGCTGTTCGTAAGGCCAAGAGCAGTAAACCAGACTTCATTTTGATGGATATCGCCATGCCAAACATGAATGGTATCAAAGCAGCAGCTGAGCTCTGGCTTGAGCTGCCTACGCTAAAAATACTATTCTGGTCTCAATATGATCATGAAGCCTATATTCGTGAATTGGGGAAAATCGTACCTGATGAGGCTATCCACGGATATATTCTAAAAAGTGAAAACGACAGTACTCTAGGCAAGGCTTTCGAACTTATCATTGTCGAAGATTTGCCTTATGTCACCTCTACTGTCGAAGAAGTGCGTCATCGACTAAGAGACAAGTCTAGTGCCATTAGCGATTTAGAATTCGAGACGTTGATGGACATAGCAATTGGACTTACCGACAAGGCCATAGCTCAAAAGGAACATATCTCTTATCGCGGGGCGCAAAACAGACTTTCGAACTTGCTCACTAAGCTTCTAAAGGGCGAAGATGCGTACCTTAAGGAGAGCACCGGAGTTGAGATTTACAATCCACGTACACGACTGATTTTTGAAGCATTGATGCGCGGCTTGTTGACTCGCGAAGATTTGGAAGCTCAAAATGGAGA
>LNEX01000037.1 GCA_001464165.1 bacterium Ga0077546
GCATAATCAATACACGATCACAAGTGTATTTATGAAAGAAACTGATCAAAGCAAAATGAGTAAGAAATGTGGCTGGAAGGGATTTCGTGTGCCCCAACCGAGCGTTACTCTTCATTGCTCAGAAAAACCTCATAGCCTTAGGCACCTACAGAATTTGCCAAAAGATTTGAGACCCTTGGCCGAGCTGGTGGCCAATCCAGAGACAAAAGAGTCAGTATGGCTAAACGCTTGTATCGCTGCCGGAGACAAGTCGTTAGTGGCCCAGCCATCATTTTTTGGCAGAGCTAATGCTTCATTTTTTGCGTTTACTGGTGCTCTTCTTGCTTTTTTGGCCCTCATGCTAAATTTCATAACGGCCACGCTATTCTCGTCTGAAGTGGCGTATCTTCTCCACAATGTAGACGCCAATGTCTTTATGAGGGGCCTGATTGATAGTCATATGACGGGTGTGATAGTAGCTATCGGCGCTGGTTTAGCCTTCTGGTATTCCTTGCTGATTCAAAATCGCTGTGTTCGGCGCATACTAGTAGGTTTGTCTACCTTTGCTATTGGCGGTCTGATTCTGCTTACGGCAGTAGCGTATTTGACTCCTGTCTCTGGGTTCCTGGTCACGACATTGGCAGTAGCTCTAACCTTAGGGCTTTCTACTATTGCCAGTTATTGCCGCGAGGCCCTACCTAGGTCTTTCACTCCGGCTGACCTAGCCACGTCAGCAGTTGGGATTCTCGGCATTCCAGCTGCGCTGTTTGCCCTTGTTCTCGTATCGGTGGTGTCGGGAGACTATCACTCGTCCGGTCCTTATAGCACCCCAACAATCGACTCTGCTATCGTCTCCGCTGGTATGCTGTTCTTTGCTGTGTTTGGTCAGAGCTTTGCACTATCGTTGGCTAGTCGAACTAGCTCTCGTGCTGCTTGCACCTTACTTTCGACTTGCGTACAGGCACCACTATTCCTCGGTCTATGTTTTACGGTAATTGCCACTATTCTCAAGACTTTCGAGGCAACGGCTCTGGTCAACTCAAGTACCGAGCGCTTTGACTTGTTGGCTTCAGATTGGCTTCTCTATGGCTGGGATAAGGCGGGCTTTACCCTAGTGGCAATTTTACTCGCACTCAGCATGGCCATTTTAGGCAGCTATGCCGGAGCCACGATAAACGCTTTCCGATCTAAGAATTAGAGCCCAAGAATTAGAGTCTAGAAATTAAGCACTAAGACGTATGGTGAATGTCGTAACTTGTGGAATAACCAAGAGCTACTTTGGGTTTCTTGGCAATCTTGTCAGTTGTGGCGATGAATCTGTCTACTTGCACCCCAGGGGCTCGATCAGTCGGCTTGAACGAATATTTCGAGACGAGGTTAGCAACTTCAGGGTCGCAGATTGCCGCACAGGGCACTGAATGCTTGCGATTGTGCCCCAGCAGACTAAATGTCAGGCCCAAAATAGAGACGTTGTCGGCAGTAATTGAATTTGCCATGATTTGCGACTCTGGATTCTTCTTCAGGTATTGCCAAAGAGAGTTAATGTCTTTTTCGCTGACTGATGTATTGAGCGAATTTATGCCAAGCACACCATTGCCAAAGACATAGACCAAGCAAACGGCATTACCTTCTTTATCAACAACAGCAATTGAGGCAGGCCCAGCAAAACTATCAATGTAGTCTAAACACTCCGAAAGAGCAGCTACGGCATTATCATTCTGTTTTGGATAGAAAACTTGGCCATGAAACATGGATGCTGCCGAAAGTACTACTTCGTCTTGCAAAATATAACTGGACAAATCTACGTGAACCGAGCCAAGCTCGTTCAAAATCATATTGTAGGCTTCTGACCCAAACAATTGTTCCGGATTCTTCTTGCTGCCGTAGACGCTGGCAATGACCTGGCCTTTATATAGCAGTAAGGCTGAGCGAGATTTAAACCGGCTTGATTCGGTCTTAATACAACCCGATAGCTTTTGCGCCTCGATATTTATCAGTTGTGGCAAAAGTGGCAGGTTTTGCGAAATAGTAAGTGGCGTCTTTGCCTTATTTGACAGTGATTGGCTGGGGAAATAATTTACAGCCCGTTTGTAGGTAATTGCCTTGTGCTTTGATCGATTGCGAGATGCAAGTTCTCTTAGCTTGACGCTGAGATAAGAAAGCATTATTTCTCTCCCTTGGAGATAATTAGAGGGGCCGTGGGAAGCCGTTAGTAAGTTTGTAGTTTAAAGCTGAATACAGATATTAAATAGATGCCCAAGCATGAATGTATAGCTTATTTTTCTGGATGTAAAGGGGATTGCCCAAATACTAATCTTAATTCTCATTCTCGCCTGCCCAGTCGAAGAGTGTGCCTCAATCCGAGATCTTCGACAAATAAGAATGAAGTTTGGTTGGCTGACAATGATCAATGCCGCTCTTGCCTGTATTGCTAACCTAATTTTGCCATTGCTGGGGCCTGCTTGCGTCACCATTGTCGGCGGCGTAGGCCAAGTGATGACTGGCCTGAGGGATGAGAAACCGGGCCCAAAATGCGGCAAAGCGATTGAAGCAGATCAGTGCACAGACGACTAATCACCTATAATTGCCACATAATCCGTTCCTGAAATAGAAAACTGTGTCTAGTCAAACCTTACGCATAAGTCTAGCGAGTCTCGTATCAGTCTATTTGGCATCACCGACTCTCGCCGCTGAAGTTAGCGCTGAGCGCAAAGATAAAGCAGTAGAGCTGGCCAATCAAGGCGTACAATTTTTGCAGGCAGAAAATGCGCAGAAGAGCGCCGAACTGCTCTGGCAAGCAGCAGCCTTAGACCCGAACCAAGCCGACATTCAATACGATCTTGGCCTTGCATTCGCGCAGCTAAAACGCTACAAAGAGGCCTGGCAATGCTTTCAGAAAGCAGTCATCCTCGATCCGAAATTAGCTAAGGCCTGGATTCAATTGGCACAAGCCTACGCTTACTGTGGCGACCTAAAAAGAGCTACAGCCATGGTTGAAGATAACAAGAAGCGCTTTCCTCAAGACGCTCAAGCCTTAGCCATAAACGAAGAACTAAGAAAAAAGCTGGCCCGGTGGACGGCTGGTACCACAAACGCCGTGATCGATTCCCAATCACTTGAGACAATTCGTCAAGAGGCAGCCACTGCCCCGAGCGATAAGCAGAAGAAAAGTCATTATGCTTGGGCACTAACAAAAGCAAAAGATTACAAGAACGCCCTGATGCAATATAAGTCGCTGGTGGCAGAAGAGCCCAGCAATGCAGACTATCTTAAAGGCATGATGTGGTGCCAAACCCTAGCCGGTGATCTTGAAGGCCTGCAGGCCTCAAGGCAAATGTACGTTGACCGTTTTCCTAAAGCGTCCGACGTCAGCACCATTAAAGACGAAATCAAATATTACGCAGATGACTTTAAGCGTATCAGAGCGCAAGAAGCCGGTAAGGCCAATGAGAGCGATAAAGATTATCGCGTGTATGGGCAAGAGCGCATGCCGGTAAAAGTCTGTGTTCCTGATATTTGGCGCAGTAAAATTGTCTGGTCGGCCGATGGCGCACCAGCCAAAGATGGCCCTGACTATGCCAAGCTAGTAGAACAAGCGTTCAATACATGGGGTGATGCCAGCGGAGGGGTCCTCAAGTTTCGATTTGTGCCGCTACCCACTGATAGCGACCTTTCTTGTGAATGGACCGATGACAAATCAAAGTTAGTGCACTCATTTGCTAGCGGTGTTACCGTCGGCGGCACTAATCGCTCAGGACAGCGCACTTCAAAAATATATCTACTGCTAAAGTCTGGAGATAAGACTTTCGACAAGAGCGCGTTCTATACAACGGCATTGCATGAAATAGGCCATAGTCTTGGTTTAGGGCATAGCTCCAGCCCTAGTGATGTGATGTACTTCGCTTCTAGCAGTGCCACTGACCTCAGTGCCAATGATCGCAGTCGTATGCGTGCACTGTATTGCAGGTAACTTGTATGCCAAAGATAGTTGGTCATGTTGAGTAGAGAAGTCAGCAGAATTATTACTGCAACCATCCGCCACTGAAACCGGCTGCACGAAGACCATTTTGTAGATACAGACAATTTTTCATCAATTTCCAGACTAGTTCCGACTGATGGTTTTCAATCATTATCAGCCCGGCACCTTTGTTTAATCCAAATTTCCAGGGTGAGATCCAACCATTGCAGGTCTTGTTTTGACTCGACTCAAATCCATATTTGCTGAGGCCCTTTGTCCCAAGTTCTTCGATCATATTTTGAATAGTCTCAAGCACTATATCTGGTGCAAATGGCAATGATGCCACCACAGCCCATGGTGAGATTGTGCCATCATCTGGACCTTGAGGTACACCGCGGGCTTTGTAATTATAGAAGACTCGCTTAACTCCGCTGATAGTTCGACGGGCTGGTCCTGGGCCGTTGCTGGCGGTTAGCCCCCAACAATACTTACCATAACCGGCAAATTGTTTTGGATTTTCCACCGCATACTGTCTTTGAATATAGGTAGCCCTCTTACTATTCTCGAAATAGTCAAAACCTGTTTCTCTATTGAACCGATCTTGGATACCACGAAAATCAATCCACTGATGAGCCATTTGATGAATAAACAGCGGACCGGCATGCAGACTCTCAATGTCGTAGATACTTGTGGTCTCAAATGTAGCAGTCCACTGAAGGTAGCCCACAGGCTCTACTGCATGACTTGGCGACCCCAACGACAGGGCGTAGAGAATGATTGCTTCGCTATAATTTCGATTCCAACGATGGCTGCTGAACTTCTTCTCTGGCGTCCAACCATGAGAAAAGGTTGTAGCACCATTTAGTGCCCAGGGCCATTCTACGCGCTGGTAGAGAAAATCAGCTGTTTCTCTGATTGCTCTTTCTTCCTCACAGTCCTGAGTGAAATAGCTTTGCACACAAAGCACACCGGCCATCAGTATGGCCGTGTCGATTGTTGAAATTTCAGATTGCCAGGCTCGTTTACCGCTCTCCATGTCTAAAAAATGATAGTAGAAGCCCTTATATCCGGTTGCATCCGCCTCAGGGCCTTGTTGGCTCGACTTTAGAAATTTGAGGGCTATTAGTGTTCGTGCAATAGCGTCGGAACGCGGGATCAGGTTGCACTCAGAGGCAATTGCATACGCAGTAAGGGCCATGCCGAGAACAGCAATACTGGCTGGCGAGCCCGGTTGATTCTTGTCGGCGATCAGACCATTGGTCGGATTCCACTCATTGCGAAAATATTCAAATGCTCTGCCCTTGAGGTCATCCAGCATTTCAGCCTCGCTTGAAAGAAGGCTACCCGACGACACTGGAGCCACGCCTGTTCAGTAAGCAATGTGGGCAACCAGATTTCTTGCTGGTGCGATTGGCCACAGTGGCCTGCCATTCATGATTGTTTTGAGGGCAGAGCCACCAAACTTTTTTACTAGACGCCGCAGTCAACGATTCACCACTGACGGAACCATTCTTAGTTGGGTGCAATTGAGCGGCGATATTGGGAAATTTAGTGGACAGGCAGTTTTCTTGACTGGCTTTCTGATTGGTGCAATAGGGGCAACCACTACCGTCAGCTCGTCTAGAAACTTCGGCCTGCCATTGATGTTCGCTATTCTTGCGACATAGCCACCAGACTTTCTTCTTTGATCGGCAAGTGAACTCAGCAGCACTGATGCCATCATTGAGAGTAGGGTGCCATTCTTGCGCCAATTGTGGAAAAAGGACAACCAGAGAATTAGTGAACGAGACTCTTTTGTTGGCGCAAAAGGGGCAACCTTTGCCGGCAGCTCGAGAGAAAATAGGCGCTTGCCAGACATGATCTGACCCACCTTCACACTGCCACCAGGCAATGATGTCCGACCCGCTTGAAAAATCCTGAGCAGTAAATTGGCCGTTATTAGTCGCATGCCACTGACTGGCTAGCTGGGGAAACCTCTGACTCAAGGGCTCAAATTGGCCAGGGGCTTGCCGGGAACGCTCACTGTTGACACTATCAGCATTGAGTTCAGTTGCTCTAGTCTTGCGC
>LNEX01000038.1 GCA_001464165.1 bacterium Ga0077546
ATGGGGTTATATCGATAAAAACGGAAAAACTGTTATCAAACCTGCATTCGACGCGGCCAAAACTTTTAGTCAAGGGCTTGCTCCTGTAAAGCTAGCAAAGGTAGGCAATGCGAGCAAGAATGACAAAGATAGCAAAGCTGCTAAAGATTCGGCGCGTTGGGTCTACATCGATAGGAATGGAAAACAAGTCTTTGCTGAGACCTATGAAGAAGCTCAGCCATTTGTCCAGGGATTAGCCGTAGTCAAATACCAGGGTCACGCTGGCGCCATCAATGGTAACGGTAATATGGTCATACCAGCTAAATATGATGTTGTCTACAATGCTGATAGCGGAAAAGTTGTAGCAGCTCTAGGAGATGGCTTATCAGGTCAAAACCCAGACCAGACACTCGACTGCCTTGACCAATCCGGCCATCTTTCTTTTACCAAACAGATTCACGGTATTACCTTAAAGAACCTCAAACCACTACTCTGGGTAAAGAGTAATAGTGATACTAACAATGGTGCTGACAATTTGATCAGACCGCTCAGTCCCTTTGCTTCACCGGGGTTTTCCGAATCAAAATCAATCAGTCAGGTAAAGGATAAATTTAGTATAGACCAGCAATTTTCAGCCAAGGCGTTTCAAGGGTTTTACGACTATATTTTCCCTGTATCTGAAAACTACTTTGTCGCTTACTCAGACGACAATGGTGGCAAGATGGACTACCGAGGTGGCAAGCCAGAAGAAGGCGACGGTATCTGGAACAACACGGCCTTTAGATTTTATGATGCAGCCCCTTTCCACAGCGGCATGGGTCTTGTCCAAGAGACCAAAGGTGGCCCATATGGCTACATCAACAAGAGTGGTCAGTACGCTTTTAAAACTACATATGAACACGCTCGCTCTTTTAGCGATGGGCTCGCTCTTGTCGGTTTGAGCGCAGAGAGCAAGACCGAGAACTAAAAAGGCGAGCGTTTCTAACTAACTAACTAACTAACTAACTAACTAACGCGCCTTCAGTTCTTCCAAATGCTCTCTGGCTTTCAGTGCGCGAGAATCGGAGGGCGAGCACAGCTGTAGAAAGAGATTTAACTGGGCAATGGCACCTTCGCGATCGCCGTTTTTTTCCATTGACCTGCTCAATAGCCAGATGACGTCGGGGTCGTTGGGACTGAGCTTGGCCGCCTCTTTATATGCGTCAACAGCCGGACCAACATAACCCTGAACCATCAACAATGAACCTAACAATGTCTGAGCCGACGGCGATTTCGCATCAAGATGCACAGCTTCCTTTGCCTGCGCCACAGCTTGACCGATATCACCGCTCTTCATGAGGGCGTAGCTAAGCCGCTCTCGCGAATCAGCTCGGGAAGGATACAAATCGACGGCTTCTTCTAAGAAACGAACAGCTGCGTCGGCCTTGCCGACTGCCAGTGATTGATTGGAAAGTGCTATCAGCACTGACATGTCTTTCGGATTAAGTCGGTATGCCGTCTCCAGCTCTTCTAAGCTGCTATCCTTTTCGCCAAGTTTATCCAAAATGCGGGCGTAATTAAGGTGGAATAGCGAATCGCTTGAGTTGATAGCAATGGCTCTTTTGTACATGTCAGCCGCAGATTTCCAATCGTCTTTCAAGGTGAAGGCAGCACCACAATCGGCCAGCGCATCGGCGTACTTAGGATCAGCCGCGATGGCTAACTTGTACTGATCTAATGCCTCGTCGGTTTTTCCTTCGGCAATAAGTTTACTAGCCTTGAGATAGGCCCCCTCAGCTGATAGAAAAGAATTCAAAGACGCTGGAAGATTGGCCACTCGCTCTACTGGTGGTGCCCCAAGAACAAGATCAGTGCCTTTCCATGCAGATTTCATCACCGGAACTTGCTTCTTATTGATACCAGTTGAAGCCGTCTCTGATTCAGTCTTTTGCTTGGCGATGGCAAAAGCTTTATTGAGTGAAATCAGCCCATCTTCCTGGCGAAGGGCGCTGGTAAGATTCTTCGAAAAGGCAGTGCTCCAAGTAATTTGGTTGGGTTGGCTAGATGACAGAATAATATAGCCGTTGCCCAAAAGAACTTTGCTGGGGTCGAGATTATAAGTTGGTGGCCCCTTTATCAGAGATTTGGCACCAGCTTCTAACTCAGCTGCACCGCTATAGGCCGCCTGCAAGACCAGTAAAATGCGATCAGAATGAACATTCTGTTTTAACGTACTCATCAATGTCTGCATCGAAATGCAAGTTCCGTAAATGTTGTCTAGGGCGCAATCATACGTGCACAAATAAGTATTACCATCAGTCGTTGGAAAACCACTAGTGGCGATATACACAACAACGAGATCGTCTGGACCAACAGCATTACCTAGGAAGCCTGGACCAAGCACGGTCATTATGCTTTGTCTTGGTGCATCAGCATCGACTAGCAACTTGACGTGATTGCGATCGAATCGACCCCCCTGTGGATCGACTAAATACTGATGGAACTCCTTGGCCGATTGCGCCATGCCCGTCGCCGCAGTAGACGCCAGTCGGCCTTCCTTGAACTTGGATGCGCCAATCACGACCGCCCATTTCTGCTTGATCGGTCTGTTTGTGCCACGCGCGTTTGGATTCAAATCTTGAATCTTAGTAAATTCTATTCCTGGCACCGGTTTTGGTGGCGCATTGCTGGCTGTCTGAGAGTTGGCTGTCTGAGACAAGGCTTCCTGAGACCAGGCAGAAAGATTCGTCGTAGAAATAACAAGCATAATTGGCAATAGCCACTCTAGACGCAGCATCAACTTAACCTCAACGATCACTTCCATGCAAGAGCGATATGCTTGCTGAAACCATTCCACCAGGTGAAGCCATCAGGCGAACCAAACTGCTATCGCTAGAATTAGTAACCTGGGCAAGTGCTGAAAAATCATCAGGAATCATCACTGGCCTTGGATCATCCCACGATAGTTTCATGCGTGTCGGACAAAGATCTTTTGAACCCGTCTCATCTGCAGAGACAAAGGCAGTCATAGTACGGTTTTTAAGCGACTCTGGCGTGACATCAACTTTTTCACTGGCAAACACAAGTCCAAGTTGCTCAGTACCAGGATGTTGGTCAAATTCCATCCATCCAGTTGCAGGAATGGGGTAATCTTTTCCACGAGATAGAAAATTTTGAGTACCGTATTGGCTGTTCGGAAAGAGAACATCGCTCTTGCCGGTTGTACCTGCTTTCATGACAAGGTAGGCATAACCATCGCTTTGCGGAATCAAATGGAAGCGAATCTTATCGCCTGTTTTGAATTGCATTTTGTTGTTGCAGCGGAAGACTTTACCGTTTCTGTCCAGTTCAATCCAAAAGTTGATTTGCGGAGATTGCGACGCTAGTCGATGCTTAAATTCAGTCGGTTGTGGCAGAGGCGGCAGTGTCGCGACTTTCTCGACAGGAGCAGTAGCAGCAGGAGTAGTACTGGTTGCTCCATTCTGAGAAGAACTTGCGCTCGCGATTTCGCTGCCCGAATACTCTTTCATCGATGCCACCACGGGCAGTTTAGCCATAGAAATAGCGACAGCAGGATCTAAAGGAGAGACATTTTTGTCAATCCACGTCGTCACGAAACCAACGTCATCGGGTCTGAACTGATTTTCTTCAAATAGCAGATGCTCTGAGTTCTTGCTCAAAACCAATTGGCGATTTGGCGTGGCAAGGCGCTCGAAGAGCCTCCAAGTTCCCTCAGGACGAATCAATTTATCATCCGTACCTTGCAAAAACAGAACTGGCGTGTCCTTTATAAATTTGGCAACTTCTAGATTGCCCTTCATAAAGAAGTCGAATTGCACAAAGTCTTTTGCCGAAAAGTAGGTTCGCATCAGCGGGTCGTTTTTCCACACACTGCGCAGATCTTCATTATCTGAAATTTTCTGCACGGCAGCGAAGGCAGCACCATCCATCGGCTTACTATAATCACCGGTGATAGTGTTCAAAATGGAAGTCTTGGTGACCTTTTTCTCGCTGTCACTCATGGCAAAACGATCGCGCGCCGGCACCGCACAAATAAGCCCTGAAATCAGTTCGGGATAGAGTGCTGTCGCTCGCAGCGCAATGGCACCGCCCAGCGACTCTCCTAGTAAGATCACAGGCAGACCAGGGTGATTCTTGTGAATTTGTTGGAGCGTAGCTTTGATATCGACTAGATCACCGTCAAAATCCATTCCTTCGCGGTTATTGTAGTCTTTTAGTTCGCCGAAACCTCGCAAATCTGTCGCGTAAGTGGCAATGCCATTCTTGGCCATCTCCTTGCCAAAGGCGGCATAACAACCTTTGTGCAAGCTAAATCCATGAATACATAACATAGCCACCCTGGGCTTGACATCGGCAGGCGGCAGCCAAGAAAGGCATGGGGCATTTTTAGCAGCCTTGGTCGGGATACGTAGCTGCTTGGAGCCAACTTCTTGGTCATCTATTGGAAGGCTGGCTTCATGGTTTTTGCGGGGAACGTCTGGCGCACTGCTTTCTGCAAGCGCTTTCGCTTCAATGGCAAAGGAACTAAAACTGAAACTAAAGCTGAAAATGACGCACAGAAAAGCCCCGAGTGCCAGCCTTATAATGCTTTTGCGGACTAATGTCACTTACGGCCTCCACTGTCATTTCAACCGTTTGCCCTTAGCTCGTGATTAGCCAATAAAATTGAGTTTCAGTTACTGAGAAATGTAGGGGCAGCGTGGGGGCGCCATTTTGCTATCCCCTGAAAAGTTCACCCTCGGAGCGACTCGAACGCCCGACACCCTCCTTAGGACGGAGGTGTTCTATCCAACTGAACTACGAGGGCATTTTTAAAGCATAACAGTTTCGGCCATTAGACTCAAATCATATATACGAACATTAACATGCTCCAGCCAAGCCGGATTCACCAGCACATACAGCTCTTGGTCATCACCTACGATAACACTACAGTAAGGTGGCGGATATGGCACTCGCAAGTAGCTCACCCTCGAACTCGAAGGTAGTTGCCAATCAATTTTCAAGCCACAGAAAAAACCGTTCTTATTGATTCTATGGATGGGTCTCCGACAGAAAGTAAGTGGACGTCAACAAAGCGCATGATCGGCATCTCGTTTTTTTTGTCACTACCTGGTGACGGTGCCACCAAGGTCCGTGATGTTTTGATTCAAACCTTCAAGCTTTGCTAATTGATCATGGCTGTGATCGGTCAACCAATTGACTATGGCATTCACCGAAGCTGCGCGCAAATACATGGTTTCTAACTGCAGGTGTCCATAATTTCCACGCCAGGCCAAAGTCTGATCGTCAGAAGGCATAGCGTTCATCAGCTTGGTCACGTGCTCCGGTGAAACACAGCCATCCGCGCTACCCTGCAAGATAAGCACTGCTAGTTTAGGCGAAGTCGATTTACCGAAGTTATCGGTTTTTGCACAAAATGCATCGGTTGAAAGAAGCGCTTTTAATGTCAGTTCTTTGCGAGTCAATGGGTCATCAGTCATTTCTTTTTGCACTTCTACGCGCGACGAGCAGAGATTGGCAAAAAATGATTTCAAGCTTAATTCATGCGATGGCGTAACAATCGCTTTAATGCCTTGTCTTATTTGTCCGCGTCCGGCATACATATCTTTGTTCAAAGCAGTTGCTGGAGCCGATAGAACAGTGCCCATGACCAGCTCAGGATGCTCGGCCGCCAGGCGCACACAGAATGTGCAGCCGAGGCTCTCACCCAGCGCGATGACGCGGGTTTCTGGATATTTAGCTTTGACCAGTTTCGCCAGCTCTACGATTTCTTCGTAGCTTTTCTCGTGATTGACTTTGGTTCGGTCATCATCAGCAGTACTGAATTGTTTTCTTTGGTCGAAATGGCAGCGGCCAAATCCTCGCATGTCTATGGCGATGAAACCCATGCCATTTACTGCCAAGCTGCGAGCCAGCACACGAAAACGCCTGCCATGAAGAGTTAGCCCATGAATGCCAATGAAGATTGCCTTGGGCCTTGTGCCCACCGGCATCCATTGATAGGTTGGAATGTTTAGAGCTTTTGTATATTCGCCGTCTTCAATGTATGAATATTTGGCGGCAAGCTCGGGTTTGATGATTTCGACATAACTTGCAGGCATGGTGCTTTCAGCGGCCAGAGCGGCTCCTGGAGTCACGATGGATACAATGGTCGATAATAGGGCGGGGGCAAATCCTAACCAAAAACCTTTTCTACTTTGCATAACTTCCTGCTTTGACAATCGCGATTTCATATTTTAGTCGATCTCACTTTGCTTTAGGTGATGGGATCATATGCGAAGTTCAAAATGCTAACACCATGGTCCTTTTCAATTTTAACGAGCCATATCAGCCGCTGGCAGATAATTCTGGCGGTATATTTTGTGGCACATCATTCGACCACTTAAAGGTGAAGAGGGCGCAGAGATTTTTGATTTTCTTTGATCGAAAAACTTAGTGGCGTTGGCGGTGGCATCTTTTCTTCTCCCATTTCTGAACTTTAAAGCACCAAAAGTACAGGAAATCAGGATTGTCTTTCAACTAACCGAACAGACACAAACAATCTTGTAGTTGCATTTCCCGCGAGAAAGTGGCATAAAGGAATGAAGTTCAGAAATTATTTAGCAAAGCAATGGATTCATAATGACTCTAGATTCAACTGAACAAAAAATACCGGAACTAAGAGGAGCAGCCTTCTTTGCTGAATGCATGAAGGCTTTGCGCGGTTTTCCGTCAGCAGCACGGGCACTAATTCTTAGTCCATCAAGATTTTTCAAGTCTCCGGCATTTGAAGAGCCACCAGAGTACAGGCTAGCGCAAGCTACCACTTTTCTTTTCGTGACAGCCGTGATGGTGACAATCACAGAATACATTGCATTTTACAGCGGTGAAATCACCTACTACTTCCCCCAAATAGTACAGAAGGTATTGGCGCTCATTGGATGGAATTATGTATTCGCCATGGTCATGCACATTGTGCTCAAGATCTTCAGGAGCAAGGGTGCTTTCATAGACACTCTAGTGAGCGCCAATTATTGCAGTGCGCAATTTATTGTGGTTGGAATCTGCAACCTGATCGTGGCCACTATGAGAGTCGTAATACCTTACGGCGATTCCAGCAAATCGTTAGTACAGTGGTTTGTTTCTTGCTGCGTCGACCCTTTTTTTTTGACTTTGCCGATGGTCTTGCCGCTTTACGGCTGCTTCATTTTTATTCGAGGTATTCAAGCCTTGCATAAAATATCGAGGGCAAGGACTTCATTAGCCGTCTACGGTCCGGTGATTTTGTTCTTTCTTCCGACTGTGATTGGCGCCGTGATTATTGCGCTCGTTCTTGGCATGCTCACTCGCCACTGAGTGTAACCAATTGTCCTTGAGGCCCTGTTTGATTGTAGCGAAGATTGGCTTGTCTATTCGTGACAAAAGGTATGGCTTGTTCTTTTCTACCGCATCCACTTGCGGTAACTATTTGACACGTATTAGGCACATAAACCCTTAAGGTACTCCTAAGGTATTTGAACCTCTAGACTTCGCTACCTCTCAGACTTCAATTATTTCCTTAGCGCTGGATAAGTACGCTTCGCCAGCGGTTGACTACTTAGAACTTTTTGCCCCAAGTACAAACAAGCCGCCAATAACCACCGCCACTACAGCCTCTTGCACAAGCAGGCGCCCGTAATCGATAGAATCGGCTGTTGTTGACTTCAACTTGACATTTATATCTAGACCAAGCAAATTGGCATGGGCAACATTTTGCACTTCCGGAGGCTTCCACAAGAAGCTATAGCCCATAGCTGAGGCTTGGCCATCAGCATCAACAGACTGCCAAGGCGGATAGATGACCATCCCTTCTCTAGTATCGCCTATTTTTGGCCAGTTGTGAGAAATCTAAAAAGCCACTTCGCTGGTTTCGCCAGTGAAACTATGGCCAAACCTAGTGTTATCAATGTCGCTAAAGCCGCTAAATAAATTCCAAAACGCAGGCTATCGGGGCGGAAGTCAAACTCAACTAGATGTGAGCCCTTAGTGACATAAACAGATCGCATAAAGCCGTTGGCACGATAGATAGTGGCAGGTACAGAATCAACTTTTGCCTTCCAGCCAGGATAAAAGCGGTCGTTTAGCACCACTAGGCTATCTTTGTCGCACTGCACCGAGAGAGCGACATGCTCATTTTGATCCTGCAAGAAGGTGACTTTGTTGGCTGAGCCTTCACCAGGTTCGCTTTCTAAAGAAGA
>LNEX01000039.1 GCA_001464165.1 bacterium Ga0077546
CAAAGCCGTAATGGCGCCGGTGGCTATGATCATTATAGGGCTGACCCTTTTGAACTTGCGCCCAATGTACAGAGCCATGACACTCGTAGGTGTCTTTGCCACTGGGGCATTCATCACTGTCACACCATGGTTGATGTTCACCCAAGCCACCATGAACCACCGAACACTCTTACCAGAAAGAATGCCCGGCTTCAATATATCAATTGGCTTAGACCGCGATGTTGACGGTTGGGCACCATACCCCAAAACCGAATATGTTAATTTGGTCGAACACGACAAACCAAACATCACCATTGCTAATGCTTTCAGGGACAATCCACTTGAATTAAGCGCTCTCTTTGCCCGAAAAGTAGAGCGCCTTTTTCGCAACAGTTGGAACGACTTCTATTACAACAGTCTCGGCCTAGCAAAACCAGCTCAAGTTCTAATTCATCAACTCTTACTGTTAGGCGGTGGCCTAGGCGCTGTCTATCTTTTAGTAATGGAACGAATTTTGCGAACAAACATAAGACAGTTGAGCGGCAATGATCTAATCAAGATTTCATCACTACTGATGGTGGCATCAAGTCTAATCTTCGTCCTCTTTGAAGCACAAAGTCGTTATGCCTTCCCCGCAATGGCCTGGGTAATGGTCCTAACTATAATTGGCCTTGACCACTTAGAGCACACCTGGCATTCACGCGCACTTGGGGCTAGCTGTGTTCTGGCAATGCTATTTGTCGTTATCAATCGCATTGAGCTGGCTCCCCTTCTGGTTAAGCCCTTAGGCAGCATAGAAGCAGCCACCACCTGCGTCAACTTGGCATTGGCCCTTAGCTTTGCCGTTTGGCTCACCGCCTGCTGTCGAGCAGCCGAAGCAAAACGGGTTGGTGGCAAACTTCTGCCTGGTGGCTACTTCTCGTATATCATTCTCTCTGCCGCCTTCTTAGTCAGTTTTGCTTTCTTACATTTAAAAGAACAGTACGCCGCACCACTTGAGTGGTATTGCCAACTAGGACCAGGTCAAACTATTGAAAGGCGCTTTAGAATTCCCCAACTTATCGCTCAGAATTTTCCCAAAGACCGGCACCAAGATCTACAAACAAACGAGAATTGGGCAGCAATAATAGTTGATGGCAACCCAGACATTGAAAATAGCACAATTAAAATCAACGGCCTAGAACTAAAGAGCAAACCAGAGCTGCTCATTCCCGCAGTAGACAAAGAAATAAAAGAGCCCTCTGAGTCAGCCGTAGTCTACGAAGCCGCTCGGGCAGCCGCCGTACCCTTGAGCCAACTTCGCCAGTGGCGTTTTGTCAGAGTGCCACTAGCGGCTGTTCATTTTGACGGTGATGCAGAAAACACCCTAGGTCTGACCACGAGCGAGAAATCAGAAGGAGCCCTAGTATTCGGTCAGTATCGACTAAAGGCTCAAGAAAAGCAGCAAATGACTCCAGCTCTGTGGGGGTTTTCCCTAGGTAAGTGGAGCACTGACGGCGATATGAGGGTGACCGACAAAACAGTTCTTCGAGTGACACACTCTCAATGCAAGCCCCCGGCGAAAAACCATAGTTCTAGCAGCCCTCAGTTTAAAGACAATCAAGATCTCTCACCAGCCGCCGGTGAACAAAGCGGTGAGTACCGACTCTATCTGGTGCTCGGGCGAAAAGGGCCAAAAAACAGTTTAGCGAAAGTGAACTCTGACCTAAAACCAGAGCTCAATATGCAGTTCAAACAGAGCCTAAAGATTATTCTCTAATATTGGGCCTAAACCATCTAGACCTACTTAGTTTTATCGAGGAACAGATCTACATACTTAGAGATATAAGGCAGTTTATGAGATTTGCCATTATAGGTGTCGTAAGCCAGCTTTACGCCGACAATCATGTAGACCAGAGCGAGCAGACCGCCCAATAGACCAAGGGGAATGGCGAGAAAGGCGCCGATGATAGGAATAATGCCAAGAAAGCCAGTAAGGATATTATTGATGACAAAAACAGCAAGCATGGCTCCAGTAAATACCAGACCCTGCATGGCGTGGTAACGGTTAAAAGCCGGACTTTCTGACGGCGAGTTGAGCAATACGTAGCCCGCCACAAGAGCCAATGGCCCCAAGGGAAGATAAGCCAGAGCACTGGCAATATTAGTATCAATAGGGGTGCCAAAGACCGTGGTTTTACCAGGATTGAGAATAGGAATATCGGAGTTTTCATCCTCATCTCTGGTCAGTTTTGGTAAGCTCATATTTAACTTATCCTCTAAAGGGTTTAATATTTGGGTCTTTGGTCTATTACTATTTCGTGAGTTTTCACATGACCACTTGCATGGAGCTATCTTACCCCTGTGGAAGCCTTCGCGGAGGAGAAATTGTCGAATAGCTCTCTAGTCGGTGCAATACTGGCTGATCGATACGAAATTATCTGTGAGGTTGGCCGTGGCGCCCTAGGGGTGGTCTACATGGCCAGGCACTTGGTCATTGAAAAAACCGTAGCCGTAAAAGTTCTGTTTGGAGAGGTCCAGAAAGACGAGACCAATTTTCACCGGTTTCAAAGAGAAGCGCAAGCTGCCAGCTCGATGAGTCATCCCAATATTGTGGTTGTCTATGACTTTGGCATTTCGCAAAATCATACTCCTTTCCTGGTTATGGACTTTGTCGAAGGTACCAATCTCAAAGACATCCTCCAGCGCCACGGCAAGCTGCCCATAGCAAGAGCTGTAGCAATCTTTTTGCAAATGGCTTCAGCTCTAGAGCATGCACATTCAAAGGGAATTTTGCACCGCGATATCAAACCAGAAAACGTAGTTCTGATGCACACAGCCTGGAATCCAGAATTCGTCAAACTTGTCGATTTTGGTATCGCTAAGTATGTCAATGAGCCCTCCAAAAACTCAAAAAAACTGACAATGGACGGTGAGGTCTTGGGCACACCAGCCTACATGAGCCCAGAGCAAATATTAGGCAACAAACTTGATGCCCGCTCTGACATATATTGCCTTGGGGTCTTGATGTACCACACGATCTCAGGCAAGCTGCCGATTTTGGGCACTAACTCTGCTGAAACAATGAGCATGCATGTTACCGACTTACCACAAGATTTAGCCGAAGCTTGCCCCGGAGTAAAAGTACCGCACAGGCTCAGTCGCACAATCATGAAAACTTTGAAAAAGCATGCGCAAGATAGACATCAAACTATGCGAGAGCTTTTAATTGAACTAGAAAATTATAGCGACTAGGAAAAATCGGTAACCATGCGCACCCGCAAAATTTTAATTAGCCTTTCAGTGCTCTGCATTATAGCGATTCCCTTTGTGACCAAGACTAATGACAGCAAAGGCGCAGGCAGTGTGCGTGTCTTACGAGACATCTCTTATATCAGTGATAAATCGCAACCAGTTGCAAATAATCAAATTCTCGATTTATATGTACCGACTAAGCCTTATCCTTTGATTCCGCTAGTAGTGTTCATTCACGGTGGTGCCTGGCTACAAGGCGATAAAAGCGAAGGTAACGACGTAGCCTTACTATTAGCTCAAAATGGCTTTGCCGTAGCTACTCTTAACTACCGCTTCACAGACAAAGCACAATACCCAGCGCAACTCGAAGACTGTCAAAGAGCAATTGCCTTTCTGCGCTCAAAGGCGCATGATTATGGCTTCGACCCAGATCACATTGGTGTCTGGGGAATCTCAGCCGGGGGGCACTTAGCGGCACTGCTAGGTACCCGAAGTGGAGATCACAACGGAGCTGAACAATCTGAAATAGAAAAGGCCAGCCAAGTTCAAGCCGTTTGTGATTGGTGCGGTATTACTAACCTAATGTCAGTAAAGGACCAGGCCGGTTCGAGAACACGAATTGACTACGATACAGCTAACGGTCCAGTGGCAAAACTATTGGGGGGCCTAGCGACAGACAAGCAAGAACTAGCGGCAGAAGCTAGTCCTGTCAACCATGTTAGCAAAGGTGATCCACCATTCTTGATTGTTCATGGTGACATCGACGATCTTGTTCCCTTTGCTCAAAGCCAAGAGCTAGCAGAAAAATTACAAAAGGCTGGCGTGCCAACCAAACTTGTGGTTGTGGCAGGAGCGAGTCACCAGCTAGGTTCTGAGCAAGAAGTGAAACGAATGATCGAGTTTTTCAAGCAAACACTAATTGAAGGTAAACGCGACTTTCAAGTTGATGGTTAAGAGAACTGAACAACCATAAACAAGAAAAATCACTATTGCCCTAAAGCAGCAAGACGCTTGGTCATCAATAGCTCGCACTGAGGGAAATACTTATGCACCAGTTCACAACTCTCTTTGCGACCGGCATCGGTTTCACCGCCAGTGCTATAACAAAATAGCTCTGCAAAAGTCTCTGACGGACCAGTGCTAGATTTTTGCAAGAAGTAATCAAGCCGTTGTTTGTGTTCGTCTGGCACCCTCGCTGCCTCTAAGGCATAGGCATGCTTAAACTCAGGTGAGTCACTAAACTGACCGAGACAATAATCAACAGCATGGCCGGTTTCGTGACGTAGTACCCCAATTTCTTCAGTAGTACTAATAGCCTCGCCACTGCGACTGTCAGCTCTGAACTGAGACATTACCACTTTGCTGCCTTGTGTCAGTGCCGGCGACTCTTTCCAGCTAAAACTCGAATCCCAGCCACGTGGCGCTGTATTCTGAATACGCATGTCATGCTCAACTGCGGATGAAACTACTACTATTCTTGCGCCTTGATCTAGCAGGAGCCTAAGCACTGGAAGAGGCATGGCCACAACCAAATCTTTGACGAGACGAATAAATGACGGGGAAACATTGGGATTTTTGCCAGCTGAAGGCTTAACCTCCACCAAACGCTCTACGATTTCCTTGGCCGAAAGCTTGGGCACCAATTTCTCGTTGTTCGACTGTGACTGGCTGGCTGACACTCCAGCACTGGCACGACTGAGGCTACCCTGCACCTGGTTACCTGCCACCGACAGACTTGTGCTGGCATAGTGCTTAGCAAAATCCCCATCGATCTGCTTCAGATAAGCCAGCGCTTGTATACCTTCTCGGCGTGTAGGGAAAGCTCGAGCTAGACGCCAAAAGCTAGAGATGGCCTCACTTCTACGCCCAGCGAGATAAAAGCAATAGCCTGCATAGTAATTTGCCGATACATTGGTTGGCTCACTCAATGAAGCACTCTCAAAACTCTGAGCCGCAGGCAAATATTGTTTTCGTCCGTACAGTTCTAGGGCCGTTTGATACTCGCCCCGGGCAAAGCACTCTAATGCACAAAGAGTCAAGCCGAGAGACAAGCAAAAAAATAAGCTGATAAATCGTGCCACTTCTACTGCAAACCTTTTGTAAAGCGAATAACTTGCTGTTGATTATCAATGGTGTAATTCCAGTCGCCAACAAAGTCTTGGCCCAGAAGTGGCTTAGCAGTATTGGCCTGATCGCTAATTCCTATGGCAAAATTGTGCCTTTCAATAGGCCCTAACTTGATATTACCAATGACACCAACCTGAGCCATGGTCTGACCACTAAGACCAGAAATAGGAAAGGCTGGCCGACGAGTGTCTATGCTGATGCCAGCATGACTAGCTTCACTCTTAGAAAACAAACAAAAGACAGCACCTGTATCAAAAACCATGGGTACATTTTTGCCATTTATCAAGGCCGACACAATCAAAGAATTGCCTTCTTTGACAAAAGGCACACTAAAGACATAGTGACCAGCAGAGTCGACAGTTAGAGGCGGGGCGGCCTTCTTCGCAACAGCACTAGAATCAAGGCCATGCTGGCGAAACGAAATAGTTTTACTGGCTGTATCGATACTGTATTCAAAATCGCAATAGAAGTCTTGACCAAGCAGGGGAAAGTCCATAGGTACACTGCTGACCAAGATCGGGAAATTGCGCCTTTCGATACGACCAACTTTCAAGTCAACATTAGTATGCCAAACAGGAATCGGTTTAGTCTGGCCGATTCCTGCACCATAACCGCTCGGGGAGCCTGTTGGCATTGGCAGCCCCAATTGCTTAAGCTGAACTGGCGTCAGCAAACAACGCTCTGCCCCCGTGTCAAAATCGAACTTAACAGGGTGATTATTTACCAGGCCATCAACCTCAATTGAATTGCCGCGGCGCTCATACTTAACCCAAGTCTCCTTAGGCAGCCCTGCTGACTCTGCCTGCTTTGCCACAGACAACTGGCGCAAAATCGTGGCCGCTTGTTGTGCTGCAGCTGTGCCGGGAAAACCGTCCACCACAATTTTGTACTGTTCTTTGGCCTTATCAAGGTGGCCTAGGTGATGCAAGGTAACCGCTAAATAGTAGGCAGCCTCAGCGTTATCTGGTTGCGTTTGCACAGCCTTAGCAAAGCTGTCAAAGGCTTGCAAATACTCCTGCTTCTTGAATAGTAATGTTCCCTGTCTATAGAACTCGCTTTCTTCTATGGCAAGGACGGCACCGACTGAACAGTAAAGTGAGACTAAACAACTAGTTAGCAACCGCCAGTGCATCTTCATCCTCAGCTGCAATCTATGTATCTTAGTCTATTTTGGCTAATACTTTTCAAGAAAAACAGCGGCAAATTAACGCTGAAGGCCTAAATAGCAGGAGTTTCTAGTAGGGCATGATATTCTCTCGGGAGAATCAAAGGTAAAGTGAGAAGCGAGCAGTTAGATAAATGAGCAGTCGCAATCGCCATCAGCTTCAAGCAGCTCTTCTTAGCGTCATACTCGCAGGCTTATTAGCACTTCCGACAGCCGCGGCTCAACACAAAACTGCCGACTTGGTTCGAGCGCTTGATTTAGTAAGCGAAAAGCTCATAAGCAGTCCCAATGACATCAAAAAGTTGTTTCAACGGGCCTCACTACAGTATGCCCTGGGCAACGATGCTGCGGCAATGCTAGACCTCAATTACATCATTGAACTTGATAAAGACAATGCAGCCGCTTACTTTCTCCGCTCCAATACTTACCTTTCATCGAAACAATACTTGACCGCTCTAGCTGACATAGAAAAATCTATGGCACTGAGCCAAGACAATATCATAGACAAACTGTTCCAACGCGCCAACTGCCATTACATGCTGGCCCAGGACGGCGAAGCAATTAACGATCTTGACCAAATTCTAAAAATTGCCACAATCACGCCTGAACAAAAGCTTCTTGCTTATGCAAACCGGGCAGAAATTAAGTTTCGCCAGAGACAATTCGTTGACTGCCTAGCCGACTGCGCCAAAGCTATTGCCATTGACCCCAGAGGCTGCGGCGGCTCAGCCTACCACTGGCGTGCAGAATCGGCTAACGCTTTGAAAAACATGGCCTTAGCAGCTCCAGCTGCAGCCAAAGCAAAACAACTGGGTTTTGTCGACTCGGGACGTGCAGTAGTGCCGAACCGCGATCTTGTCTATGCCAATATGTTTGACCCAGCTCAGAAATTTTTCCATCACCGCATAGACACCAAGCATTTTGCCATCTTCTACAAGACTGATTTCAAAAGCGCCTACAAGAGTGAGAGCAACAAAAACGAAGAATGGGCAAAACTTGTGGCAGTATTTGCCGAAAGCTTTCTCACTCGCATCAATGCGGATCTACTAAAGCTTGATTGGCCAGGACCAGTTAACGTTTACATGATGCCAGACAAGGTCTCACAGCAGAAGTTTTTACAAGAGCAAATGGACCACCAAGAAATATGCACTGGTACTATATTGCCCAAACGCAATGCTCTAGTCTTCTATACAGACAGCGGTTTAGGCACTGTTGGTCACGTCCTATTTGCTCACATCGCTCATAACCAACTAGAAAATGACGACTCATTCTCAGGCTTGATTGCCTTTTTTGAGAAGATTTTCGGCTATCGAGATCACGGTAACACAGCCCTATACTGGGGCTATCATACCCCCTGGAGATTAAAGCAAGCAGCTCAATCGTTACCAGATCTTACTCTGTCAAAGCTGATGAAACTTTCACAAGAGGACAAAAGCGACACTCAAAGCGAAGAGCGGCTGCTTTCAATGTTCATTTTCCAGAAAGAAAAGCTGAAGCGCTACGTAAACCTGGTGGCAGCCAACGATCGGCGAGGCTATGGCACATTTTTAGAAGCATCCTTTGATAAACCAATAGCCAAAATTGAGCCAGAATGGCATCAATACTTGCTAGAGGTGAAGAGGAATTTAGCCAAACTAGAGCAAACTCCAGTGAGCGAATTTTCGCGTTCTAAAACTGCCTTTGATAAATTTGTGAGCGAGCATCGCGACACCTTCAAAGATTTAGCTCTGCATGCCAGCTCCAGGAAAGCAAGCAATCTAGTAGATGATTATCCCGTGGCCGATAAAGACGTTTTAGGTAGAGCGCTAAATGAAAATAGAAGGTCACCTGGAGTGCTCCCCAAAGGATGGATTCGCGCTGGCACAACCCCGACGCAATACGAAATGGGTGCAGACAAAAGCGTCACCCACAACAGCACCGCATCTGGTTACATTAAATCGATAGCATCAAGCGTTAAGGGAAACGGCACCCTCATGCAGGTTTTTTCAGCCGACAAATTTTTAGGCAAGAAAGTCAAATTAACATGTTACACGAAAACTAGAGACGTTAAAGACTGGGCCGGTGTATGGATGCGCGTAAACGGGACTACTGGTGGAGGAACTGGTGGAAGCAATAGTGTAAGTAATGGCCTTCTTTCATTCGACAACATGCACGACCGGCCAATAAAGGGAACGACTGACTGGACCGAGCGCAGCATTACCCTGGACGT
>LNEX01000040.1 GCA_001464165.1 bacterium Ga0077546
ATTCAAAACCATTCGTTGGAATAATGTCCACGTCTACAAGACGGAAGTAGATTAGGAATTTTAAGCCGGCCTGCAGAACGTCCTAATCATTAGAATATTCGGAGACTAGAATGCAGTTCGAAGCACCTCAAGCTATAACTTAGCGACAACAGTCCTTCTGTTGGTCCCAAAGCCGCTCACATACGGTGCACTTAAAACCGCGACATTCGCACACGTGACCTTTCCACAAGTTCCCGTCTTCATCGTATCCGTGGAGAAGCTGCTTGGTGTCTTGCCGGCACTGGAAACAACTTTCTACTCTATACCAACTGGGCGCTTCTCTTGTGGATCCGTCTGACATCGCGTTGCTCTCCATTCGCCCAGCATAACAATTGCAAATATTCTATCAATTCACTGCAATTGAATGTGCGCTTGCGGCAAATCATGCCACTAAGGACATAAATCCTTCTGGGTGTGCCCAGTTCCCAAACCTGGTGTGCCCATTGTATCGTCCCAATGTTTCACCACAGCTCTGCAAACAACTTTTTTCTCAAAGCCGATAAAGAGCTTGCTTAAGAGGTCATCGTTGTAGCATACATATTCGAATACTTGGTCGAGCTTGGCAGTCTTTACTCGTTTGTCATACTTTTTCACTATGTTAGGTGCACCAAAGAAAAATCGGACTTGAGCCTCAGAAAGCTTGAGTAGAAAAACTTTCTTGTCATCTGACTTTATAAATAATTGCCCTTTGGAATTCTTCTCCACCTTGAGAAAATCGACGAAGCCCTTTTCTCTCGCGGGAATTATTTTGGATGGACGTCCCGCAGGCACCACCCCCTGCGGAAGATAGGGATCACCTCTATTAAGCCCAGGTGGACTATATACGCTCCTTTCTGACGGACCGTAGAAATCACCAATATACATAGGTTGCTGTGCAAAAACTGGATACGCCAGCAGAACATCAAGCGGCAAGAGAGCAAAGGCCACAAGCAAAGATCGATAGGTTAAAGCAGTAATACTAGCCCTATCAGTTGTTATTCGAGCTAATAACTGGCAATTGCTCAACATGGATGCTTCAGCACGGCCATAGTTTTACTCCTCGGCTTTAGAACTTAGTGGGACCACTACTGCTCTGCGCACAACTTGATTTTCAAAGCCTAGGATGAGCTTATTTAGCCGAGAATCGTTGTAGCAAGGATATTCGAATACAAGGTCAAGATTGGCAGTCTCTACTCGCTTGTCATACTTTCTAATACTAAGAGGTGAACCAAAGAAAAATCTGACTTTATTTTCAGGAAGCCCGAGTATCTTGACTCTCTTCCGTACTGGCCTGATAAACAATTGCCCTTTGGAATTGCTTTCTATCTTGAAACACATGAGCCTCGACTTTGCTCTCCCGGGAATCATCTTCGGTGGAAATCCCGCGGACGCCGATTCCTTTGATGTGAACGGGTCACCTTCAATGTCAACTCTATTAAACATACATAGGTTGCTGTGCAAAAACTGGATACGCCAGCAGAACATCAAGCGGCAAGAGAGCAACGGCCACAAGCAAAAATCGATAGGTTAGAGCCGCAGCACTCACCCTATCAGTTGTTATTCGAGCTAATAACTGGCAATTGCTCATGATGGATACATACCACAAAATGTTCGTGCAGAAAATTGAACTAAAATTCTGCAGGCATAGCGCTTGCATCTAGAACAATGCGGTTGTAGGCTAGAAATTACTCTAGGATCTGGCGAAAAGGGGCACAAAAGCATCTTCTCGAAATGAGATAGCCAGGTCGCAATTTTAAGTATCCAATTTCGCTGATAAACCGTGGTGCACGATTGCGCTCACACCTGTTCACCTTTCAGGAAGCAGGTCAAACCGGCGTCGGACTTGGCATTGAACGAACACTAAGCGCAAAGCAGTTCTCACCACTGTGAATTGAAGCGAGAGAAAGAAATGTCGCCTGTACCATCCAACCCTAAAATCTATCATATCGTTCACCTAGACAAGCTAGAGTCGATCTGCAATGCCGGTTTCTTGTTCTCAGACAGAATTGCGCAGCAGTTAAACCTATCTGGTACAAACATTGGAATGGCAAGCATTAAGGCAAGGCGATTAGAAAAATTACTAGATAGTCGTCCAGGTCTTTGCGTAGGCGACTGCGTGCCTTTCTATTTCTGTCCCCGCTCAATAATGCTCTTCACCATTCATACCAGGAACCAACATCTAGACTACAAAGGGGGCCAGGCCAATATTATTCATCTCGAAGCCGATTTAGGCGAAGCCGTCGAGTGGGCCAACATATCAGGAAAGCGATGGGCCTTCACACTGTCAAATGCCGGTTCGCACTATTTTGACGACCGAGCTGACCTTAGGAAGTTGAACGAACTGAACTGGGACGCCATAGATAGTCGTCAATGGGGTGGCCCAGAAGCTAATTCTGACTACAAAGCAGGCAAGCAAGCAGAATTCCTAATCGAAGAACAATTTCCTTGGACTTTGTTCGAGAGAATTGGAATAATGTCAGAAGGCAGTTTACTTACTCAAGTAAACAATATTGTGTCCCGACAACATCACAAGCCAGCTATTGAGATTCAACCAGGCTGGTACTACTAATTGAAGAAGAATCAAAGTGATTGAGTTTAAGACTGGCAACATTTTTAACGAACCAGCAGATGGCCTGGTCAACACTGTCAACTGTGTTGGTGTAATGGGTCGTGGCATAGCGGCCGAATTTAAGAAAGTCTATCCTCAAAATTTCAAAGACTATGCCCATGCTTGCAAGGATGGACTAGTTCAACCAGGAAAAATGTTTGTTGTCAAAGTGAGTGATTTAACAAGCCCTCGCTATATCATCAATTTTCCGACTAAGCGTCACTGGAAAACAAATAGCCGCATTGAAGACATAGAGCTGGGCCTTTCAGCGTTGGCAGAAACAGTTGAGCAGTGCCAGTTAAAATCGGTTGCAATTCCGCCGCTGGGTTGCGGTCTTGGAGGTCTAAACTGGAATGACGTTAGACCACTGATCGAGAGATTCTCCGAGCGTGTCAGCGCAACGCAAGTAATTGTATTTGAACCTGCTGCTGACACAGACACAAAGGAAGTTAGGCCCACACAAAAGATTCCGCAAATGACAGCCGGTCGCGCAGCCTTGATTAGGCTGATTGATCAATGTCAAAAAGCATTGCTAGAGCCAGGTATTAGCGCGCTCGAAATTCACAAGCTAATGTACTTTATGCAAGAAAGCGGTGAACCCTTGCGGCTCAGTTATGCGAAGG
>LNEX01000041.1 GCA_001464165.1 bacterium Ga0077546
GGTCCCGAGCAACAAAAAGCTGTTGCTTATTCTCATCCCAAATCACAAGAGCAAATTCGCCACGCAAGTGCTTAAGACAATCAATGCCGTATTCTTCATATAAATGCAGGGCAATCTCACTGTCGCCAGTGGTTTTAAACTTGTAGCCTTTTGCTTGAAGCTCAGAGCGGATGGCCTCAAAGTCGTAGAACTCACCGTTGACGATCATATGAATACGGCCGTCTTCGCTGCTAATTGGTTGGGCGCCAGTGGCTATGCCAACTGTAGCTAAGCGAGTATGACCAAGGGCAACAGCGCCACTAGGTGAGATATAAATGCCTTTACCGTCAGGGCCGCGATGATTGATGGCGTTGAGAGCGGCCATAACTACAGGTTCAGATACGGTTGCCCCGCTGTCTCGGGCGCCGATATGAACTGCAAAAATTCCGCACATTTAGTAATCCGCCTGTACTGCTGTTTACCTAATCCCAGGGGGCAAAAAATGGTTTGAGAGACTCACTCTCTTTTGAGCTGGCAAACACCGGAGCATACTTCTCTAATGTATAGATGCCGTCTACCAAGTTTGATATGTCGAGCTTTCCACTCGCCAATAAATCAATTGACTCTTGAAAGGAGCCATAGTTGACCAGATGGAAAATTGGTTCTTTTTTGATCACTTCGTTCATGCGAAAACTAACTGAATCATGATTTCGACTCTTTAAGATGATCTTGCCGCCTGGTTTTACTTTGGCCACCAGCTCGCTAAATATTTCGGTATTTATAGCAGTTTCAATGACATAGTCGTATGAACTGTCTTCTAATTGGCCCTTCTGAGCAACCGGATCGTAGAGATCAATATTCTCGAAACCATACAAGCGCATAATTCTTTGCATTAACTGAGAGAAGCGATTAGCACCAAATATTACACCTTTCTCAGCGGGAGAAATACCACTCTTGAAGACAGCAAGCGAAGCTGCAACTGGCTCAGCGTAAGCGGCTTCGAGATAAGGCATAGCCTGAGGAATTCGAAAAATGGCTTCTTGAGGAACAACAATGTAGCCAGCAAAGCAGCCGTTGCGGTCGATTCCTATAAACTCAGCTTTAGCGCAGGCTCCTTGAGCGCCTTTATGACAATGGGCACACTGGCCGCAAGAAAGCAGTGGATTGACGCAAATGCGATCACCAGCCTTAAAACTATCGGTTTGAGCATCAGTGACAATACCAGCAAACTCATGGCCTAAAATCAGTTTCTCTGGTGTCTTCAGCTTCCCCTCGGCAGCATAGAGGTCGGTGCGGCAAAGACCAGCCAGCATGACCTGAACAATGACGTCGCCATCTTGGGCCAACTGCGGCTGAGCAACGTCCTTCACAGCAAGTGATGAACCGTCTTTTAGAATTGCCTTCATCTTCTCTGACATCTGTTTCTCGGACATCTCCAGGACAGATAATTTTCTACTCGAACAAGTATATACCAAGAGCGCGATTATCTCTCAAAGTCAGCCTTCCAAGAGCATTTTGCTTGGTCGTACCCAATTCTTCAAGTCAGCAATCTCATCACTTCTTTCTGTACTAATTAGAAGCGATTCAAAAGTACTCAACAAAACTGGGCCATCCCCATGAAATGGATGCACTTTCAATATTTCGTACGCAATCTCTAAAAACCTCTCAGCCGATGAATTGTCACCAATGGCCATGAATTCACAAGCAAGATAATTCAAACCAGGAATGCTGTAACCGAATGGTGGATAGAGACCGTCAGCATGACCGCTTAGAAGAGCTGCGCTAAGCTGTTTAGCTTCATCAATGCGACCCTGGCGGAAGCAAACAATAGCCTTGTAGAGCAAGCATTGCACATAAACGCCGATGCGACTTTCAGGCACAATATAAATTGGCTGGTCTGGCTGGGTGGAAAGCGCCAAGGCCAAGTCGGCATCGCGTTCACAGGCCGCTAAGTCATCGTTATGCAAGTGCACTTCTAGCAAACTTGATAATGGATAAGCACGGCCAGCTTGATCATTGCCTTTTGCAGCGCTCCAAATTTGCAAAGCCTGATTGGCCAATTTTTCAGCGCCACCAAACTCAGCTTGATGCAAATAGACCATGGCTAAATTGTTGAGATAGACAGCCGCTAAAGGATGCTTCGCTTGACTGGGATTTTTCTCAATGCGATCGATAATTTCGCCATACAAACTTTCGGCCTTGTGATACTGACCTGAAGCCATATATGTCAAAGCAAGATTTGATTGCAGAGTATAAAACGTCCAATCTTTGCGACAAGGCATGGCTTTCCATAACTGCAACACTGTGGCCAAAATAATTTCGGCCTGGCGATGACGCTGAGCTTTGATAAGGCTGGCTGCGTGCCACATGGCGGGGCTCGCGATAATGCTCGCGGCGAATGTGTAAAAGAAGTAGACGCTCAAGCCAAAATATAAAAGTGCTCCAAGGTAAATTCCATTCGAAAGCATCTGACAGGTCAAGATCGGCATGGCGAGGACGCAAAAGACCTCGAAGAGCCATATCAATGTAGCTTGATTAAA
>LNEX01000042.1 GCA_001464165.1 bacterium Ga0077546
AAACATGTTGGCTGCAGACGAAACATTTAGCTTGGTGCCGGCGCGCTTCCACCAGTCTAGTAAGGCTACCCTAAAGACATTGCCTGTGCTCTGCGGCAGACCGGTGTGGGGCCAATCTAGGTCACCCATTTGGGTGGTCGGCGCTCCTATTGGATAGTCGCCATTGAGTGAAGTTTGATAGGAACAATTGTCTCCACTGTTTAACTGGGCGTTCGTCAGTAGACTCATCGGGCCAGTTATTTCTGGCGGGATGCCATCGGGGAAACTGAATGTTAAGGCTCCGGGAGCTGGCTTGGGGTCTGCTACGTTAGCGGGTTGGGCGCAGGCTACTGCGTGGATGTTGTAACCTGCTGGGTTTTGGGTGTCGGTTACATGTTGGTCTGCTTCAGCTTTGACAATAGTTGCTACTTGATAGGGGAGGCCGGGTACCACAGAGGCCCATTGTTTGGGGTCAACTAGTTTCATAGAGTCGCCGATACTAGCAAATAAGAGAGATAGAAGTCATTTTGAGCTTTGGCAGCAGGAACGTCTGCCATGCCTCGTGGATTAGGTAATGGTGTGTTGGTCATGGCACCATTGATAATGCCACCAAGAGAGAGTTTGAGTGAGTTGTTTATATAATTAGATGAGCCAGTCATTCTAATTTGATTGGCCTTGTAGGCGTTTTCTGCATCTGCATAGACATTGACGGTGTTGCCGTTAATGTCTTTAGCGCCATAACCAGCTGCTAAAGACTTCGACAACTCAGTGCCAAGAAGCGCTTGAGCTGCTTTGGCTTTGGCAATATCAGCTTTGATAATTGTTTTCAGGTTGGCATCGCCGAGGTGGTCGGCAATAAGTAAATCAAGACGCAATGTGCCAAGAATGCTGTTGATACCACGCACCGGTATGTTATAGGAGTCGCCTGCCGTAGTGCTGCTCCCGGTTGGGGCGGCATCAGAGAGTGAAATCCAACCATAATCATCTGTATTTATTGCAATCATGCTCAAGTCACGAGCTGCTGCTAATGCTGCTGCTTCGATGGCATTGCGTTGCTCACTGTTGCTGCCCAGTAGGCGCACATAGCTAAGGCTGAAAAAAGCAAGAACGGCGACTATGGCAATGGTAACTGCGGTGCTGAACACCAGCATATTGCCAGACCTAGATCGCATTAGTAAAATTCTTCGACTCACCATAAAATATCCCCCAGCGCCATGCCATAAAAGGCTTTGCTTAAGCGGCTCTAATAATTCTATCCTATAAGCTGCTACCCATCCTGTCAATTGCCTCTGTTTTGCTCTAATTAGCTAGTATTCAGCATCTTGCCAAAAAAGAAGAGAGCCCACATTATGGTGTAGGCTCTCTTCTTGGCACTTCTTTACTCATCGCAGTCATTAAACAGGGCTAATGTTTGGTTGAATTGTTAACGGAATTTCATCCCGGTCGAGGTCCATCGGTTTAATGAGTTGAAAAATACTAAAGTCGAAACGTTGGCAAACTAATTCTCAAGTCGTGGTTGCGTTGCTTAGGTACATAAATTTTGTGGTTGTATCTTAGTGATTGGCTCAACAAATTAAGCAGGTCCTTCAGTCATATTTAAAGTCCAAATTTGTCGATAACTAGTCTTGGCTCTACACGGTAATTGATAGAATGCTCAACCGCTTTGAGACGTGGTCAAAATTTTTGTTGGCCAAGACGAGCGCTGAGAGTTTAGCGGTTTTTCGCATTCTCTTCGGGCTGTTAATGTTTGGCTACACTCTTTTGTATCTTTTTACTGGGCGCCTGCATAGCAAATATCTGATACCAAAATTTCTCTTCCCCTTCTTCCCTGCTCAAGCTTTGCCAGATCATACAGCTTTGTTCGCCCTCTTTATATTGCTGGCAGTGGCCGCCTTATTTGTTGCCCTCGGCTTGTTCTATCGTGCTAGCGCCTTAGTTTTTTGCCTGTCGTCCACTTATGTGTTTTTGCTTGACCGCTCTCAGTATCTCAATCATACGTACTTGATCTGTTTGCTCAGTCTGCTTCTAGCTGTTGTTGAGGCAGACTCTGTGTATAGCTTAGATAATTTACTTTGGCATAAAAAGGAGAGGCTAATACCGAGATGGAATTTGCTGATCATGCGCATTCAGCTATTTATTGTCTATTTATATGGTGGCATCTGGAAACTCCATCCCGACTGGCTAAGCGGTGAGCCACAAAGAACCTGGCTTTTGCATAAGGCCGCATACCCTGTGATTGGTCCATTTATTAGTCAAGAATGGTTTGTTTGGGTGGTCACTTTTGGCGGTATTTTAGTTGATTTTACTTTGCCATTCCTACTTATTTTTAGGCCCACCTTTCCCTTGGGTGTTGCTGTGGCGATATCTTTTCATATTACTAATTCGGTACTCTTTAAAATAGGAGTATTTCCATGGTTGATGCTGGCAACTATTTCGCTATTTCCACCGGCTAATTGGCCAATTACGGTATCAAAGAAATTGGCTGTATGGCTAAAAAATCAATCCTTTGCTCTGCCTTCTACAACCAGTCCGGCTCTGACAGCAGAGTTAAGCTTGCCCTCTGGGCGGGCTTTCCTGTCGCTGCTTTTCTTTCATTTATACATAGTTGGGCAGCTTCTTTTGCCGCTCAGACATTTCGCTTATCCTGGCAATGTTGACTGGACAGAGGAAGGCTATTATTTTTCATGGCGGATGATGCTCCATCATAAAGATGCCCGATTGGAAATTTACAGAACCGATCCTGAAACTGGAGAAGTAACCGTTGTAGATCAGCAAAAGTGGCTAACTAAGAGACAAATGAAAGTGATGAAAACGCAACCAGAAATGGTGCATCAATTTTGTTCATGGTTGGCAGATCTAGAGGAGCGAAAGACCGGCAAGAGACCGCGTATCACGGTAAAGCTTATGGCTTCACTTAATGGACATCCCTTCAAAGAGCTGATCGATCCTAATGTCGATCTTGGTTCAGAACCGTTCACTTTAAATCATAAGTCTTGGATTATTGATTGATTGAGAAAGGAGAGCCTGCATTTCTATGCAGGCTCTCCTTGTCATCATCATCATTGTCGCTCTCGTCGTCATCGTTACCACTGTTGCCGCTAATGCTGGGCACGGCTGGAAGGGCAGTAATTGTATTGCCGTACTTGTGGCCAACATAGCCAATCTTAAAGCCAAGCAGTGAGCCAAGGGTGCCGGTCTCTACTTGCCTGCGAAAGCGAACATCTACTGCCATGCCATTTTTCTTGTAGGTTGGACGAATATAGTCAACTCCCTTGCCTGTGGTGTATTTGTTGTATTCAGTATCGGGGAAACCTGCTTGTTCAGCAAAGTCAGACTGGTCTGTTATGGCCGGCGGCAAACCAGTGCTCTTGGGTTTTTTTGCAGCACCTAGACCGGCGCCACCGAGTTCGTGGTTCTTGCCAAGCGCTACCTTCGTGAAGTCCATGGGCTCTCCCGCATGCCTTCCACCTTGATTCGAACCTGGTTGGCTGACTTGGTCGCGTATGTAAAGGTCCCAAGTATCTAACAATGTAACTTCGTTAGTGTCGCTTAGACCACCCGGTTTCTTGCTGACAGGGAATGTAAATGGACCTACTTTCTGTTTGCCAATGCTGGACTTGGTTATGGCGTCTATGTTCTCCGAGTACATTTGACCCTCTCCACTGACGCTGTAGTTGGTTGGAGTCAAACCGTCATGAGTGTAGCTAATGGCACCGCTGTTCTTGTCAATTCGATATATGTGGATATAGCCGCGGGGAATCGGACCAAGGTTATATATCACTGTGTCACCAAGAACTGCCTCTGTCTTCCAGTCGACTAGGTCTGGAGGCGCTGGTCGCCAAAATTTGATTTTCGAGGCATCAAGCATACCAACAGCCGAGTTTATGTCTAATTTTGTTCCAGCGCGACGCCACCAGTCTGCCAAAGCTTGTCTGAATACATCGCCTGAGCTGTCATCGCATGCATAGGGCCATGTGACGTCATCCAATCGAGTTGCCGGTTTACCAATTGGGTAGTCTCCGTTTACAGACGTTTGATATGTGCAATTATTCTTCTTGTTTAGATCGGCGTCTGTGAGCATAGTGCCTGGTCCAATCATCTCGGGTGGCGTACCATCGGGGAAGCTGAAGGTCAGAGCCCCCGGAGTAGGCTTGGGATCAATGACGTTGGCAGGTTGGGCACAGGCAATGGCATGGATGTCGTAACCGTTGGGATTTTGAGTATCGTTGACATGCTGGTCTGCTTCGGCCTTGACTATAGTTGCGACTTGATAGGGCAGGCCAGCCACTGTCGCTGACCATTGTTTGGGATCCATTAGTTTAATGGAGTCACCAATACCAGCAAAAACAAAGCTTTCACCATCGGTGGGAATATCTTTATAAGATAAGTAAAAATTGTTTTGTTGTTTGTCTGCAGGCACGTCAGCCTTGCTGTTCGGGGTTGGTAGAGGAGTATTTGTCACCCCTCCATTGTTAATGCCACCCAGGGACAGCTTGAGAGAGTTAGCAACGTAGTTCGATGAGCCAGTCATTCTTACCTGGTTCGATGTGTAGGCATTCTGAGCATCACCGTAAACATCTATGTTCTGACCATTGATGCCTTTGGCTGTATAACCTTTTGCTAGCGACTTGGTCAGTTCTGTGGCCAAAAGAGCTTGCGCTGCCTTGGCTCTTACTAAATCTGCCTTAATTATGGTTTTCAGGTTAGGGTCGTTTAGTTCGCTGGCAATAATTAGATCAAGTCTAATTGTGCCTAGTATGGTGTTAATGCCTCTGACCGGCACGTAGAATTGATCCTGTGCTACGGTGATGCTGCCATTTGGCGCAGAGTCAGAGAGTGAGACCCAGCCATACTCATCAGTATTGACAGCGATCATACTAAGGTCGCGGGCAGCGGCGAGAGCTGCTGCTTCAATGGCAGTGCGTTGTTCACTACTGCTGCCCAAGAGCCTGACATAGCTCAGGCTGAAGAATGCTAATACCGCCACAATGGCAATTGTAATAGCGGTACCGAAGACCAGCATGCTGCCTGATTCCGGCCGTTTTAGCGGCCTAGTTTGCTTAGGCATATGTGAAGCCCCCCCAGGCTCAAAATTAATTTGCTTAGATCACTCTAATACATTAATGCTATTCTTCCCGCCTGACTCTGTCAACAAACGCGAAAGCATAATCATGCTTAAGGCGTAAAGCTCTAAACAAAAAGATGAAGGCTGGCATCCCCATGCCAGCCTTCTCCCACAGCGTTTATTAGATTTAGAGGTAGGCCTAGATCTAGCCTCAAATTTAAGTATTCAATCTTTATACAGCAATTGGTTGAGTGATTGGCCTAATATAAGCCACGGCTTCACTTTCACGAATAGCAGATTGGCCGAAGGCACTCTGCCAACGAGTGGCGACAATGCCATCTTTGTACAGCTCTTGGTGGGTGGCGAACAAAGTGCGCTTAGCTAGTTCACCACCAGCTTGCACAACCAATTGCTGCAGAGCTTTTTGCGAGAGGTCATCGCGTGAAATAAGCAGAATTGAGTCAAGCTTTTCACTGTCGAGGGCGCTTGTCAGCTTGCCTATGGCCTCATGGTTAAGAGAGAGATTGTTGACCAAGCCAAGCTTGGTTGAGCCGTTGGCAGCACCATTCAATTTGAAGGTAACCATGGCATCAAGGCCACACTCGCTCTTCTTCGGTTGCTTGCAAGTTGTCCACTGAAACTGGCTAATTTGTGCGTCTTTCTGAGCGACCAAGTAGAGCATGCGCAGATTGGCTACTTCTAAATGGTGCCGTTGAAACTCGTTGTCGAGCATGGCATCAGTGGCTTCGGGTGCCCCTGCAATGGTTCTAGCCATAGACGAGAGCATGTATACCAGCGGCTTGGTGGGTGTGGTCCACCATGGGAGTTTGCTACCGTGGCGGTGACAGAGCAGGTAGTCGAGATAGAAGAGCTTGCGCAAGCGGTCTCTAATTAAAACTGGTTTTTCTTCGCCAGCAATAAACCAAGAAATATGCTTTTCCAGCAATACTTCATGCTCATCAACGAGCTTGAAAATCAGATGATCTCTGTCATTTAACTGTATTGCCATTTTGCCTAGGTCCTCGGGTTTTTGGGGTGCTGGGGGTTTTCTTTGAAAATTTGTCTGGTGTCTTTGAATTATTTGTATGTACCGGTGACATACTTGGTCAATTGGTCAGTTTGTTTGGCATTGTGTACTCGGTATCTGCGCCTTAGCTCTCGATCTGAATTGAGAAGACTGACATTCATCTTGCCGAGACTATTGGCTTGGTCTTTTACTTGTCTGAGCTGGTCATTTAACTCTTCGATAGTTTGAGCTGGTTGTCTTGGTTTGATCATCTCTTCGTATACTGCAGCGGCATCGTTAAACCAGGCCATTCTCAAAGTGCGGTAATCGTCTAAGTCGGCTCTGCCCGCTGGAGCTTGCACTGCCCCTAGGTCTCTTGCTGTTTCGCGATAGCGCTTCGCTACTGCTGCTGCCACCTGGGTCCATCGCTGAACTCTTTCTTGCTCTTGGTTAAAGGGCATATTTAGAACAATTCGTTCTGAGCTTGTTGGTCTGCCTCGATAACTTACTTCGTCAAATTTCTCAAACCAAGTTAGCTCTGGGCTGGCGTCTGAATCCATGGCACCAGCGCCTTTATTTACTACGCCGTTGATGGCTTTGGGCGGTGGCCCTTGATAGTTTGTGTAACCTTTAGGTGGAGTGCCGTTGGAGTTGCTGCCGAAATACTCGTTCTTGGGCTGAGCATCGCCGGCAATTGCGGTACACGTGACAAGAGCTGCCGCCAGTGGAAGGGCCAACAATTTATTCGGAGTTAGGTTTAGCATAGTCATTTTCTATCACCTAATTTCCGGCAGTGCCGAGAGGTTGAACAGGAACTCCACCCCGAGGGGCACCACTATTGACACCACCACCAGGGGTTACCGGCAGGTTCGGCCTGGTCATGAAGGCATCTTGCACGAGGCCTTGGGTTGGGCGATTTTGAGCCCGAGCTGTGTCTGGTGAGTTACCATGGAAAGTATTCATTGTCACAATTTTCCAGATGGTGTAGGCGGCCATAAGGAAGAGCAGGCCAGATGCTGCACCAATTACTCTGTTGCCACCATCTCTACTACCCATCACCACTGAGTAGGCGGCAATCGCCATGAAAACTGTTGAGACCACTACGCCGAGAATGACGAGGTAGCGAGAGAAAGTAGCTACTGTAGGCAATTGACCATCGAAGCGATAGAGGCTGCCATTGCCTGGTCTGGGATAGCCAGCAGCAGGGTCGTCGCCAGTGATCATGTTTCGTCCATCGACTTGTGTAGTTTGAGGATAAGCAGCTAGAACATCTTGTATTTGAGCAATTTGGTCTCTAGTGACAGTGACATCGATAGACTGTTCACCGGAATTCATATTGACACCAAGAATGCCACCAATCCTGCTTTGGGCTTCGGCAGAGAGTGTATCTGGTCTTAGAGTTTGAACCATGCGTCGGCCGCGGCCTGTGGCACCATTGTCATATAGGCGGATAACGGTTCTATCTCTACCTGGAGCGGTAGCGTTGTTGGTGCCTGGGGTCGGGTCTGCTGCGCCCGTGGGTACAGCGCTTGGGCCCGTGGTATCACCCGGGTTAACTGGCTCAGGAGTAGGGCCATCACCTACTGGTGGAGGGACAGCACCACCGAATTGAGCTGAGGCAACTTCAGCGTTCATGGTAGTGAAGGCTACAGCTAAGAGAAGTGAACTAATCAATAGAGCCAGGCTAGCCAGGCATTTGCCATTGCTTTTGTGTTCACCTGCTCTTGACCTGCCTGTCATTTCTGTTGTTTCCTATGCCTTAACTTGAATCTTCTTGAGTATTTGTTGGCGAGTTATCGCTTGTTGTTTCGATGTCTGAAATTTTGCTTGATTTTTTGAAGTAGCCAGCTAGCTCGGTAAGCTTTTCACTTTCGTTCTGAGGGCTAGTTACCGGTTCTTTTCTTTCTTGTTCTTTGGCTTCTTGATTAATGGTGACTAGTTGTTGAGCTAGTGTTGAGAGTTCGCTTAGTGAAGGGAAGCTATTGAGGGTTGATTGTGCTCCGAGTTCTCTGGCCAGTACTTCCGATAGATAATTTGCTGCTGAGCCATTGCTATTTTTAGTTTCTTTGGCTGGTTCTTTAGGTAGGTCTAGTGGGCTTACTTCTTCAACTTCTTTTAGGGCTTGGGCGATGAAGGCATCCATCAAAGCATCAGGTACAGAATCAGATACAGATTCGGGGGCGCCCTCTTCTATGTCATCAAACAACGGTTCCTGGGACATTTCAATACGTGGTTTCCCACCGTGTTTTCCGCTAGTGAGCGATGTTATCAGTGGTAAAGCCGGTGGGCGTGAAACCGGAACGAAGTCGCCAGCGGGGATTTCGAGCACTTTTTGCCCGTCGGTTTCTTCCATTTGGTGCACTGCCGAGACCTGATATTTCTCTTCTAGAGTCTTCGTAGGATGCCCATTTGGTTGCAGACAAGAGCGGTCTTCTATCGGTTCGAAGGAGTCAACGACCTTGCCGAGGGTGACTTCCATGCCCAAACCTCGAATCTCGCAGCAGAGGCCATCAAAGGCTGCCGTTCTCCCGCCTGGAGTTATGGGATTACCTTGTACCATGTCGGCATAAGACTGGTGGCGGCCTTGAATGTCGTCGGCCTTAATGGTCATCATTTCGTGCAAGATACTGGCTGCACCATAGGCTTGAATAGCCCAGACCTCCATCTCTCCCATGCGCTGGCCAC
>LNEX01000043.1 GCA_001464165.1 bacterium Ga0077546
ATATATTGACGGCCCACTAAAATTGGCCGGTCAAACGGCTCGCCGGTGCGGCCATCAGTTAGTTTTACTTTGCCGTCTGCACCCATCCATTCATAACCAGGCAATTGGCGCACTTCTTTTAGGGCATCGGTGACCAGTCTGAAAGAGGCATCGGGGGCGATAGATTCGTCAAATTGGTGAATGCGGTAGTAGCGGTTGAGAATGCTGGCGTAATAGCCTAACTGTGTATCGAATACTTGTCCGACATTCATACGACTAGGAACACCAAGAGCATTGAGGCAGAGGTCAACAGGGGTGCCATCAGGCTTGTAAGGCATGTCGCAGTCAGGAACAATAATAGACACAATGCCCTTGTTTCCATGTCGGCCTGCTAACTTGTCGCCTACTTCTACTGGGCACAATCTGGCAATCAAGACTTCAATTTCGCAGATAATGCCGGCTTTGAGTTCAGGGGTGGTCTCTGGCGTGAAGATGCGGACGTCGATCACCCTGCCGCCAGATCCGTGTGGCACCCTTAGGCTGGTGTCGCCCATTTCCTCTGCTACCTTGCCAAAGATAGCTTGCAATAGCTCTTCTTCGGCTGACAGGGCCTTTGCTTCTTTGGGCGATAACTTAGAGACAAGTATGTCTCCCGGGTTAACGTAGCAACCAATTTTGGCAATGCCTCTATCGTCTAGGTGCTCAAGATCTTTAGCTGTGACGTTGGGTAGCTCTGGTGTGAGAATTTCTGGACCGCGCAGAGTTTGGTGCACGCCACATGAATGTTTCTCGATCTCAATATGGGTGAGCTTTTGATCTTTTACCAAACCTTCTCTGACAACGATGGCATCTTCAAAATTGTAGCCATTCCATGGCATGAAGGCTATCAGTAGGTTGCGACCAAGAGCTAATTCACCGGCATCAATGGCTGGCCCGTCGGCGATAATTTGGCCAGTCTCAACTTTCTGCCCTACTTGTACAGAAGGCCGTTGGTCTAAAATTGTGTTCTGGTTGGTTCTATCAAAGCGTGTCAGTGTGTAGGTTCTTGATTCACCTGAGCCTTGGGCAACTGTGATTTCTTTACCTGTAACTTTGGTGACTGTGCCAGCCCGCCTAGCTATGACAGAATGACCACTTGAGCGTGCGACAATGCGCTCCATCCCTGTGCCCACGCGCGGCCTCTCCGGCCTGATCAGAGGTAGGGTCTGGCGCATCATGCCACCACCCATTAGGGCGCGGTTGGCGTCATCATGTTCCAAAAAAGGAATTAAGCCAGAACCAACAGAAATAAATCCCTGCGGCGCAATACCGATCATATCGACATCTTCAGGACTAACTTCAATGAAGCTCTCGCCTCTTCTAGCCGCGACCATGGTACCTGAAATTTTGCCGTCCACTACCTTTGTGTCAGGTGGGGCCAAGGTGTAGCGTTTGTCGTCAGCCGGGGTGAGAAATTGCACCTCATCTGATACCAGGCCGTTAAAAACTTTTCTATAGGGCACAGTCATAAAGCCGTCATCGTCAATGCGACAATAAGTGGCCATGTAAGAGACCATGCCGCAGTTCTTACCTTCTGGTGACTCGACTAAGCAAACTCGGCCAATTTGCGACGGGTGAATGTCGCGCATTTCAACAGGGGCAGCATTAGGGTCGATACCACCGGGGCCGAATGATGTAATCCGGCGACGGTGTGATAGTTCTGAAAGGGGGTTTTGTTGGTCAAGATACTGCACAAGCGGATTGCCAACAAAGTATTTGTTGAGAGCGTTAGAAAATGGTCTGATGTCTAGAAGTTCATTGGGCGAACCAATTTCTTCGTCTTCATTCATCTCTAAACGGGTGCGAATTGAGCGAGTCATCTGCCCAAGTGCTGGTCTGACAGCCTTTGTAAGGGTCTCGCCGACTCCTCTTAGGTGGCGATTTTCTAAGCTGTCAATTTGATCGGTGCGCCCCATATCTAGTGGCAAGCCGAGTAAGTATTCGACAGCGGCGAGAATATCATCACCACTCAACTGATGTGATTGCTCTTCAATTCCAAGTTTGGCGTTGACGCGCTTGCGCCCAAGCTTTCCAAGAGAATAACGGCGTCTATCTGTCAATTCTTTGAGAGCTGTTGCGCCACCAGATGAGCCACCGCCACCATCTGGCTTCCATGAACGTCCCACTACGGCCAATGCTTCGGTTTGGGTGAGTGGTTTAAAATCAATGCGGTTGCGTTCAAGCAAACTGCCAATACGTTTTTGCAAATCTTGGGCGTCGACTCCTAGAGCTGCTAGCACCGTAGTCGCCGCCACCCAGCTACGTTTAGGTAATTTGATGCGGCACTTTGCCCGACTTGTTTTGCCACCGCTGGCATCTAGTTCTAGTTCAAAGGCAATTGGTGCCCCCATTTCAGCGAGCATAAGAGCCTTATAGCTCGTCTGTCCGCCTTGGCTAAAGTAAATCCCAGGGGCCCGTACTAATTGGCCTAGAACAACACGCTCCGAACCGTTAATTACAAAAGTGCCGCGATCGGTTATTACTGGTACGTCAGTGACGTAGGCTGTTGATTTGCGCAGCTCACCAGTGAGGGTATCGCGCAACCACACCTCCATCATCATGCGCTTTGAGTGCGTCATGTTTGATTTGCGTGCCTGTTCCGGTGAGGTCGGATAGCCCGAGTCTGGTGCGTAGTCTTCAAAGCGCCAATGTACTTTGCCGTCAGGTCCTAAAAATGTAAGTTCAAAGCGCGCGGAGTATTCGCTGGCCACTGGTGAAATTTCAGCAAAAAGATTGCCTATGGTTTCTTCTAAAAAACGGCGGTATGACCGTCTAGGAAATTCGGCTAAGTCAGGTGCTTGAAAATAGAAACTCATTGGCCGTTTCCTCCACTTGGAGAAGCCAGGCCAGGATCTGCGGTTAGTGAGCGTTTGTGTATATTTAGCGCGCGAGCGAGATCTGCTGAAAATACTTTATTCCCAGGATTTAGGGCACTAGCAATGCGCAATTCCGAAACTGATTCGGAAAGCTGACCAGAGTTGAGCAAAGTTAGGCCAAGGCGATGGTGAATATCTGCATTTTGCAGGTTGTTGTTTTGTGTTAGAGCTTCTCTCAGTAAATTGGTTGCGCCTTGAAAATCGCGACGCATCTCCATTTCATCGCATGCTTTTAATGTAGCTTGTGTCTGACTGTCTTTGCTCTGGGCCAGCTTCGGTTCTGGTCTTGCTTCTGCTTGTCTGGCTGCCGAGTTCTCGAGGCGCTGAACACTGGAATTAGTATTCTGCATCAAATTGCCGCCTATAGCAGCTGATTGCGAATCATCATGGGTGCGGAAGCTCCCAGTGAATGGTGTCATGCCAGAATTTGACCCTGTGCTGGTCCCTGAGCCGGTGCCCGCAGTTGTCCCCGCGGGGTTACCTTCATAGAGTGTTTTAGGGCGCTTAGTCTCAGCGTGACTAGGAGCATTGTTATTGGGAGCACTGTTATTGGTGCTATTGCTACCGCTATTATTAGCACGATTTTGCAGGTCTCGCATGCGGGCAGCAGCTTCTTGGTTATTCTGTGGATCAATTAGGACTGAGGTGTGGTAGGCCCTTAGTGCCCCTTGAATGTCGCCACCACTCTCGAGGGCTTCTCCCATCAAAAATTGATAGCGAGCATTTCTGGGCTCAACGTTTACGGCTTGGCTAATTTCTGATAGCGCATCTTTAGCGAGTCCTTGGCTGATAAATACTTCAGCTGCGACGCGATGTTTTTCAGCGGTAGTGTGTCTCATTGCTCGAGCCAGGCTCTCTCTGCCAGGAGCCAACCTAGCATTGCCGGGGTCGAGTTGCTCCACCTGCAAATATTCGCCGGCTGCTGACTGATAATCACCGGTAAGCTGAAATGCTCCAGCCAGACCAAGATGGTTTTCAGCTAGTTCAGGATTCATTGACACTTGTTTGCGCCAAATATCTATCAATGCGAGCCCGGCTGCATTATCTTTAGCGTCGATAATGACTGCTTTGCGCAACGATGCAGCGGCCGAAGTGTAATCTTTTTGCATCATATAAATGAGGCCGAGCTGGCGATGGGCTGGCCCATAATTAGTGTCTTTTACAACGGCTTGGCGATACCAATTAAGGGCATTGGCAGCCTGACCATAGCGCATCGACATGTCACCCATCTTAACGTAAGTGCGCGCACCTGGGTCGAGTTGCATGGCCTGTTGGTACTCAATCATGGCGCCATCAAGGTCGCCTGAAGCGGCCAGCTGATCGCCTATTCCCAGGCGATTTTCGGCAAGAGTCGGGTCAAGACCACCTCTTTGAATCGCTTCGTTTAACAATTTTGCTGCCAACGAATTGTCGTGAGCAGCTGTCAACGCCTTGCGGAAAAGATGAGCTGCGCCGCTGAAGTCTTTTTGTGCCAAGCGCTGTTGCCCGTAGCAAACTCGGGCCGATGACAAATTGGTTCGAAATTGCTTGTTACTTGGGTCCAGTTTGCAAGCCGATTCGTGCTGGGCAATGGCTTCGTTCCAGCGGCCAGTGCGACCTAGAGCATAACCGCGATTGTTGGCATCGATGGCATTTTGCAGAACTTGTTTGGAGGCATTGACCTGTGCTTGTTCCGCCCGCCGAGCAGCTTCTGCTTGTTTCTTTTGCTCTTCTATGGCCTTGAGGGCATTGCCTGCCTCTTCAGCTTTTTTGCGTTTTTCTTCGTCTCTATAGTCTGGCCTGCGCCCTTCCCACTGCGACGGTGGTAAGGCTTCGCGGTCGGCTGGTTGCGAAAAATCTCTTTTGCTTGGTCTATTCCAGTTATTTTGATTGTCAGGATTAGCTTGACCCCGATGTGGCAGGGGCGCAGCATTCATCTTGGTTGCTTGGGCCGGTCTTTCCGTTGAGAAGACAAGCGACAATAGTAGGCTAGTTGCAATAGCAATATGAAAGTATTTCTTCTCGATTTTAATTCCTGTGCTTGTCATTACTTCTTTTGAAAACTTAGAAAATGCGGCTCTGTGGCCTTTTGTTATATGGATTATGATTCTCCCATGCTTCTCGTAAGATTCCCCCAAATACAGCTGTTTTAGCTAGCGCTAAGCAATATTTTTACTCTATTGTTAGTTTATCTCCCAATTTGATTGCCTGGCTATGACAAGAGTGGATTTCTTGGGAGAAATTTGTTCTTTAGATGAAGAGGTTTGTGATAACGGGTATATGTTGGTGCTATCTGTTGGTGTAGTGTAGCGATCCTCTTTCGTCTGATAATGCTGCTTTTCATCGTTCAGAATAGCCCTCCGTGGTTGTGGAGTGAATAGAGCTGCGGCCGCAAGCGCGTAATAGACAGGCGTTTCGGGAGATGAGTAAACGATTAGGTCTCAGAGAATATAGGGTATATAAAGAAGTTACTGGCTCGATGGTGACAGAACTGCCCACACTGTTACAATAAATTCGGTTCCAAACTCAAATATTGACAGCCACTGAGTTTCTAATCGCAGACGGATAGACGGGAGACACTCTTGGATTCAACTCAAAGACCATCAATTTTTCGACCTCGAACAGTTCTCTGTGAGAGGCACGAACTGATTCGCTTTGGTCTAAAGCGCGTTGTCTCTGAAGTGGTAGAAATCGTTGGTGAAGCGGCTGACGGTATGGCTGCTACTGAAATGGTTCGTCGTCTCAGACCCGATTTTGTAATTTTAGATGTTGATCTCGATGTGCTTAATGCCGAACTCAAATGTTTTGGTTCTGACTGATTCTTACCATGCTACTAAGTATCACAACCAGTTGATGCGTGCTGGCGCTCGCGGATTTTGTTTGAAGAGTTCCGGTCCAAGAACGCTATTCGAAGCTATTGAACAGGTTACTCGGGGTCTGCCCTATTGCGATCCCAAAATTACGCAGCTTGTTAAACAGGCTCCGGCGACGAATATGCCGAACTCCAATCTCACTGATAGAGAGATTGAGGTTTTGATTCGCCTTGACCTGCGCAACAAAGAAATTGCTGAAGAACTAGACATGAAGCTTCGTACTGTTGAAAAACACATTGAATGTATTCTCGCAAAGCTGAAAGTTCCTACTCGCACCGCTGCTGCCTTGAAGGCTGTGCAGTTGGGCTACGTTCTTTTATCTCACATGAGCAAACCGTGGCTGAGCTACAAGCTGAACTAGCGATTGCCAACGAGCATTTGAAAGCACTATTGCGGCAGAATGAAATGCTCAAAGAGGCTCTCCAAGACAAGATGAAGAACCCGCACCCGCCGCAGCAGTCGTTCTAGTCGAAATTTGATGGTGAAGTTGGCTAAGCTACTTCAAAGTTATAGCGAAGTTGCATGTTTTGCATTATTTAGTGTGCTCTTGCTGCCTCTGGCTGCTGCTGCCAACACAACTGAAAGTAAAACAATTATTCGCAGTACTGAAAAGCTAAAAGTGGCTACTCCGCCGCCTACTTTTACCATCGGCTCTAAGTTCTCTCGCACAGTGCAAACTGTCACAGGTATTAACTTCCTTACCGAAGTAGTAGCCAACCAGGCGAGCAAAATCATTTTGCAGCGCAAACTTGGTGGCAAAGTTAGAGTGCGCATAAAGACCTATAGTCTTACTGATTTGATTGCTGGAAAAGTTAAAGCTGTATCTGTTGATGTTGATCAACCGAAGCTCAAAGGTGTTGGCTTGGGTGATTTGTCCGTTGCTTCGCAGAATCCGATTTGGTTTAACTATCGCAAGAAGAATGGTGCTATTGGTTTGAAGGCGCCAACTCTGCTACTTATGCGGGCTGAACTGAGTCAAGAGCAGATTGCCGAGGCCTTGAAGACTCCGCGCTTGGTGGCTTCAATGAGTGGTTTGAAGCTCGATTTGCCTGGTCTTGGTGAACAGCAGCTAGAAGTGATGAAGCCTGCCGTGCATATCGTTGGCGACATGCTCAAGCTAGAGGCAACACTGGTGACTAAGGGGGCTAGTATTGATACTGGTGTACCGATAAAAATTTCAGCTCGCCCTAAGCTTGTGGGCGATAGCAAGATTATGCTTGAAGACCTTCAAGTAGAAGGACCTGACATCGTTGAACCTGATAAATTTGCCCAGTTTGCTCAAGACTTACTCAACCCTCTGATCGACTTTGCCCGCATGGATAGACGCGATCATGCCTTTCGTTTGGCTGATTTGAAAGTTGGCGATGGTGGCGTCTCTGGTGATGGTAAACTGATTCTGGTACCAAAAGACGTGGCTGGAGACTCCAAGGTTGATTCCTCTAACAAATAGACTCAATTACATAGTTCTATGCTTATTCATAGTGCCATTGGTGTCTAGTTGTGCTGGCAATCGCACAATTTTGAGCGAAGATAAAGAACATCGCAAGACTGTTAGTGCAGTCGCAAGATTTGCTGATAAGAAGCAAATTGCGCCAGCTGTGCGCAATGCTCTGCTTATTTGGTTTGTCAAAAATGACGGCGATAAAGTAACGTATGAACCAGTTGCTCGTTTGTATCAAGCGGGCTCTGGCAGCGAAGAGCAGACGCCTAGTTTGAAGGCGGTAGAAGCGGCTGTGAGTGAACTGGTAAAAGGTCCCACTTCTGATGAAGAAGCATCGGGCTTTGGTAGCGAAGTTCCGAGAGGCACAGTTCTAATCTCGGTTGCTCCAACTAAAGACCGTTCCGGAATAGTTTTGAATCTATCAAAACGATTTCTTTCAGGCAGCGGAGCGCAGTCTTTTGGCCTTAGATTGGAACAGCTTAAGCGAACGGTCAATGAGATTGTTGGCCATGACAGCCCGCCAAAGGCAGTTTTCCTTAATGTTGAGGGGGAGCGGCTCTCTCAGGCCACTGGCGACGGCATTGATGTGGCTCAGCCAATCAATCAGTAGTATTAATAGAGAAGGCTTTAACTATTTCCTGTTAAGGGACCTTACGATTATGTTGAGAGGAGCGGCAAGGCCTCTCAATGGTGTGGTATCTTTTGCCTTATTCTAAAAATTCAGGGTGTCATCATGAAGGAAGGAATTCATCCCAATTATTCAGAAGTTATCGCGACTTGTGTCTGCGGAGCTGCTGTCAAATTGGGTTCCACAAAGAACGCAATCCGCGTTGAAATCTGCAGCGCCTGCCATCCCTTCTATACCGGTCAACAAAAAATCGTTGACACAGAAGGTCGGGTAGATCGCTTTGTCAAGCGTTACAAGCTTGACAAAGACAAGGCTGCCATCGCTCCTTAGGCCTTTTGGCTTAGACTTTGACTTAAGTGAGTGCAGAGCAAATTTGTTAGACGACTTGGCAGTTTTTGATTGCCAGGTCGTTTTGCATGTAAATTTCTATTAAGGCTTCGAAGCAAAATAGACAAGGCATAAAAAAGAGAGAAGGTAGAAAGTATGAGAAAGAAGGCATGAAGAGAACTCTGACCCCGAAGGACAGGCTGATTGTCGCCCTAGATGTCTCAACAGTAGCTGAGGCTAGAGCTTTGATAGAGGAGCTGCGGTATGAAGTCGGTATGTTCAAGTGCGGCTTAGAACTTTTCACCTCATGCGGCACGGGTCTCTTTGCTATTGCCCGCGAGTATCAGGTCAAACTTTTCTTTGATGCTAAGTTCCATGACATTCCTAACACTGTAGCTCAGGCTTGCCGGGCTGCTGTCAGTCAGTCTGTTGATATTTTCAATCTTCATGCTACTGGTGGTAGCGCCATGATGGAAGCTGCTGCTCAGGCCACCGCTGTTGCCTACCAAGATTTGCTCAAGGTCGAGCCACGCGCAGCCAAACCAGCGCTCATTGCTGTGACTATTTTGACGAGCATGACTGCTCAAACTTTGAGCGAAGAGTTGAACGTCAATCTACCGCTGGAAAAAATGGTGCCCTATTTAGCCAGGCTCGCCCAACAGAGCAAGCTTGATGGAGTAGTGGCATCGGCCAGAGAAGCCACAGCCATACGTGAGAGCTGTGGCGACGATTTTCTAATTGTTACCCCAGGAATTAGACCGAGCTGGGCTGAAGCTAACGACCAAGCCCGAATTGTAACACCCAGTGATGCCATTGCCCGTGGTGCTGACTATATTGTCGTTGGTCGACCTATAGTTAAAGCCTCAGATCGAGTAGCTGCTGCTCGCAAAATTGTCGAAGAACTCTCCAGTGTGGGTTAAGTCAAGCTCTGTTCGGCTTCGCCTTTTAAACGTTCGCTATCACTTAGAGTTACTGCTTGAGCTTTAGCTTCAGTTTTGCCTCTACCAAAGAGTGATAGAAATGAGCTGAGTGGGCCGTTGTTGTCGCTGTCGGTGCCTTGATGGTAGAGGTAAGCAATCGGCTCTGTTAAGTCTTCCGCGTTGCTGTAGCGCGCTAGCATGCCTCTGCTGGCCGCCGAGATTGCCCCGGTTTCTTCTGACACAACTATGCAAAGGCCGTCATAGGTTTCAGATAATCCTATTGCTGCTCTATGCCTGGTGCCATACTTATATGAAAGTTTGGGATTGTCAGTCATAGGTAAAATCACACCAGCAGCTACAATTTTCTCTTTGCGAATGACCACGGCTCCGTCGTGCAAAGGTGATTTAGGAAAGAAGAGAGTAAGCAATAGTGTGGCTGAAATATCGGCATTGACTGGGGTGCCTGGACTGAGATAATCCCGCTCTCCTTCAGGCGGCTCAATGACAATGAGTGCTCCAGTTTTGCTGCGCGATAGTTCTTTCACTGCTTGAATAATCTGTTTTATGTCGCTGGCCGTGCGAGTAGCGTCAGTGTTGGCTAGGGAGAGATCAAGCTTAAAGGTCTGCACTCGGCCGAGATAACCGAGGCCCCGCCTAATTTCTGGCTGGAAGACCATAACGAGAGCCAAGGCTGCGGCAGGAATCATGTGATGAAGGATTGAAGTGATTATAGTTAGCTGCAGCCACCATGAGGCGAAGCTGATGGCTGTCAGAACAAGCATGCCTTTGACTAATCGCTCAGCGTGGGTGCCAGCAATCCTGCGCCAGAGCCAGAGCACTGCATAGCAGATGATAAACACCTGTACCAAGGTTTTGCCCCAGACGAGCAGATCTATTTGATCGAAGAAGTTGCTGAAATCAGGCATTTAACTCTTCCCTTGCCTTGAAATTTTAGTCTAGTCTAACTAATTGTTTTAGCCAGCTATTTTAACCAACTATTTTAACCAACTATTTTAGCCAACTATTTTAGCCAACTAGGTATGCGGTCATGACTGACTAAGTCTGTGCAGGTTTCCCGTTCAATAATGACCTCTGCTTGGCCGTTTTTGACAAGTACGCAGGCTGGTCGACCAGTGCGGTTGTAGTTAGAGGACATGCTGTAGTTATAGGCACCAGTGGCGAAAATCGCGATTAGATCGCCATCTCGAGCATCCAATTGAGCTTCCTCTACGATTATATCCCCTGACTCACAATAGCGTCCGACGATTGACCAGCTTTTGGTTTCTACTTCTGGCTTCATGCGGTTGGCCACAGCTGCTGTATATTGAGCTTGATAGGTAATCGGCCTCGGGTTATCAGCCATGCCACCATCGACGGCCAAATAGTTGGTGCCGCCCGGCAGTTGCTTGAGATGGCCAGTGCTATACAAAGTTACTCCGGCACTGCCGACGATTGCCCGTCCAGGTTCTACTGATAGCTCCGGAACGGGTAGGTTGCGGCTTGTGAATGCTGCCTTTACGCGCTCACTAACAACTCGCGCCCAGTGCTGCATAGAAAGTGGCTTGTCTGCCGCTGTATAGGCGATACCGAGGCCGCCACCAACGTCTAAATGGGGCAAGGTAAGGTTGAATTTTTTCTGAATATCGAGGTAGAGATCGGCAAATAAATCAACGCTTTCAAGGTAAGGGCCGAGGTCCATGGCTTGACTGCCAATATGAGCATGCAGACCAATTAAACGGACTCTTTCATTTCTCAGAATTTTGCTAATGGCCGAGTCAAGTTGATCTAACGGTATGCCAAATTTACTTGTGTCGTGGCCAGTTTTTATGTGGTCGTGGGTATCAAGTTCGATGCCCGGAATAATCCGCAGCAGTATATCGACACTCTTTTGCTCGGCTTGGGCTAAGGCAATTAGTGCTTCTAGCTCGCTCATGCTGTCTACTACAATTTTGACCCCTGACTGAAGAGCCATGGCCAGTTCTCTTGCACTTTTATTGTTGCCATGAAAGAAAATGCGCTCAGGAGGAAAGTTAGCTTGGAGTGCCGTAAATAATTCGCCATCTGAGACTACATCAAGGCCGAAGCCTGCCTTTTCAATCAGCTTTACCATTGCCAGGCAGAGAAAGGCTTTGCCGGCATAACAAGGAAGGGCTTGGGGGTAGGCTTGCAAACCTTCTTTCACTGCAGCTGCTGACTGAATGATTGAGTCTTCACACATCACCCAGAGGGGGCTGCCAAATTCTTCTACTAGTTTGCTGGTATCAATTCCGCCCAAACAAAGA
>LNEX01000044.1 GCA_001464165.1 bacterium Ga0077546
TCACCACATACGGTGTAAGTAGAAAAAAAATATACAAGCCCCAGGGCAGGAGAAGATCATGACAAAAGCAGCTGAATCCCAGAACGAGAAGCCAAAGAATCATATAGAAGACGCGGCCAACAAGACTGTAGATGAAACTAAAAAACAGCTGGAAAAATCACCTGGCGGCGATACCCACGGCGCTTATAACAAATTGATTGAATCTGTCCGCACTACACACGCTGATCTAGACAAACAAGACAAGACCGGTAAGTCAGCGAAAGAGTATGAACATGCTGTAGTGCAGAAACTAGAAAAGGAGAAACTCTTGCCGACCTTCGCCTTAGAATATGGTCAAAGAGCCTTTGAAAAAATTGATCACAAGAACGCCGACTCTGGCCGCGGTGATGGTCAAATTACAAAGGCAGAACTAAAGGCGTTCCAAGCTACACAGACTCTATCAAGAGCCTCAATCCAAATGTTAGAGGTCAGCACACAGAGGGCTTTAGCCAGGTTGACCTAGCCACTGGTGTGGTAAACCACGAACGGAGTCAAGAAGCTCTGAAGTCTAACCAAAAGAAAGCCGAAGAAACCAAGGTAGCACAAGGCGACGCCAAGCAATTGCAGAGCTATCTCTTTGATGAAAAAGACGGCAAGCCATCTATATTCAGACAGGCCGACTATGTAGGCTCAAGCGATCTCAAAAGCCGAACCGACGGCAAAGTTGGCAAGTCTGATTTCGAGGCTCTCGCTGCCGATCCTCGCCTCAGTAGCAGTGAGCAGAAAGAGATCCAAGAAAAAATCATTGCTAAATGGGACGACCCCAACTTCCAGAAGCGCTATCTAGAAAACGGCCAAATGTCTGCCGAGACTTTCAAGAAAGCCACTGGTGAAGAAGATGCAGCAGCGGCAGAAAAGACAAAGCAAGAAGCATTAGCGAAAGAAAAGCAAGCTGAAGAAAGCAAGTTAAAAGCGAAAACAGAAGCTCAAAACCTCGACGAACTGCTGCACAAAAAAGTGAACGGTGCCACTCTCCACCAAGCCGCAGACTTTGCTGGCTCGGACAAAATCAATGAGCGCACAGACAAGCTAGTGAACAAGAGAGATCTGCAAGCCCTTATTGATTCGCCCACCTTCGATGAAGACCTTGCAGCACAGATTAAGACTCAGCTGATCGATAGAATGGATGACCCCGTATTCGCGCGTAAATACATGAATAACGGTTATATTGACCTTGAACAAGTCAGCAAGGCAGCTGGGGCAAACAACCTCAATGATGCCGAAGACCAGAAATGGAAGGACATCGCCAAGTCAGCAGAGAGAGCCAAAGAACAGGAAAGAATCGATGCTGAAGCTAAAGAACTAGTCGCTCAAAAAGAGCAATCAGTCAAGCTCGCTCAAGTGCTAATCGACGCAAAAGACGGCGCAACTTTATTGCAACGAGCTGATTATGTAGGCTCCACCGATGCTCAGGACCGTACAGACGGCCTAGTCACCAAAAGGGATCTCGAATCACTAGTAGCAGACCCAAGCCTAGCACCAGAGAAACGTGACTTTATCAACAATAACATTCTGGGCAAAAATTGGGATACTGCGGCTTCATTAAAGACTCTTCTGCCCAATAGTTAAACCTTCCCTAACTACAGATCCCAAAACAGCGTCAAAGAGCTCTCGTAGATTGTCTACAAGAGCTCTTTTTCAGCAATCAAGAGAGCGAAAACCAAACATAGCGCTAGCTAGCCACCCGTATTTCACGCTTCCTTTCTTATGTAGTTGTCACACCAATCCAATAACAATAGTAGTCACGCCGCAAGTAATCACGCCAATTAGGAAAGAGACTAATAGCACCATGTCAAAAGAAAATGCCATCGCGAAAGGCGAAGCCAATCCTACAAAAGTCGCTACCGACGCCACCGCAAAACCCGGTGCAGTTCAGGTAGAAACCAAGCCCCTGCATGCAGAATCAACGATTCATCTCTCTAGCCGTCCAAGCAAAGAATATGCTCAGGCCTTCAAAACACCAGAGAAGTCAGCAAGCACGGATCTCACTATCGCTGACCAATCAGCGCCAGCAACAAAACCAGTTAAGAAAGGCTCCCTTGACAGCAACCATGCCCCTGAGAACCTGGCAAAGGTTGGTCTAATTGTAGACAAAACAAACAAAACTAACGATAAGGTTGAGTCAACATCGCTCACCCCTAAAGTAACAACCGATCACAAGCCTGAAAGCAAACCAGAGAATATTACAAGTACTAAAGATACAAGTGAAAGGACAAATGCGCCTGAGAAAGCCACACAGAAGACTATTGCTGTCGAACTAGAAAACAAAGACGCCACCGCTGGCGATAGCAGCAAGACGAATAAACCTAACTTTACCGTCAGAGCAGATGGTCAAGTAGAAATGTATGGTGACCCAGAAAAGCAGAGCAACAAAGAAGTAAAAATTGTCCTTGAACGTCAAGCCGGGCAGCTAGATCCTACTAAAGAGCAAATCGAGGCCGCCAACGAGTTAGTGAGCTATTTGAGCAGGAGAATGACCACTGGTAAAGATGGCAAACCAGCCGAAGGTGTCATTCTAAAAGACAAAATCGATATTGTCTCACATGTTATAGAACAAGCAAATAATCTCCGACCACCAAAAGAAGAGCAAAACCTTTCTCCGCAAACAAGAGAACAAATTGGCAAATTGAATCTCTTCAACGGCAGCGGTGGTGTCGACATGCCGATGTCTGCGAGCGAGGGAACAGGTTCATTTGAGACCAGGCAAGTGCCGAGGCAACTTAACGAAACAGATAAACAAGCAGCTATGAAAGAAGTGTTAGCTGGTCTATTTCAACCCGACGAAAAGGCACCTTATGAGACCATTCGCAAGACGGCAGATGGAATCACCCATGTCGGTCGCTATGGTCTCTCGGCTGAGCAACTAGCAGACTTTCTTAAAGGCTTAGGCGATCCGCCAGACCCCGCAAAAATTGATGAAATGATTCGCGCTGGTAAGCTCCCAAAAGAATATGGCGAAAAACTCAAAGATCCAAAATTCTTTAGTCAGCTCAAGGAAATGATTAACAATATTCAATCAGGCCAAGTAACAGCAGAAGACCTCGGCAAGTTCCTGCCTAAAGAGGTACAAGAGAGCATCGCTACAGATCTCGTAGAAAAAATGAAGGCCAAAGTAGGAGACCAACCTGGAGCCATTGCAGCCGCAGTACTCTTGGGCAAGGGCACTGAGAGCTTAACCCAACAAGATCTGGCCTCACCAACGGCGCAAGAAACTGCCAGTGCCGGGCAAAAGCTCTATGAAATTGCTACAAAGAAAGTGGCCCAAGAATCAGACCAGAGAAATCCAGGCAGCTCTGAAGCACACATGGGCAATGTGCCAGAAGGTGAAAGAAGAGATCTAATCGCCAAGGCTTTGCAATTGGCAGGGCAGCCAGTGACAGATAGCGCACTGGCCGCAGTAAATACGATTGTAGAAAAAGAAAGTAGTTGGAACCCCAAAGCGCGAAACGATTGGGACATCAACGCTAAAAATGGCATCCCATCACAAGGTCTAATGCAGACCATTCCGCCGACATTCAAAGAGAACGCCATACCTGGTTATGACAAAGACATCACCGACCCATTATCAAATCTCATTGCTGGAATTAGATATTCAACAAAACGCTATGGTTCTGTAGAAGAGGTTGTACGTCGCACTAAATCTGGTGGCAAGAACCAAGGCTACTAAAAAAATCTGCTAACTCTCTCCGCTGGGCAAAGTAATGTCTTTATTCAAGCCATATCCGTGGCCGCGCATATTGACAATGTAACTCTGGCCGTCGTTTCTGTCTATAACTTCGCGCAGTCGCTTGACACAAGCACGAATTGTCTGCTCAGTAGCAGTACTGTCTGATGACCAAACGTGCATTAGCAAGGAAGTTGCGGAATAAATCTCATTGGGATGGCGAAAGAGAAACTCTAATAGCTGAAACTCTTTAGGCGAGAGCTTTAGTAACTCACCAGCTCTCCTTAACTGTTTGGTTTTAGGATCAAGTTGGAGATCAAGATAGCCAAGTAATCCGCTTTCCACCGAAGGAAATCTCCGGAGAAGAGCCTTAATACGAGCAGACAACTCTCGGAAGTCGAAGGGCTTAGTTAAGTAGTCGTCTCCACCACGTTCGAAGCCTTCTTCCTTTTCCTCAATCGAATTCTTGCCGGTCAAGAACATAATGGGTGTCTGACCACCATCAGCCCTAAATCGGCGACAAACCGTATATCCATTGACTTCAGGCATGCTGATGTCAAGAATAATAACGTCATACTTTGAATAGGCAAGTAGCTCTAAGGCCTCTCGACCATTATTAACGACTTCAACCTGATGGTTCTCCAGGCTCAGCCACTCTTTCAAGTTGAGGCAGAGGTCGATATTGTCTTCCACTATAAGTAATTTTGCCATTATTTAGACTCTTTAGCCTTTGTCAGTGGAACAGTAAACCAGAAAGTACTCCCTTTACCAAGTTCCGATTGTACACCTATTGAACCCCCGTGGGCCTCAACTACTCTTTTACATATAGCCAAGCCAAGGCCAGAGCCTTTGAGACCAATAGTTTCTGCGTTCTTTACTTGATGAAAGAGCTCAAAGACATGTTCTTGATCTGCTTGCGGAATGCCACAACCTCGATCTACTACTTCTATCTTGACAATGTTATCAATGACGCCTGAATGAAGAGCAACCGTATTACCTGCAGGAGAAAATTTAATGGCGTTTCCCACCAAATTTACGAGAACCCGAAGGATGAGACTAACATCAACCTCAAGGCTAACAGCAGCGACGTCATACCGCATAGTAATATTCTTGCTGCTGGCAAGAGCAGATATTTTTTCTTGAACCTCATTAAAGAGAAACTCAATACTTGTGACAGAACGTGTCAATATCAAGGCGCCTGAATCAATCTTATCGACATCGAGTAAATCAGATATGAGATCGATAACTTCTGTCAAATTGCGCACTGCCCGAGCAGAAGCTTTCGTGGAGTTATCAGACTGAGCGCCATAAGCACCAGCATCAAGCAGTTGAAAATATCCTTTTACTGACGTAAGCGGTGTGCGCAAATCGTGTGTCACCATTTGCAAAAACTGATGCCGCAGCTCCTGAACTTTAGTTCTCTCGCTAATATCAATTACGGTACAGAGAAAAGCCTCTCCTGAATTCAAAAGTGTCAAATCTGATGTGATCTCAACAGGCAAGCTTGAACGACCGTGGACTCGCAAAAGGGTCTCAACTGGCGTGCTAAAACCCGCACCGGTAAGATTGCTTGAAAGTTCAAACTGACCATCAACTAGGTGAGAAAAAGAATTCTGCCACTACTTTCTACAACGGCTAAACCAATCGGAATAGCTTCTAGAATTTCTCGAATTCTGCGTTCACTTTCTTGCACCAGCCTCTCATTAGCCTTTCTCTCTGAGATATCGTGAGCGACACAAAACATTGAGTCTTCATCTTCGCCCCAGTTGAGTGACCACAGGGTATCGAGCAATACCTTCGCTTTCGTTTCCGTTCTACCTTCAAAAACTTTCGGCTCTCGCGCTTGCCTAGTAAGCCGAACTGTTTCGACGAAGAGCTTTTGGTCAGCCTCCGCAATCAATTCAACTACTGGTCTCCCAAGCAAATCTTCAAGCGTATAGCCCCAATTAACTTCTGCCGCTCTATTAACTGCAGAAATATTGCCACTTGAATCAAAAGATAAAATTATGTCGGTCGCGTACTCTAAAACAACTTTTTCACGATGACGAGAGGCTGAAATAGCCTCAGTCATCTCATGGAATTTCTTATCAAGTAAAGCCAGCTCATCTTGCCCTGTGAGAATTTCATGAACAGGCAGCTGCTTCTCGAAACGATCAATATTTGAAAGTATTCGCGATAGCCTTCTTGTCACACCGCGCACAAATAAGGCTGTTAGGGCAAGAGCCAAAAGAATATTGCCAACGGAAACAGTCAATATCGCCAGCTTGATCATATCTCTAGATCTACTGGCATCGAGCTTCAAAAGTTCTTGTTCTTTGGCCTGCCTGACGACAAAAGTCTGCAAGCGATCTTGCATCTGTGTTCCCAAACGGAGGAATCGAGCATCATTAATATCAAGCTTTGACTCCTTTGTAAGCAGACCGCCCCGTCCGGTTGTCTTTTCAAGCTCCACCAGCCTAATCACAAGAGTTTCGCGCAATCCACGAAGAAAACGCAGTGTTTCCAGCGACTCTGGATTGCTGGCATAGTGGGCCTCCAGCCTCTCGACCAGGTTGTCAAAGTGCGCTAGGCGGTCGAAAGCCCTCGCTCGGCTTTCGGCAGAAGGATCGCGGAAGTAACGTCCAATCAATTTTTCAAGAGCAATAGCCGTGTCTAACAAGTCGGTGGTGAGCTGATTGGCTTCCCGAGCCGCTTCCAGCTTCTGAGCCTTCTCTTCCGTCACAGCAACCAGATTAAAAGAGACCATAAGGGCCAAGAACTCAACTAGCAAAAACAAAGCAAAGCCACTCAGTCCTATAAAAAGTAGGCTTGACCTTAACTGCTTGAAATTCCGCCAGGAGATAGGAACTATGAGAAGACGCTCCACCGATAAAACTGCCTCGAAGCGCCATTTTAACATTTTATCAGCTGACTAAATCTGACAAATTGTACCTCTGGTGATTAGACACTTAAATACGGTGTTTTTTCTGACCAACAGCTTCTTGCAGGCGATACCTCGCAACATCGCACAAGGCAGATAGTGAGATTGCATCACTTGGTGCACTAGCTAAACCAAAATAAATTGATGGCTTAAGTTTGGCAAAATTCGAATTGACTTTGTGTAGATTTTGATCAATGCGATCGACAAGAACATTCGCTTGAGCGACGTCTACACTAGGCAAAAGCAAAGCAAACGAACGCTCGCCAAAGTGTCCTAAGATATCAACTTCGCGCTTGCTCTGCTCAAGAGCTCTAAGTAATGAACAAAGTTCCTCTAACGGAATCAAGTCATTAGTGCACTCAACCTCAATAGAAAACACAACTAGAGTCAGATTCAAATTGAACCGCTGAGCTCGAGCAAACTCGTGAGCGAGCATGTAAAGGAACGGAATGCGATCTAATGCTTTAGTTTGAGGATCCTGAAGCGACCGAAAAGCCGAATTTAAAAAGGAAAATTCGTAACTAACATTCTCTGGCTGAATGCCAACTCTAAAGGTTGGAATACGGACTTGCTCTATGGGTGGCGAATAGTCGTAGTCTGACCGCTTGAGGCTTCGACCATCGGGGGTGAGTAACAGCCCAAGCTGCAGCAATTGAGTCGCAGCCATAACCCATTCACTGCGGCTCAGACCTGAGCGCTCGGCCACATCGCTCAAATTCAAGGTGCCATAAATGTTTCCATAGGCCTCAACAAGCTTTTGTGGGTTATAGAACTTGGCCAAACTAATTATCTCAGCTAATTCATCGCTAGATACCTTTAAGGATCTAGTCAGAATGGAACTTTCATTTATGGCATTCTCTTCTAGGAAGCGTAAACTTTCACAAAACAGCAGTCCCCTCTCAACTAAGGTCTCCCAAGGCTCTTGAACATTAACAGCATCCGGCTGTCTACCACTTATAAAAGATAGCTTTCCTGACCTCCAGCTAAATAGATCGAGAATGGCCTCATCACCTTTGCCTATAGGCGAAATGGCAAAGACTGGTTTCCCTAGGCCAAACTGAACAACAACTTTGAATGCAGCACTACCCACTTCAAGATGGCCTGTAGTCTCATAATATGCAGCCACTTTAAATATATAGGAAAGGGGTTTATCCCTTAATTCACCCTGCATCGCTTGCACCACAGGCGATGCGGAGCATTCACCCTGAGGCCTAGATGACAATCGCTCTGCTGACTGACTCTGCCGCTCTCTGGAGTTTGATTTATTAGCCATTAATTAGCCCACCTTGGTTTTTCATATGCAGAGAATGGAAGCAACTCTACCAACAGAAAGGACACTAGAGCAACGGAAGTCATTCTTTACGCAGATCTCAGCTTGCAAAATCCACCTAGCGAGGCTAGCGCTGCGACATCCTTCAGTCAATCACTCAACTATACTTGTAGCTCTGAACGAGTTATCTTCGTAGTCTGAATTACTGCTTGGCTGGAGAACGAACAAAAAAGTGACCGCATTTATATCGCATCAAAACAACTGGACCCTTTACAGGAAGTTTGCTGACGAATCTCTAAGTAACAATAATTATGATACTGCTGAGACCCTAATAGAGCTTGCCTTAAAAGAAGCAGAATATTTGGGTCGTAACAGTGAAAAATATATTGCCACTCTACAGCAGCATGCTGAAGTGCTTTTCAAGGCATCAAAGCTGCAGCGCAGTATCGAAACTTATACCGATTGCCTCAAGCTAAGCGTTTCGTTGTTTGGAGAGCAAAGTCTTGAAACGGCGTTGATAAGGTGCAAACTCGCGGACGTCTGTATTAGCTTCGGTACTTATGCTAGAGCCAAAGACCTATTTCTCGCAGCAAGCAACTTCTTCAAGTCTAGCCTTGAAGATCATAGTGCTTATCTAGAATTGGTCTATTACAGACTAGAAGTTATTAAGAAGCGCCAACAAGAAATTCAATCGTCTCCTGTATTTTATTCTGATAAGCAAGAGGAACTTAAACCTGTCAGCACTAAGACCACAAACCAGTTAAGGTCAATGTTCAAACTGACTCCACAGATTGGACGGTGACGACGAAAGGATAAGTGGCGCTGATGCGGTAATCTGAGCTTAGATTGGCCAACTCAAAATTGATTCGTGGAACGAGCTCTAAACGTTTAGGTGAGGCGAAGAAAAAGCCACGCAGGATAAATGACAGTTGTGCCCAAATTACCCGATCGTCAATCGCTCGCTCTAGAGACCCTGTAACTATATCTACAAAAAGATTCTCGGTGTACGCAGTAAGATCTCTCTCGCTAACCAATAATCTACCAGAAGAAATTTCTCTGAACTTATGCAGCATGATTTTAGTGCCAGCTAGTAAGGTTTGATCACTCTGAGAAATACTTCTGAGATTGTCGAAATGTAATTGTAATTCTTGAAAATCAAGCACGTCATCACAATTTCTGTCACCCAGCATAAAGCATAAAGCAACTGAAAGCGTGGCAAAAAAAAGTGATTGTAATAGACCACACTAGAAAAGTCTTGCGGCATCTCATCCGCCACCGCATGCGGTGCATCATAACATGGATAAAAATTCATAGGTTCTTAGCTCCTTATGAAAGAAGAGCAAATAACTAGCCTCCCCTTTGATAGGAGGGGAAAGATATTTGGAGTTAGCTTAGTAAGTAACCGATATTCACAAATTGACTGTGACAAGTCCATACCGTTATGCTAGGCAGATCTATACACAATTAGACCGGTGCGTTTTAGGCTGCCTTCGCTTTCTTTAGCTTTCTCAACCATGATTAATGCTCTTTTAGTTATCTACATCTTAGTCTACCTGGCAGTTGCTACTGGGGGTATTTGGGCAGACTTTCGCAGCAAGTATGCTTGGTGGCTAACGATCGTTGATTTACTCAGCTCTGTTCTTTCAATCGTCGGCATGATTCTTTTCATAGTCGATTTTCACTCGCAGCAATTGCTCTCAGCGTCCAAATACGCCTTTCCGCTCATAGTATTGTCGTATTTTTTTGTTACCATAATTGATGTTTACGATGAGTTTAATGAAGATCCTGCCAACAAAATCGATACCGGGATTGGCTTTGGCCTTGCGTTGCTATTTGAACTACCTTGCCTAATGGTTTTGTTTCAATACACCTATCGAAGCTACTAAATTCATCCGGGGTCGTTTTCAACCCACTATGGAATTGTCACACAATTAGCCATAAGCTAACTAAACTCAGTGGTGCTATCTTTCTCAGAGCAATTGCTCGTTGACTAATTCATCACCAATGACGCTAGCAATTAACACCCCCTATACGACCCTTGTTTTATCGGAGTTACTCGATATGAGTCAGAAAGCAGAACAAACCAGTGGAGCTGGGGATAGCTGGAAGCAAGTGGATAAAGGCACAGCTTCGCAGCAAGACATTGAAGCTATTTACAATTCCATCTGGAGCGACCGAAAGCCAGCTGCAGGTGCCATGCTAATCGATGTGGAACGCATGCAATATGGCAGGCAAAATTCGGCAGGTCTCGGAGTCAACAAAGCCGATGAACAATGCAAAGAGACAGGAAATATCTCAGAGCGCGCTAGCCACGATCTACCCAATGTAACCATCAATATCTATGAAAATAGAGAAAAGGAATCGACTCGAGTAGTACCAAATTTCAACAGTCAAGCTAATGAATTTCCAGAAAGAGCAGCCCATCATGCAGCTCGCAGTATGAATTGTTGCGACCGAAGAATAGAACAACAGAACAGACCAGCAAATTGCTATTCTAACGATAATCA
>LNEX01000045.1 GCA_001464165.1 bacterium Ga0077546
TGGGATCGCGCTCATTAAACCGCAGCAGCTTCTTTATCGTTGGCAGTGCTATTTCGTTTTCGAGTCTTCCGAAGACAAAAATGTTGCGCGCCGTAGACGCTTGAACTTGACTTTGAGCTTGTTCTTTTTCTGCGTCTAGTTTTAACGGTTTAGTTTCTGCAATTGGTTCCTGATTGTGCTTCTTTTTCATTTAGTTGGAGATTAGCCTTGCATTGTCTTAGCTTGTTCTTTAACTTCATCAATGCTGCCAACCATATAGAAGGCACCTTCTGGAAGATCGTCAACTTCACCGTCAAGAATTTGGCGGAAGCCTTCGACTGTATCTTTCAGCTTAACGTAACTACCTTTACGGCCTGTGAAGTTTTCAGCAACGGTGAACGGCTGGCTCATGAATTTCTGAATTTTTCTAGCGCGGGTAACGGCTTGTTTATCGTCGGCCGAAAGTTCATCCATACCGAGAATGGCGATGATATCTTGCAAGTCTTTGTAGCGTTGCAGAGTTTGCTGTACACCACGGGCGATATCATAGTGTTCTTGACCTACAACTTCTGGTTTAAGAGCTGTTGAGGTAGAAGCTAGTGGGTCAACTGCTGGATAGATACCTAGTTCTGCAATTTGACGTGATAGCACGGTGGTGGCATCAAGGTGGGCAAATGTTGTAGCAGGAGCCGGGTCAGTCAAGTCATCGGCTGGTACATATACAGCTTGCACTGATGTAATCGAACCGTTCTTGGTCGAGGTAATACGTTCTTGTAGTTGGCCCATTTCAGATGCCAGTGTTGGCTGGTAGCCTACAGCTGATGGCATACGACCTAGTAGAGCTGATACTTCAGAACCGGCTTGGGTGAAGCGGAACATGTTGTCTACGAAGAGCAACACGTCTTGCTTGGATACGTCACGGAAGTATTCTGCGACAGTTAGAGCTGACAGAGCAACGCGCATTCTGGCGCCTGGTGGCTCATTCATTTGACCATAGACTAGAGCAACACGGTCGATAACGCCCGAGTCTTTCATTTCGTGCCAGAGGTCATTGCCTTCGCGGGTACGTTCGCCAACGCCGCCGAATACTGAGTAACCGCCGTGGTGTTGAGCGATGTTATTGATTAATTCCATAATGATAACGGTCTTGCCGACGCCAGCTCCACCGAATAGACCAATCTTGCCGCCTTTTACATAAGGAGCAAGCAGGTCGACAACTTTGATACCAGTTTCAAAAACAACAGTGTCTGTTTGTAAATCAGTTAGATCAGGGCATGGTCTGTGGATGCCCCAGTGGTCGTCAGCTTTCAGTTCTGGACCTTCGTCTACCACTTCACCAAGAACGTTGATGATGCGGCCGAGAGTGGCTTTGCCTACTGGCACCGAGATTGGTTTTCCTGTATCGGTAACAACCATGCCTCTGGTCATGCCGTCTGTAGAGCTCATCGATACGCTTCTGACGCGGTTATCGCCGAGCAAAAGTTGCACTTCGCAGACAACCTTCAAATGTTCGCCGGCTGGGTTGACGCCCTCAATTACAATGGCGTTGTAGATTTCAGGTAGATGTCCACCAGGAAATTCGACGTCCACCACAGGTCCAATTACCTGTACGACCTGACCCTGGGTCTTCTCTAGTACTGTGCTCATTTGATCTCCGATTTTGTACTGAAAGTTGTTGAAAGTTACTGAAAGTTTCTAGACGGTACTAGAAGTTTCGGGGCAAATAAATTGCCTTGGACGACTGTCAAGTGCTTTGAGCTTTCTCGCCTTCGCATAAGAATAGATGCTACTGCCGAGTTTTCCCCAGTCGTTTATGATAGTTTTCGTTCTTATTTTATTGTTTTGGCACAAAAGCTCATTACGTGCCGTTCATAAGCCATACATAAGCTGTTCATGCAAAGAGTTCGAAGTCTATTGGAGTAGGAGTGAAAGATTCGGTTGCCAGGAGATTTTTGCTTGATTTGGCTAGGCTCTTTGGCTTCGTTCTTTTCGGCGCCCTAGGCTTCATGCTCGTAGAGCATTGGAATTTTCTTGATTCACTCTTCATGACTGTAATCACCTTGACTACGGTCGGATATGGCGAAACTCATCCACTTTCTACCGCGGGAAAGGTTTACACAATCGTACTTATCTTGATCGGGGCCGGTGTGGTGCTGTCAGTGATAAGCGATATGGTGGAAATATTTCTACACTTCAATCTAGGGGCTAGGCGTATGCAGCATTCGATTTCAAAGTTAAAAAATCATCAAATTGTTTGTGGTTACGGTCGCACTGGCCAAGAGGTGATCGCTCACTTTGTCCAGAACAAGATTTCTTTTGTATTAATTGAAGTAGATGCTGAGCGCTCTCACATAGCTGCTGAAGCTGGACACTTAGTTATCAATGGCGATGCTAGCTCTGATGAAGTTTTGATGCAGGCAAAAATACAGAGCGCTAGCGGTATTGTTTGTGCTCTTGATGACGATACGGCCAATACCTTTATTGCTCTTTCAGCCAAAGGCTTGAACGAAAAGATCAAAATCGTTTCACGGGCGGCTAACCCAGGCACAGAAGCCAAGATGCGTCGGGCTGGTGCGAGTATGGTGATTTCTCCTTATGTTATTTGTGGCAAGCGAATGGCTACAGCTGTTACCCATCCTCTGGTTACGCAATTTCTCGATGTTGTCATGGCTACTCCCGAATACGATTTGCGTATGGAGCAAGTACGGCTTGGTAAACCTTCGAAATTGGTTGGACAGGCTCTGAAGGATGCAAACATTAAGCAGACTTCTGGGGCCATGATCCTCGCTGTGAATCAAAATGGTAAGCTGATATCCAATCCATCTCCCGATCTGATCTTCCAGGACGGTGATGATTTAATCGCTCTAGGTACTGAGCAACAACTAAACAAATTGGTAGAGCTCTCCGGTATTCAAATCTAAAGAGGTAATTAAAGTGGCCGAAGCCCCCAATCAGGAAGAACAAGAAATTGCAGTTATCACTTTAGAGAGTGAAGACGGCCATTCCTATGATTGCGAGATGCTCGATCGTTTCGTGTTCGAAGAAAACGAGTATGCACTTCTTTTGAAAATTGCTGAAGAAGGTGCCGATGAAGAACTCGAAGAAGAAGATCAAACCCTTGTGATTATGCGCTTCTTCCACCGCGGCAACGACTTCGTTTTCCAAACTATTGACTCTGATGAAGAGTTTGAAAAAGTGAGAGCGTTTGTTGAAGAGAAAGTTGAATCTGAACGGGCCGCAATGGAATCAGGCCAGTAACTGACTAATTATTGCTTTGGCGCCATTCCAATCATCAAAGGTGTTGAGCTGGGCTCTGCTTTGTGACCTTGAGGGTGGCTGATTATTTCTTTGGCAATGGCGTCTACAACTATTTCTAGCGGTGCTCTGCTGTGAAATTGGCGTTCGCTCATGGCCGCATTCGACCACATGCCGTCCTCACCAAAGCCGGTGGCATAAATTTTGATGTAGCGAGCTCCTTTGTGAATAGTGAACAGCACAGACTGCTTC
>LNEX01000046.1 GCA_001464165.1 bacterium Ga0077546
GAGCGCACATCAATCCACCATCGGCCAATACTTGAGGCGGTTCAGCCTTAGAATTAGGATCAAAAACCACAGTTGTGCCATCCATAATTTTGTACTTCTTCTCACCGGCTTCGGCGCACTGAAAAGTAGTCAGCGGAGCAAGTTCTGGTTTGTCATTTGGCCCAACCGGAGCATTCGACTCGCCCGGCGGCTCAGCCTGCAAACGCATCATGCGCTTTTCTTGCTTCACTATCGCCCCGTCTTTAGTGAATTCAGAAGCTTCATCAAACTGCGGCTTAATAATGAAAATACCAGTCTTGTTGATATAGCCCCACTTACCGACTGGACCAGCCGCTGGCTTATTGCAAGCCGAAATTGTCGCAACGGTAAATAATGACCCAACTGTAAGTAATAAACCAGCGGTAAGTCGCCGAAAACTGAGCATCAGTATCCCCTATTTCGTCACCTAATTATAGATGAATAGAAAGTTTTTGGAAGCGAAGTGGAACTTTCTTATCACTGGCCTGTCCTCTGTGTTACCACAACAGGAACTACTATGAAATCGCTCTCTCTACTTAACTTAGCGCTGGTACTCGCTTGCGTACTCTCACTCAGCAGCCTGCCATCATATGCAGATTGGCGCGACGCCCGGCGTGAAAGCAATCGGGCCGCAGAAGACTCACGTGACGCCAATGAAGCCCAGCACCGGGCCAACCAGAGCGCCAGAAAAGGCCATGGTTTGACAGCCCGCCTACATTCTCGACATGCCGCCAACGAAAGGCGCAGAGCCGCCAAACATAGACGAAAGGCTCAACAAAAACGCTGGCAGAGATAGCACTGAACTAACTCTGTGCAGCTCCCGCATCGGAAGACGCCGGCGCCGGCAAGCGTATCAAAGCCATTGTTCTAGTACTGCTAGGACCGTAGTGCACTAGGACCTGGCTATTATCATTAACCAAATCAGCCAAGCTGGTATCGAATACAGTGCTGTTATTAGTACCGATCGTCCAAGATATCCGTTGGGTTTTCTTATCGAGAGCTCCAAATATCTGCGAATTCTCGTTGGTCAACTGGTTTGTGTAATTGCCACGCAATATGCCTTTTTGATTAATGGCCAATTGCAGTAGCATATTTGAATCTTTTTGTCCTGGCTCCGCTAAAGCAAACACGCCTAGAGCCTGCCACTGCTCGTTAGGATCAGCACTTGCTGTATCCCCGGGCTCCGAGTCAGGATTGCTATATTGCTGAGCATACTGTGATGAATAATCTTGGGGAGCAGTGGCAGCAGAAGCAAGCTGCTGGGCCTGTTGATAATACTGCTGGGCAGTGCCAACGGGCTGCCCATTCAGGTAAACATTATCGCCTTCATAAGTGATGTTGTTGGTCGTATTACCGCTGTTTTTACTACCACCGCTGCCTGAAAGGGCTGCGCCCATCATGCCCATGCCCAAAAAAGAAGTCAGGGTCGAAACCCCCATAAAGGTCCAAGCTGAAGCCTCAGACCAACCAGGAGCGCACCACGCACCTGGATATCCACCCCACCCATGGTAACCATAGCCACCATAGCCATAACCATAGCCATGATATCCATTGTAATTATGGTAGCCACCGCCATAGCGATTGACGTTAACGTTGTTATGATTAATGGTGTTATTGTCAAAAGAATTGCGAATACTCTTGCCCTGAGCATTCAAATTGCCAGAGCCAATATTCTGCGGATTGTGGGGCAAATTGGCCCGATTGCCAGCAAAACCAGAAAGACCGCCATCCGTAGGCAAATGACCAGCACCACCGGCGGGGCGCCCACTTATCACCGGCCCAGTGCCATGATTGGCGAAACCGCGATCAACGCCGCCACCGTTAAAGCCTCGATCAAATCCGCCTCGATTAAAGCCTCCACCACTGAAGCCTCTATCAAATCCCCCTCGATCAAATCCGCCACCACTGAAGCCGCCACGGTCAAAACCACCGCGGCTGAAACCACCACCACCAAAACCGCCCCCGAAGCCACGGGCACAAACCGGAGCAATCACAAATGCATTAATGGTTAGAGCTAAAAGAACTGTCGCTTTAATCTTCATTAAAATCTACCTTCTACTAATTGTGAGTGGGGCGGTGTCCAAGAAAGGCTCTCCCTCAACACTGCGATTGACTGACTGCCAGGTAAAGCTTTTCGCCGTTTGATTGGCAATGATATTAGTAGCCGAAGTTAACCGACCATCGGGATCAACTCCTTCAGAATCAACTAGCCACTGACTGTCGCGCCTTGACCAGATACCAAAGCCAAAGCCACCGCGCGAATCGAAAGTCCAAGAAACAATCTGATTGCGGCGAGGATCGAAACCAATAATCTGCTGGCTATCAAGCTCTTCGCTACCAGCTTTCTTGACCATGTAACGCAAATGTATAAATTTCTTATTGGCAGCCCACTCGCTCTTCACCACCATAGACGAACCATCTTTTTCGACCGCCCACTCACCAACGAGCCAAGCAAGGGGCTTGAGACGATCAAGACTCTCGCGCGCGACAAATGCAGTTTCGCTGGCCGAAACAATTAGCCAAGTGCCGTTAGTTTGCTTCTGAAAAACCATCGAGAAAAGAGCATCAGGTGCGCCGCTCAGCTCATCCTTAAATTTGACAAAACCTTCAACCGTAGAGACATTGTCTGCTAACTGCCGAATCGAAATCGGAACGAAATCTAGTAAGAGACGCCCCTCTGTTGCAAAAACAGTAGTAAAGCGCTTTTCTAAGGCAGCACGGCCTCTCCATTGTTGGCCGTTCTCATTGCTGTAGGTGCCATCTTCCAGCCAAAGTGATGACAGAGCCTTGGCGTCAGTGCCTGCTAGAGCTGCAGTCAATTCCTGTAACCGCCCTCTGATGGCAGCATCCGTCCCCCCGGCAGCACTGGCGGCACTGGTCTCTTTCGATTGCTTGCTCTTTTTATTAGCCTTGCCCTGGCTGTCCTTTGTTATTCTTGTTACACCGCTCTCTGCCGACTTTGCCACAGCCGGACCACAGACATTCACTGCAGCTATACTCAGCGACAGAGCGGCTGCTAAGGTTGCAGAAAAATTCTGGACAGTCATGCAATCAAACCTCGTTTAACCTTGATTTCGCAAAAGACTCTACTATATTTACAACCTGATTATGAGCGAATTATTCTTCAATTGAATCAGCCTCATTGCATAATTAGAGCTGTTCCCTTTACAAAAAAAATGAGAGAGATGCTAGGCCCAACTTTATACGACACTTGTGAACCGGCGACCGAAGACAACCTCGTCGACTTCGAACGTGAGCTCGGCGCCCGAGTGCCAGCTCCTTACAGAGAATTTTTGCTGCAATTCAATGGCGCTTGCCCGGAGCCCAATCTGTTTAATTTCAAAGACTCAGACAAAGGTTCTGACTGCCGCTATATTCTCGGCTTAAACGGCACAGACCACGATCTACGTCATTATCTAGAGACTCACAAATTAAGGTTGCCCCAAGGCTTATTACCAATTGCCTACGATTCAGTTGGCAATCTAATCTGTATCTCCATTCGCCAACAAGATCATGGCCATGTTTACTTTTGGGACCATTCTCTGGCCAATAGCGCAAGCGCCAGCGACAACCAAGATTTAGCAGACAAAATACTGCCAGTGGCCGATAGCTTTGACCAGTTTTTGTTCAATCTTAAAGACCCTGCGCCAGAACCAGTCTTTAAAGAAGGGCCAGACGAGACCGAAGTTGAAAGAATTATGCGCACTCGCGACATCAAGGCACTAAAAGATCTACTAATGTCGGGGTACGATCTTGATCACATGGATGATAACTATCTGACAATTTTAGACAATGCCACCGTCATCGGTGACTTGCAGATGGTCAAGCTGATAGTTTCTCGCGGAGCGAAAACAGCAGACGCTCTAGAAATAGCGCGTGATGCCGTGCAGTTCAATCATCCAGATGCAGACCACAAAGGCATTGTTGCTTTCCTCGAAAAAATACCGCCAGACAAAGAGACCCCAGGTGGCGGACTAATCCCAAGATAACCAGCAGCACTGTGACTTAACGCACCGGCTCAATCACCACTGCCGTCCCATAGCAAACGACTTCAGTTGCAAACTGGTTAGAATCAGTGCTAAACGAATTACTATCGTATTGCACCCCAACTATTGCGTTAGCACCCAGAGCTTGGGCCTTAGCGACCATAGTGTCATAGGACTGCTGCCGCCCCTGCTCGCACATGGTCACGTAGGCACCAATCTTGCCGCCAAACATTCCCTGAAAACCAGCTTTGAAATTCTGACCGATTGTGGGTTCGCGCACCATAGCACCACGAACGATGCCCTTATACTCGCGAATACGATAACCATCGACATTGAGTGTTGTTGTAACAACAATTCCTGCCGCAATCGGCAAAGGGCTTTGAGGGCCGCGCACGGCCCTTTCTGAAGTGTATGGAGCTGTCGCTTGTATGGCGGGCTGACCATAGACCGGCTGCCCATAGACAGGCTGCCCTGGCTCAGCAGGATATCCCCCTGGTCTAGTATCGATAGCGACAATCTTTCAATTTTCATTTAGCCACCTCAGCACAGGACAGGAACTCTCGAAAAAATGGCCACAATTCTTTGTCTTCAAAGACTCTGCAATGCTGGCAGAACTTGCTCATGCCAAACCAAATCAGAGACATGCAATAGAAATGATACGTTGCTGATTACGCCAAGCTTGGGATCAGATTTGGTATGAGACGGCAAAACATTCTGCAAATTGACTTTAGACTGAAATGCTTTTGAAACAGCAAGACTGTACTGAATACCATGCAGGGCTGCAATTGGTCCTTTGTCCTTACGAAAAACAGTAACCCTACAACCTGTGCGCCTTTCAACCAATGACATCAATGTCCCAGGATCGTACAAATCAGACTCAATGGTATCAACTAGCATCACACCTGGTGCGACTTCCCTCGCCGTCGGTGCTAGTTCATGAGCAACATTAACAGCTTGATCGTAGGCTTCAACACCAGCCTCAAGGCTAGCTGCTGCACGAACAACACCCTTAACAGCGGCAACCCAACGTATAAACAATTGCTCAAGGGCCTTTTCTCGCTCTCGGGGCCTAGAGGGATCGTATGGAGGCAGAGTGGCCACCGACGGTTCGCCATCGAGCAAAGCAGCATCTTGATCCAGTTCAGGATAATAAATTCCTACGGCCTTCATGGCGGCGGTCAAGCCATCAGGATCGGGATCGGCAATTACCGCTAAAGCATCGGAAAATTCACCAACCCCGACCAGCGTAGAACAGGCTGGATGTTCTCTGCGAACTGTGATTGTGCAATCGTCACCAAGGAGCTGTTCTAGCTTAGCGCTAGCCATAAAGACTTGGCGATCCCGGTCGTTGGTTGGCTCACCATCAATACCATGATGATCACGAAAAACAACGCGAAAGCCCTCATCTGTGAGCTTGTGCACCGCCTCAACTGTAGGAGCCGTAATTGGTGTATCGATAAAGAGAATCGTAGTGTTGGAGGTAAGATTGTGGGCATTCGCCTCTCTGGCAAAGTTCAACATAGTCTCTATATCGCCAGAACTAAAACCCTTGATGAAAAGAGTTGGCACTCCATTGAGCTTAAATGAAATCATGGGCTGCTTTCGTGATGAAACTTGGGTATCTATTCCCTATACCCAAGTCTACGACAAATCTGAATTGAGATCTATTGATGTATCCATGTTAAATACTTTTCGCTGCTACAAATAAAACTCATGGCTTACCTTCAAAGGGAAATACTCTAATCCAATCTCGCTTCATATCAACCACAGTCCAGCCTTTTTCTACGGCTTGATCAAGAGCTTTATCTAGTCGCCCTACGAGCGACACCCGATCGTAGGAGTACTCTCGCTCAGCATCAGTATGGTGCACAATTAGGCCCAAAGAACGACCGCGACTGCGGTCATTGCAGCAGGTATATTGCAGCATGGCCAGATCTCCATCAGAATTGCCAAAGGCAGCAATTGGCCGCCGACCAATGAATTCCTGAATAGCGACCGGCTTGCCTTCTTTATCATCAACAAACTCAACTTCTGGCAAGCGCATGAGCAAAGGTTTACCGTCGACCATCTCAAAACGGAGTTTACAGCGGCTGCCGATTACTTGCTCTGGCCCAATGCCATAGGTTCTTTCACTGAAAGTGCGCATCAGCTCCACCCCTCCACCCGAAACAATATAGGTCTTAAATTTATTTTGACGCAAGTATGAGAGCAGTTCGAGCATAGGTTGATAAACACAGGCCGTATAAGGCTTCTTAAATCTAGGGTGTTGAGCCTTGGCAATCCAATCATCCGCAATTTGTGAAAACTTTTCTGTGGACATTCCAGCGTGGGTAACAGCAAAGAGCTCAAGTGCTCCTTTTGGCCCCTCAGCAGTGATTGCCGGAATATCGCACTTGACTGCCGCTGCCACAGAAGGAATCTCTGCCAGGCTCGGTTTTTCAGCGACCAACAGCTTGGCGCGGTCTATAGCAAATTGCAGCTGCGGATAGAGAGGTGACTCACACCAGAGTGTGCCATCATTGTCAAAGACCGCAATGCGCTCCTCAGGCTTTACATAGTCAGGGCCCGCCGTGCTTACAGCCTTAACGAAATCGATAATAGACTGCTTGGCCCTACCATCACGCCAAGATGGCAAAATCGTAGGCTGCGACTGACACCAAGCCGGAGTATTGACACACATAAGCAATGCCGACAGAGCCAGACAAAGCTGCAGGCATCTGACTAGTAGTGAGCGATAAGTCAGTTTCAAAGATTGCTCCCCCGAGAATAAAACCTCTTTAAATCAGTCAAATAAAGCCGTATAAGTGGGCAATGATGACATATTTGTGCCTCATTGAGACTTTAGGGACCAGAACCAGACTTGCCCATGGCAATCATCAAGAGTTAGTTTTTGCCAAGGGTTTGAAAGGGCTGCGGCTGCTAGAATAGCTCAGTCTTGTATAAGTATTTCCGGGGGACTTCATAGTCATGAAGGCAGCGTCATTATTTGCAGGTATCTGCGCTCTCACATTTTCCTTAAGCTCTACTCAGATAGCTTTAGCGCTTCCTGACAAGAGTATTGAACCTACAACTTCAGCTGCCACGCCCTCGACTAGCGACAAAAATTCAGTTGTAGAGACCGAAGTTAGAACAACTACGGCAACGACACTAAATTCGACCCACACAGATGAAGAAGTAGTAACAACCAAGAAAAAACGTCCTCGCATAGGCCTAGCGCTCGGTGGTGGTGGCGCCCGTGGTGCAGCCCATGTAGGCGTTATGAAAGTCCTGCTTGAGGAAGGCATACCAATCGATATGATTGCCGGAACCAGCATCGGTTCTGTCGTTGGCGGCCTCTACGCCGCTGGCTATTCAATCGACGATCTCGCCGTCAAATTTGACGATTCAGAATTGATGAAAAACTTTATGACCGTTGGCCTCGGAGTGAGGCTAGCAGTTGCTCCAATTATGTTTATGCCAAGACTGGTTGGCTACCACCCATACGATGGCCTATACAGAGGAGTCAAATTCCGCAAATATGCCAACAAATTGGCCGGAGAAAACACCGAAATCAGCAAGCTATCAATTCCTTTTGCTGCCGTAGTAACAGACTTAGTCGACGGCAACAGTCATCGCTTGACCTCAGGTGATCTCGGCACAGCCTTGCAGGCCAGTACAGCGGTTCCTGGCTTAAGAAAGCCCGTAGAAATTGGCGATCACCTTTACTGCGATGGTGGCCTGATCAACAACTTACCCGTCAATCACGTACGAGAAATGGGTGCTGATTTCATCATCGCCGTTAACATCGACGAGCACTTACGCGAAGTGCCCCTTAAAACCTTCAGGAAAGCCGGTTCAGTGAGCAAGCAAGCTCTAAAAATTCAGCTCTACAACATTGACAAAAAGGCCAATGAAACAGCCGACATAACGATTCACCCCAACACAGACGGTATTTCGCTTATCTCGCGCAACAGTAAAGACGGCAACAGGGGCCTAGCAAGTGGCATAGAAGCAGCCAAACAAGCAATGCCAGAGCTTAAGCGCAAACTGGCTTTGCTGGGAATAACACCAACTAAAATGGTTAAAGCAGACTAGCTCAGGAGGCAACAATCGTGGACCCAGAAAAAAAACCACTCAAGAAATCGCTCCAAGAATCTCTCAGAGAAACCCTCACGAAATCTTATCCCGATCCCAAAAAAGTGCTTACCCTTGAGCCCGAAACCCTCGGTCATCATATCTTGCATGTTCTGCACCTAACGAACGAGCCGCACACAAAGAGACAAGAAGTAGCAGAACATCTAGCATCAGATTATCATCCAGACTTTCAAAAAGAAGTACGACAGGCCGTGGACAAAGCCTTAGGCTGGCTTGTAGAGCAGACTTTGCTCGGAGCTACTCCATACGACCAAGATCTCTTATACGTCACTACCCACGGCAAGGAAACCGCTGAAGGCTATCAACCAGAGCATCCCTCAAGTATTGGCTAGTTAGATCTTCGCTGCTGAGCCGGAAACAACCGGAATTACAGGGTCGTCAATACACTCCTCTCGCCGCGAGGGCTAATGAGCTTACCTTCAATCGACGACTGGCTCAGTCTCAAAGATTGGCAATTCGAATTGCATTTAGAAGAAGGCGACAGTAGCAAGCACCACTGGCTATTTTCCCCCGAATTAGCGGCCATAAATGTGCTTGATTCGATTGAACTGCCTTCTGAATTTTGCCTACTTATGACACAGTATGACGGTAATAACGCCAGTTACATGTACGGTTCATTGCCTGGTTGGATGGTTTGCGGCAACGCTTGCCTCAGCCCCCAGCTCAGCAAACTGCCAGACATCAATGATGGGGCCGATTACGCTCTGATGATTGTCGACAAACAGAAGAACAGAACAGAACTTGAGCCGCTTTTGCTAGGTTTTAGGGACCACTATGGCCAACCTTCAAAAAATCAAAACTTTGAGATGTTTGAAAAGAAAATTGAAGAGATTAATCCATATCTTTATCTATCTTATGCGTCGGGAAAGCGCGGAGACGGTGTTTTTATAATTTCCCGGGGGCAAAAGACCATTGCTGCATTTCTCAAAAGCGAGGCGGCCTCATCACTTGCAGAAACATCACGGAAGCAAATCACTAGACATAGACAATTGCTATGGCGTGCCTTGGGTCCAGAATCTGGACCAGAAGACTGCACCGAGCACGATTGCACACGGAAACGCACGCCCGTAAGCAAGAAGTGCTTTCTTCATTTGAACCCATGATTAGCCATGCTTGAAGAACACTTCTTTACCTGTCCATACTGTTGGGAGAAGATCTCCATGCTGCTTGATCTAACAGGGGGCGAACAGACATATGTTGAAGATTGTGAGGTCTGCTGCAATCCAATTAGTATTTATTATGACGTGGATAATGGCGCGATTACATCATTCCAGACCGAGACTAGCGGCCAGATGTAGGTACCACCACCATTACTTCGCAGTCACAAAAATGTTGCTTCCCTGACCACTTTAACCTTAGTCTTGCCAGTGCTTAAATCAAGGGCAATCTCTATAGTTCCCGCCTGATTGCGCCATGTTTTGGTAGCCTGATCAACTGAGTTTAAGTGCAAAGTATCATCAAAATTTGGTCCAATAATGTCAATTTCACCATCAAGGCGAAAATGGAAAATCACCTGACTTTCCTCACTAGGACCAACTCTAAAAAAGCCGCCCTGGTCTGTAGTTTGCGTAAACGAACTATTGGCACCAAAAACCGTCAAATCACCGTTTAGGTGATGAATTTTTCCGATCCCATCGCCAAAGTCTACACGAACATCTTTGGCAATTCGGCGACCAAATAAAGAGAAGTCTGATTGCCCCTCAATCTGTGCAGAAGCAGGACGACTTCCGTAGACAACATCAAACAAATTATCGGCTAGATTCTTTACAGCACCACTAGAAGTCTCTTTGCCCTCCAGCTCGTCAGCTAACGAATCAAAACTAAAACTAAGTGATTGCTTACCAGATTCAGGTTCGGCCATAACTTCAGCCACTCACCAATACAGCGGTACCCGCTAGACTTCTCATGCCCAATCAATAAACACTCAAACCACTGAGGCACATTCAGCCTAACACCTACCATTATAGACTTCTAGTCAGACTTCACACCGAGGGAAAGACCAACTTTGCGCCAGCCGACCTTAATTTGGGCCTCACTGAAACATAAATTACCCACTGTCCAAAGTCATAACATGAAGGTAGGCTCAAGCGCTAGCTTGACTACTCTCATGACCACCCCTATCACCAGCAGAAGTCGCTTCGCCAAAGTCGGCCGAATAGCCGAACTGAACATTGCGCTTTTTCAAGGTGGTTTGGGCTCTGTGGCAAATATAAGGGTTGGAATCTTCAAGCAGCGAACTCAACACCTCCATGTTGACTACATAGCTCTCGGCCACGGCGTATCGCACATCATCACAACTGTCTTGAGCCAGCTTCCAATGCAAATCGGTTGACGTTTGATGATTATCCACTACAGCAGCGCGAATCTCGGGATCTAAATGGGTAGAAAGGACAGTCAAGAGTTCAACCGATACACGTGGGTGCTCGGCCGCACGTCTGACCAAGCCGCGGCAACCTGTACTAACAATTACTTCAAGATCATGAGTTGGGGTATCTGGGTCATTGACTGCCATCCACTGCCGTCCTTTAAGGTCTTTGTCGCAGTTGGAAGCTGAATTATCGTTTTGGGACATCTGGGCCTCATTGGAGTTGTTACAACGGGACACCCAAGACTTGCTAATAAATGCCCAGAAAATCGAACGCATAACACGGACCAGCAGCAGTCCGCATCCAGATGACGCCGTAAACAGTTTGAATCTCACCCAACGCTGCAATTATAATGATGCAAGAAATGATGTGAGAAATGAGCACGATCTAGGCCAATTTAGTTTTTGCTTGTTACGATATCTCTACAGTAGATCTAAGCAAGCCTCTTGCCTAGAGGGGTTTACCAATAATTTTCCAGTGCAAACCCCAGCAAACAAGGAAAGGAAAGCTTCGTGAATAAAGGCTCTAGAGTTAGAATCTGTGGACTTGCCACACTAATTTCCACT
>LNEX01000047.1 GCA_001464165.1 bacterium Ga0077546
ATCTGCGCGGCCCACCCGATTCCACGGGCAAGTGGCGGCAAGTCGGTGAGAATACTGGGCAGTTTATCTAAGTCTTCATCTAGGCTGGGAATGATAAACAGCTCTGGTGAGCCGCCCAATTTAAAGCCTAGTTGCAGCAGTGAGAGGGCAATTGATATGGCCAGTTCAAACTGCTCTTCGCTTTGCCAGGCTGATGTCAGGTCGAGTAAGACGTCAAAGCCCGGTAAGCCTTCTGACTCAAATTCGCGAATCATTAGTTTGCCAGTTCGGGCGCTGGTTGGCCAGTGAATTAGGCGGGGGCTGTCGCCTTGTCGAAATTCACGCAACGATCGAACCGATGATGACGAGAGCGCAGCGATGGGCCTTGAGGAAGAGAAGAAGAGCGCTGAGTCGCCAACGGCTCTTAGACGGAAGAGGAAATTGCCATCGACGCTATCGGTGCGAGGGAAGACAATCATTTGTGGCGCACTACCCGTGGTGCGAGCAGCGTCGGCCGCAAGAATGCTGGCATAGGTAGCTGTTTGGCTGTGACGTTCTTCTGTAAACTGGGTATTGAGGGGATAACTCTTCACCCACCATGCCAGACCAAAGGGATAGCATGAGTATAGTTCTATTGATTGCAGGGTGTAGAGCCCGCGTCTAAGTTTTGGGGTTTGAGCAACTACCCAGGCTTCTTTTGATAGCTGCTCAACCATAATTGAACGCAGCATGTTTTCTTTTTCGCCTAGTCGAGTCAGTTTGATTTTGACTAAGAGCCACTTAATTGGAAAAACTCGGGCTAGTGGCCCCCACCAGTTTTTTCGCACCACGTGCACACGCAGGTTGAGTCTTTCTTTTGATACTGCTTCTTTGGGTAAATTGAATTTGACGTTTGTCTCAAGCACTTGCATCAGCGGTATGAAGATGCCTAGTGCAAGCACGGTGATGGCAATGGCTGTGAGTAAATAAATGTACTCGCTGCCGGTTTCGCCGGCAAAGACATAAAGTATGGCAATAATTACTGCCATGACAAAAAATCGCTCTTCCAAAACTAGTTTAAGATGAGACTCTGTCAGTGGAATAGTTATGCGAATGCCTTTCAGGCCGCTCTCTTCTTCCACGGCCCGGGCGCGTTTTTCTGCTTCGGGACCAGTGGCGAACCTAAACCGGTACGGCGACTTCTTCGAGGATTCTTTCAATAAGTTGAGCATGGCTAACCCGGTTATCTCTCACCTTCGGAATGATTCTGTGACCTAAAACATAGGGCGCAAGCAGTTTTACATCGTCAGGCTTGACGTAGTGTCGACCGTCAACCAGAGCTGCTGACTGCGCTGCCCTCATTAACAGTTGGCTACCGCGGGGGCTGACTCCTAGCACGATTGATGGGTGTTTGCGGGTTGCTCCTACAATCGAGACAATATAATTTTTGATTGAGTGATCAACAACTATTGTTTTGACGACATGCTTGGCTTCTAGTACTTCGTCTTCGGTCAAAACAGCTTCTACAGCAAATGAACCTTCTTCAAGGGTTTTTTCTAAGATTTCAATTTCTTGCTTTGGTGTTGGATAACCGAGCGACAGCGAGACCATGAAACGGTCTAGTTGGGCTTCTGGTAGAGGGAATGTGCCGTGGTATTCAATCGGGTTTTCTGTGGCAATGACAAAGAAGAGATCAGGCAATCTTCTGGTGGCGCCGTCGGTGGTGACCTGATTTTCTTCCATAGCTTCTAGCAAGCTTGACTGGGTTCTTGGGGTAGCTCGGTTAATTTCGTCGGCGAGCAGAATGTTTGTGAAGATTGGTCCTGGCATAAACTTGAAGACACCTTCTTTGGCTTCGAAGATGCTTACCCCGCTGATATCTGATGGCAGAAGATCGGGAGTACATTGAATACGCTTGAACTTGGCGTGTACTGAAAGGGCCAGGGCTTTGGCTAATAGGGTCTTCCCTACTCCCGGAACGTCTTCAATTAGAGCGTGGCCGCCAGCCAGAAGGGTTATAACTGCGAGCTTTGTAGCGTGCTCCTGACCGACGAGCACTCCGTTAATGTTGTCGAGTAGCCGTTTGACCTTTGGCGCTAGCGCCTGAACCATGAAGGCGGGGCTGCTTGATTCTCTAATTTGAGTCTCGTCGTAGTCGGGTGTCGCCTGCCTCTCCAATGTGCTCTCCTCTAAGTGGTCTATTTGCCAGTTTTCTATTTTAGAGTCTTATTCTAATGGTTTAACAATGAATGCACGTAATATTTGTCATTGCCAATATTTACCCGTTCTCTTGACGTGTTAGACTTAAAACCGCATGAATAGAGGAACTCAGCTATGGCGCTCACTTTCCAACAAGTTATCCACACACTCAATAGCTTTTGGGACAGCCATGGCTGCGTGATTATGCAAGCTTACGACCTTGAAAAAGGTGCTTCGACCATGAGTCCTGGTACTTTTTTGCGGGTATTGGGCCCAGAGCCCTGGAACATGGCTTGCGCCGATCCTTGTAGGCGGCCAACCGATGGGCGCTATGGCGATAACCCCAACCGCTTGCAGCATTACTTTCAATATCAAGTGATTCTCAAGCCGTCTCCTGACAATGTCCAAGAGATCTATCTTGAAAGCCTGAAACAGTTAGGAATTAATCCGTTAGAGCATGACATCCGCTTCGTTGAAGACAACTGGGAGTCACCAACCCTTGGTGCTTGGGGAGTTGGTTGGGAAGTTTGGTTGGATGGTCTGGAGATTTCGCAATTCACTTACTTCCAGCAGGCCGGTGGTCTTGAAGTGCGACCCGTGGCTGCTGAAATTACTTACGGCTTAGAGCGGCTTTCAATGTATTTGCAAAATGTTGATAGCGTCTACCAACTTAAATGGAATGATAAAGTGACCTATGGTGAGATTTATCACTTAAATGAAGTGCAGCAATCTACCTACAATTTTGAGCAAAGTGACCCGGAGATGCTACAGACTCTCTTTAACCTTGCTGAGAAAGAAGCACTGCGCTTGCTCAGCATAACTCCTAAGCTGGTCTTGCCCGCTTACGAGCAGATTCTTAAATGCTCCCATGCCTTTAATTTATTAGATGCCCGTGGCGTGCTTGGTCGCGATGAGCGTATGGCCAATATTTTGCGTATTCGCAAATTGTCTGAGCGCGTGGCCCGAGGTTACCTAGAACAACGCATTGAGATGGGCTTCCCCCTGATGGCCGAAGAGGCCAGGCAAGCGGCTGTGGATACTTATCGCGAGCGCTATCTAGCGGTTAAATAGGCTGAGCTCCTTACAACCATTGCGGCGGAATGCCTTCTTGTGGGCCTTTTGGCTGTCTTGTGTATATATCTGAACGCTGAGCGTCGCTTTACATGCGGGAAATTGAAGATTCTTAGTTGCGTCTAAGAGAGATTCGTAGTAGAACTGGGTATATGTTAGCTAAGTGTAAAAAACTAGCTTGCAGCCGTTTTGAACCGTTACTACATCTGTCTTTGCCGTTTTTGACTTTATTTCTTTCTTTCTCGCATCCGGAAACACCTAAATTGAAGAGTAAATCCACAGGATTAAAACCATTCTCGAATGGTTCACTAGCTAACAGTAGTCCTTTGCTTGCGCTATCAGTAAGTTGCAGCCTTGCTCTAAGTCTGATTCTTGTTTCGGCCACTGCACAAGCGGCCTTGGCTCAGCGCGATTCTTCTCCGCTAACTTCAGGCAAACACCGACTGGCAACATCTAATTTGATTGCTATGGCTGTGCCCCACGTCAGTGGCTATAGAGCGGGTTCTTCTTTAGGTAGTCTCAATCGTCGCGTCAGTGGGCAGCACGGACGTAAATTTGATAATTCTTCTGGACGGCGCCTGAAAACCAAGGTGCACACAGGCGCCTACACTAAACTTACCTGGATGAAAGCTAAGCCGCTAGCAAAGAGCGCCGCTAAGCCAGTAGCCAAGCCAGCTTCGCCAAAAACTGTAACTAGTTCTGGCTCAGGTTTAAGCTCAAGTATGGCTGCGTCGTCGGTTAGAAGTATCGGGCCTGGCGTTCTTTATAAAGTCTATGGCGGACGCACTCGTATCAATTTGCTTGACGTTAATATGTCGGTTTCTCCTGTTCAAGTTCGCCCGATGCCTGCTTCATCGACGTTTCATGCCTTGAAAGATGTGCATGATCATGTGCGCGATAGCGGTGCTTTAGCGGCCATCAATGCAAATTATTTCAAAGGCAACGGTACCCCGCTTGGCACCTTGATGCTCGATGGTGAATGGCTCTCTGGGCCACTTTACACCAGAGTCGCTTTAGGTTTTACCGACGGCGGCTATGCTCGCATCGCTCGGGTGGCCATGCACGGAATTTTGCATACATCAATTCTTGGGCATGAGACCCTTTGGGTTAATAATATGAATCAACCCAGAAGCTCAGGCTCTCATTGTGTGCTTTATACCAGGCGCTGGGGTGAGTCGGTTTCTCTGCCGTACGAAGGCACACTAATTGCCGTCAATAGCTTTGGTGAAATCGTCGACAGTGACAGCAAGCATATTGCCATTCCTTTTGGCGGATTTGTTCTCGCAGACTCAAAGGACAGCCCACTGGCGGCCTTGCGTCAAAACAATGGTGCTAAAGTCAGTGTTGACTGGAATATCACTCCGAAAGAGTGGACTAATGTCACTCAGGCTGTCAGCGGCGGTCCGTTGCTGTTGAAAGATGGCAAGTTTGCTTTCGACCTGAAAGCAGAGAAGTTTCCCGCTAGCTGGACAGGTAGTCATATTACCCGTCGCACTGCCGTTGGTATTACCGCTGATGATCATTTACTGATGGCAACTTTTGAAGGGCCACACTCTCTTTATGATGTCGCCAAATTCTTCCTCAAGCATGGTTGTACCGAAGCCATGAACCTTGATGGTGGCGGATCTACGACCATGGTGGTGAATGGCAACACTGTCACCCGCAACG
>LNEX01000048.1 GCA_001464165.1 bacterium Ga0077546
TCTAACTATCGCCCTCAGGCCGATATTGCTTCAATGCTGCCAGCTTATCATCGTGAGAAGGCTCTGCATCCTACCGCCCAATCGACTCAAGAGGCTCTTGAGCAAATCAAGGCTTTTGTGCCGGTGGCTCATTCTTCCTTGGCTGATGCTCCTGATTTGGCTGTTTCTAACTTGGCCAATAGTATTCTGCGGTCACCGCTGCCTACTGAGGCTATCGCTGAGTCTAGCGCTGTGGAAAGTAGCGAGGGTAGTGAGCAGACTGTTACTTTGGGCCAGTTCGCAGCACCAGTCAGTGCTTCACCGCATAAGAATATTGGTCTAGAGCCGAGTCAAGAATCGAGCCAATCACTGAGTCAAGAGCAGAGTAAATTACCGAGTAAATTACCAAGTGCGGCAATAAATCAGACCGTACCGAAAACCAGTAAATCTGCTAAATTGAAAATCGATTTTGCCACCCGGCTTTTCAAGGGGCTTAGGCGTTAAGTCTGGCAATTTTGAAAATTCAAGTTGCAAATTGATGTTGAAAATT
>LNEX01000049.1 GCA_001464165.1 bacterium Ga0077546
CTCTCATTACTGTTCCCCGAGCCAATCAATTTTTATCAGGCACCCTCAACTTTTCCTCAATTAATGACAACTGTGTAACCAAGCCAACAAAAGGGAACTTCTAGTGCAATATATACTTGTCATCCCCGGGATCTACAAGCAATCTCCGAATCCCCCATTAGCAAACCTACTTATATATAGATACTGATCACCGTGCTCGAAAGAAACTACCAATATGGATATTGAAATCGACCCCCAGGCCCAAACCGTAATCTTTCGGGGCGAGGGCAAGGCAGAGCACCACTACCGCCGCGGCGACGTGATTGGCGACTCATATCAACTAATTGATTTGCTTGGTCAAGGCGGAATGGGTGTTGTCTATCGCGTTAAGCATTTGATTCTCGAAAAGCAATTCGCGCTCAAGCTACTAGCCCCCAATCAAATCAACAACCAAAATTGGCGCCGATTCGAATTAGAAGGGCGCTCTCTGGCCAAACTCAATCACACCAATATTGTCTCAATCTCCAATATGGGCATCGACAAAGGCTGCCCCTACTTTGTTATGGATTTGCTGACAGGAAATTCTCTGGCCGAACAGATCAAGACTTCCGGCCCACTGAGTGAAAAGGAGAACCTCGATGTTTACTTGCAAGTTTGCGCTGGCCTTTCTTGCGCCCACAGAACTGGCATCATCCACCGCGATATCAAGCCAGCCAATATCATGCTACTGCCATCAGCCAAAGGTGTTCTTGTAAAAATCGTCGACTTTGGCTTAGCCCGCCTGCAATCGTCGGGCAGCGCCACTAGTCAAGCGCTAACAGCCAGCGGCGAAGTATTCGGCAGCCCTTACTACATGAGCCCCGAACAGACACTGGGTGAAGAAATCGATGCTCGCAGCGATATCTATTCTCTGGGCTGCTCTTTATTTGAATCACTTACTGGTCAAGTACCTTTTGCTGGCGCTTCTGCTATTCAAACAATGATGATGCACCAAGAAGCCGAGACGCCGTTGCCTTCCAGTCGTGTTGCCAACAGGAAGATATCCCCAGCCCTAGATGAAGTAGTGACCCGCTGCCTGCAGAAAGATGCAAAGCTGCGCTACCAATCAGCCGATCAACTAGCTATTGATCTTCAGCGTATTGTAGACGGAAAGCCCATTGGTACAGGGGTGCTCGAATACAAGAATCACCTCAATCAGAACCGCAAGAGTGGGGACGAGCGGGTCCGAACAGAAAATAAAGAAGTCAAAAGCGATCAGGAGAGTAGCGCTGGATATGAAACCCGCGAGCCTTATGACAACCAAGGCGCTACGAGAAATCCCTCACCTGATTTTCTCAAATCAAGAAAACTGACTCTATGTCTGATTTCTCTTACTTCAATAATTCTCGTGGCCGCTGCCGGCTTTACTCTCACTAATAAAGCTGGCCCGTCGAAAAAACCTCTGATTCTGAAAGATACAACCGATGTCTTTCCTGTTATAGACGATGACACTGCCTTGAAGATGAAGGATGCAATTAGCGGCCAAGAGCGAGAAATAGCAAGAGCAGCGCAGAAAAATTCGCCAGAATTAGCGGACGACCCGCTCTTGTTTATGGCCGAGCAGAAACAAAGAGAACAAGGCGATCAAAGCCAGATCCAACTAATTGATAGTGCACCAAAATTTTCCCTTGGCATAAAAACAATCAACGGCCAAACCATGCGCTGCTTTAGATTTCCGAGCCAAACCTCTATCGGAAAGCTCCGCTTCCAAAATCGACATGTCGAGGCCCAAGGTGACTTGCAGGTGCCTGTAAATGAAGTCATCGACCTGCATCTGAGGCCAGTTTCGGCGCAATGCCCATCTCTCATCGATAAGTTCAACCCCGAAGACATCAGCACCTTACGTGTGGAAAATTCAAATGTGATTGGCGAAATCACCAGACGTCTAAGCAAGTGGACAAAGATTCATGCCCTAACAATAGAAGGGGGCAAAATCACAGATGAGGACCTGGCCAATTTTGACAATATCAAAGGGCTCGATTTTCTCTGGCTGAAAAGACTATCTTTCAATGGAAAAATCTTTGCCAAATTGAATGCACTCAATCGTCTTGAAACCCTTCAAATAGAAGATTGCAAGCAACTCAATCAAATTATGCAAAATCTTCCTTTACTGCCAAAGCTAAAATTCATGAGACTAGAGGCGCGCGGCAACGACTGGCTAGAAAGCAAAAGCATTGCCGCAATAGCCCGGCAACCAAATTTGAAGGTGCTCGAACTCAAGAGCAAGAGTGAAGCTCTCGACAGCTATTCACAGATAGATGGATTGACAGACAAGTCAAGCGCAAGCCACAAATTGCCAATTTACGACTGGCGCAACGAACTAGCTGAACTGAAAAATCTTCAAATTTTGATTTCAGAAAAACCAGACTGGAAGCATGAGCAGATAGCAGACTTCTTGCAAGTTGTTCCTGCTGCCCGCCGAAATCAATGGGCACAGGAGTTCGGCTACCATCCAAATAGCCGTCCAAGTCAAATTACTCGATAGCGCTTATTTCATTCCAGCGGCAAGTTTAAAGATATAAACAAACCCACTTCCCTTAATAGTTGCCGCGATGACCTAGCAGAATTGAAAATCACGCTATCCAATTCATGAACGAACTGCCAGCCTTCCCAGAACGAGACCGAAATAGTGACTATTGAAATAGACAAGCAGGCACAGACGGTAGTCTTTCACATAGACGGAAACGCAGAACAGCGCTATAGCAGCGGTGACATTATTGGCGACTCATATCAACTGATTGATTTGCTTGGTCAAGGCGGAATGGGTGTTGTCTATCGCGTGCATCATCTAATTCTCGATAAGCAATTTGCCCTCAAGCTCCTTGCCCCCGATCAAATCAAGAACCAGAGCTGGCGCCGCTTTGAAACAGAAGGACGGGCACTGGCAAAACTCAATCATGCCAATATAGTTTCAATTTTCAACATGGGCATTGACAAAGGCTGCCCTTACTTTGTTATGGATTTGCTCGATGGCATGTCACTAGCTGAACGAATAGACGAAACAGGACCGCTAAGTGGAAGAGAAAGTCTAGAGATATTTCTACAAGTCTGTAGCGGTCTCAGTTGCGCTCACAAAAACGGCATTATTCACCGCGATATTAAGCCCGCCAACATCATGCTGATCAGCGAAGGCGGAAGCACTAAAGTAAAGATAGTTGATTTCGGCATAGCTAGACTGCAATCGATAGATGCCTCTGGCCGACAGGCGCTGACAGCTCATGGTGAGGTTTTCGGCTCGCCTCTATATATGAGCCCTGAACAAACCCGTGGCGAACAACTAGATGCACGCAGCGACCTCTACTCCCTAGGTTGCGCACTCTTCGAAACTCTCACTGGCCAGGTACCTTTTCGCGGAACATCCGCTCTTGCCACCCTGGTCATGCATCAAGAAGCCGAGCCACCGAAGCTTCAAAGTACGTCGACAAGAAATAATTTCAACTCTTCATTTGCCTCTTCACTTGATTTATTACTGGCACGGTGCCTGAGCAAAGATGCAAATAACCGCTACCAATCAGCTGATCAAGTGGCTGTCGATTTACAGCGCATCATTGATGGCAAGCCAATCGGCAGCGGCACCAGTAAAAATAGGATAGGCCGCATTGATGAGCATCAGTCGGCAGAAAGAGAAGATCAAATCTCTTCGCCCGAGGCGGCCCATAATTTCGATAGCAATACCCTTGCTAGCTCTGTTAGCTTTGCTTGGTTTCACTATTTCAGGTGGGCAAAACAAACCAGAACAACAAACTAAGGCAGAACAGCAAGCAGCCCAAGTCGGCCGCCAAAACAATGAAGCCGATCACTCAGCTGCAGGGCTAGCCAAGCTAAAAGCAGCATTAGGAGAAGAAGGCCAAGCCCCAATAGCCCTGACCCCAGAGAAGTTAAAAGCCCTAGCCAACAGCCCCAAGATCTCACGTGAAAGAAAGCTAGTTAAAGGCAAAAGAATGCGCTGTTTCCAATTTCCCAAAGTGTTGTCCATAGGAGAAATAGAAGGTCTGGGGCAATTACGCCAGGAGGCCAAAGGCGAAGTTACGATACCAGAAGAACTCGGAGTCTATCTCCGCTTAAATTCAATCATCAATCAATGCCCCGAGCTAATTGACAAAATTGCCGTTGATGACATCAACAACCTCCGCCTAAACGACCTAAAGCCTGACAGCCCTGTACTAGAGCGCCTGGCTCGATGGACCAATCTGACGAAACTAACCATAGACAACGACATTTTGTCCGACGCTGACCTAACAAGTCTGGACAAACTAAAGAATCTTAGATCTCTCGAGATCAGATCATTTGCTTTCAACTGGAAGCCATTCACTGAGCTCGAGCTTCTCAAGCGTCTGCATACTCTTCATTTAAGTAATAGCGAGCAGCTCAATCCTATCCTGCAAAATCTACCAACCTTACCGGCACTGAAAACTCTCGAACTAAGTGGCCAAACTGATCAGTGGTTGACCGAGAGTAGCGTAAGCGCCTTAGCCAAACAAACAAATCTCAGAATGCTCTCGCTAAAGACAAAACAACCTGGAATATCAAAAGTTTTTGCTGGCACCGTTACCACAGCCAACAAGCAAGACAATGTCAAGGAGCTGCCAGTAATAGCCTGGATTAGCGCATTCAGCCAACTGAAGAGTCTAGAAAGACTTGAAATAGCGATTCCTCAAGCAAGCGAAGAAAGCATTCGAAATTTTCTGCACCATGTTCCTGCGGCCAGAAGCAACGAGTGGGCTGCAGATTTTGGCTACAACCCTTCCGGTAGATAATATAGAACTTGGAGATAAGGGGATTCGAACCCCTGGCCTCACGGGTGCGATCCGTGCGCTCTACCAACTGAGCTATATCCCCATCTCGTATCAAACCAAGAGACTTCACTCCAAATTATACGAGATTTCCCCGAAACGCCCCACTTGTCAATCGCAGATAAAGACCTAGCAATTGTTTCAGGCGACGGCCTCAAAGCTTTGACAACACCTAATTACAGCAGTAAAGCTAAACACATTGTTAAATGGCGCCAATGTAGAATGATCGGTTAGTATAAAGGACTCTTATCTTCTGACAGGTTAGCAATGAACGTCTCTTCCAAAATTACTCAAAAGCTAGCTGCGCTGCTAATTTTGACTGCGGGCGTCTACATGTCTTCAGAATTCGCCGATGGCAAATTCGTCCGGGCGGCTTCTGAAAACACAGCCGCAGCAAAAGTAGGCACAGCAGCACCAGATTTCACCTTGACTGACACCAACGGCAAGAAGCAGACCCTCTCTGCCTATAAGGGTAAGCTTGTAGTACTTGAGTGGCTCAATCATGGCTGCCCATTCGTCAAGAAGCACTACAGCTCTGGCAACATGCAAGCGTTACAGAAAGAATACACCGCAAAAGATGTAATCTGGTTGTCTATTGTCAGCTCTGCTGAAGGCAAACAAGGCTTCCAAAGCAATGCCGAACATAACGCCGCCATGAAAGCTTCGGCTGCGACACCAACTGCGATACTAATAGACAGCGACGGTACCGTCGGCCATCTGTATGGTGCCAAAACCACGCCCCATATGTTTGTCATCAACAAAAAAGGCGAATTGGCCTACGCTGGCGCCATCGACGACAAAACCAGTGCCGATGCTGAAGACGTCAAAACAGCTAAAAACTATGTTCGCGCAGCACTTGACTCTCTGCTCAAGAACCAAACACCAAAAGTTGCTTCAACTCAGTCTTATGGCTGCTCAGTAAAATACGCTCAGTAGACTCTGACTGCTAAGAATGAAACAACCAAACTTTGAACTCAGCAAGATAATTGGCTGGGCCTTCATTGTTTGCTTTTGTATAGCCAATCTCTATTTTGGCTTTATGAGCGGCCAAACCGCCCTGAGCGACCCTGACACTTGCTGGCTGGTGGCTTTAGGCCAGCACATCTATCAACACGCTAGCCTTCCAGCTGTAGATCCCTTTTCATGGACATTGACTTCAGAACTCGCCGATAGACAGCCCTATATCGCCTACCAATGGCTCAGTGCCCTGATACTTGCGGCAATCAATAAAATCGGCGGGGCCAGCGCCCTTCTCTACTTTACCGCTATAACAATCGTCATTAGCTTCATCATGGTGCCACTTGCCGCTGCCAAAGTTTTGCGCATTTCTCCACTGCTAGTGGCTTTAGCAGCCAGTGTAGCCATTAGCGCTGGCAGCTTTCACTTTCCCTGCCGCCCTGAAATTTTTTCATACTTTTTCCTCTCTGTGCTTATTGCCACCGTGGTTAAAATCGGTGAAAGCAAAGGTAATCTGCCGTTCTTTGCCTACGGTTTTAGCGCTACATTGTTTTTTGCCATCTGGGCCAATCTTCACACCGGTTTTGTTATCGGCTTAATCGTACTGGCCGTGGCGTCACTAACAACTTGCCGACTGCCACTGTTGGCAAGCCTTCTTGGCGGTCTAGTGGGCAGCATGATCACTCCATATGGAGTAAATCTCTGGCAATATTTGCCCCATCTGTTTTTTTCGCAAGCAAATAAATACAACCTAGAACTGTTTCCGCTTACAGCCTATGAGCTTTGGTCTTTCGACTTCCTCGCCTTTGACATCATAGGCTTGACTCTATTAGTCGGTCTTATCTTAGATATAACGATGCAAGTTAATCACAAGATCAAGCATCAGAGATTTTCACCGCAAATATTCAACCATTTGCCATGGCTCATACTTTCTCTCACTAGTTTCTTTGTAGCACTGCAAAGCCGACGCATGGTGCCGTTTGCCGCCTTAACAGCCATGGGTTTTGTCTATCAATTTTTGATTACTCACAGAGAGTTCCTTTCTAAATGGAGTCAGGGGAGTCTACAAACCATCAAGCGTCGCTACTATTTGATTCCACTACTGCTAGCTATAATGGGCGTAAACACTGCCATCTCACTATTTCAGGCTGCTTTACCCAGTAGTACATTTGGCTTCGTTGTGCCCAAAGCTGCTCTTGAATTAATCACTAAAACAAGGCCCGAAGGGAGGCTCCTCAACGATCCCCAATATGGTGACGTGATGGTTTTGGCTGACGGAGAGAAAGCCCAGGTATTCATAGATACACGCTTTGATGTCTACGGGGATAAAATCACCCTAGACTACTGGCAAATGGCAAATTGTCATGGCCCTTGGCAAAAACTATTAGAGCAATATCAAATCGGCTGGGTATTCTTTCCGCCCAGGGCTCCAATTGTCAGCAAGCTTGCTCACGATTCAGCCTGGCAAACAGTTTTCAAAGACGAGAACGCCGTAATTTTGGTCAAGCGCTCCAAGCAAAGTTCAGGGCAATTTGAACAATTCAAATAATTCAAGCAATTCAGACAATTCCAATGATCAAGAAGATCAAGCCATAAAAAAGTCAGTCAATGGTTTTCCATGGCTCTATTGTTCACTTCTGTACAGCCTAGCTGTGACAGCAATATTTGCTGAAAAGATGTTGCATGGTGTTATTTTTGCGGCAGAAGATGGCCGGGTGCAAAACTATCCAGCTTTCGCCTCTCCTGGA
>LNEX01000050.1 GCA_001464165.1 bacterium Ga0077546
CACAGACCAGCCTGTTCTATCCCCTTTGTTTTATCTTTAAGCATTTGCTTCAAGGCAATCAGGCCTATCAGGGCTGGAACTTATATGTACTCAGTGCTTATTTTCTTAGCGCCCTATTTGCTGCACTGTTTGCCTACCGTCTAACTAAATCAAGATTAGCAGCCATGATTGCCGGTGTTATCTACGGCTTTGGTGGTTATCAAATTTCTGAGCTGCGGCACATCCAGATAATTCAAACAGCAGTCTGGCTGCCACTTCTACTCTACTTTGTCGAAGTTCTGCGCCTTAGAACTAAGTGGGCAACGCTGCAACTAACTCTAATGGCTGGCACTAGTGCTCTGACTATTCTTGCTGGCCATCCCCAAACTGCTGCCTACATATTTGCAGCGACCTTGGCTTATGCTGCCTTTGGCAACATTTCTAAAAGAGCGACCAGCAAAAAAGAAAATATCAAACAAGCTTTGATTGTCACGGTCTTGAGCGCCGCTGCAATTTTATTCGGCGCAGCTATTGCAGCGGTTCAGCTTTTACCTTCGTATGAACTATCACAGCAAAGTGTTAGAACCACATTTGGCTACAAAGACTTCTTAGTGGGCGAACTGGAGCCCCTACAGGTTCTTGGCTTCATCATGCCTTATCTGCTTGGAGGCAAATTTGGAAGCCTTGACGGGCTGCCATTTTCAGAGCAAGGTCCACCACCTGGCCTTCTATTTTTTGGCTTTGCCCCTATAGTGCTTTCAATTTTCGCCATGGTACGCCTCAGAACCCAAGCGGTGGTGCCTTATTTCATTGCCATCACAGTGCTGTCGTTTCTCTTCGCCTTAGGGGCTCACACTCCCCTGGCAAGACTCTTTCATGCCATTCCGATACTAGGCTCTTTTCGTGGGCTCTACCGCGTTCTACTGCTACCAGCTTTTGCTATTAGTATTCTCAGCGCCATAGCCATTGCCAAAATAGAAAGCCAAGAAACTTCTAGTGACACACTGACGCTTAAACAAGAGCTGTTGGCCAACTGGCAAAAGCTAGGCAAATGGAAACACCTAGCGCTCTGTTTATATACGCTAGTTGGCGCCCTAGTGCCAACATTTCTTTTTGGCACCCTACCATTGCTGCTATATAAATCGAGGCCGCAACAACTATGGCGAAAAGCCTTACTTTTAGGCAGTATTTTCGCCGTGATTTTT
>LNEX01000051.1 GCA_001464165.1 bacterium Ga0077546
TTTTTCTAAACGGTGTTTTGAGCCAGAAAGTTCAAAATGTTAATGCCATCCTTGTAAATTTCAGCGAGGCCGATATCGGTCAAGTTGCGACAACTGTAGCTTGGCCGATATCGGTCAAAGCGCGGCACGGCGACTCATTAGGAGGAACTATTTTCCACGAAGCTGTCAAGTGATTAGAGTTTGCTCACAAGTCTGGCGTTACGGAACACCTTGGCATGCTGCGTTGTCTGTTAGAATACAGGCCGATGGTGTGCCTGTAGAAATGCCATTATTCGTTTTCTTCGAGTTTTCTGCGGCGAACTGCCCCAAATATAGGTTTTCAGTGAAGTTAAAACTTCTCCCCGAAACAAAAGCAACATCGTTAGTGGCAGCTATGTTGGCCTGCTCTTTGATTTTTGCGCCAGTTTTACCAGCTTGTGCTCAGGGGTCAGAAGACGATAAGAGCAGTCCTACACCACCTAATTTCAGAGTTGGTGGCTCAGCAGCTTTAGGAGGCAGTCAGGCAACTGCTGCACCACTTGCCAGCGACATTGTTGTAGACGACGTTAAGATCGAAGGCAATCGTCTGGTTTCGACTGAAGAAATTAATAGCGTAGTAAAAACAAGAAAGGGCGATAAATACGACCGCGATGTCGTTATGCAAGATCTTAAAGCCATTCATGGTATGGGTTATTTCGACGAGCAGAGCCTGCAAGTCAACCCTGAAATGACTAGCAGTGGTGTTCTGCTTAAGATACGTGTGACTGAGAATGCGCCGATTACACAGTTTTCGATTCGTGGGAACGACGCTATCTCTACTGAGGAGATTACCAAGCTATTTAGTGACCAGCTTGGCAAACCGCAAAACCTGAACGCACTTTCAACAGCCATAGATAAGGTTGAGCAGGGCTATCACGAAAGAGGCTTTGTCCTTGCTCGGGTCACCGACGTAAAGGATGACCCGGATGGTTCAGTTGAACTAGTCATCAACGAAGGCACTATCGATAATATAGAAATTGTAGGCAACAAAAAGACCAAAGACTTTATTATTAGGAATGGCATAAAAACTAAAGCTGGTGCAGTCTACAACGAGAAGCAGCTAACAAATGACTTGAAAAAGATGTATGCCAATGGCTATTTTCAAGACATTAGACGTTCTTTGGTTCCTTCAACTACGAATCCCGATAAGTACACTCTTAAGGTCGAAGTTGATGAGAAGAGAACAGGTTCCGTTGGCCTTGGTGGCGGCGTCGACTCTGTTGCGGGACCATTTGGCTCGCTCAATTTTTCTGATGGCAATTTTAGAGGCCGTGGACAGGTCCTTTCGTTCAGTTCGCAGGTTGGTTCCGGAACATTTAATAGTGTCACCAATTCAATCAACAATGCTGGCAATACTTTTCTTCCTACAGGGCGTACATACAATATTGAAGCCAACTGGGTTGAACCCAGCTTGCGTGGTTCCAATGTTTCTATGGCCGTTTCCGGCTTTGGGCGAAATATGGGCAGTATGTTTATTGACCAGGCGATGCAGCGCACCGTTGGTGTCAGCACGACCTTCTCTAAGCCACTCGCTCGTGGTTGGAATGCCAATCTAGGTCTCATTGGTGAGAATACTACTCTTAAGAACGTTGCCGGCCTTGCTGCTAATCAAGATATTTTGAATTCAATGCAGGCCCGCGCTTTGGCTACTGGTATGGCTAGCACCGATGCTCAGGCTGCTGCGCTGGCCGGTCAGTCACGGGCCCAGCAGTTGAGTGGTGGCACTTTTATTACGGTTAATCCTTCACTAACTCGTGACACTAGAGATAGTGCTATGGATGCTACCACTGGATCTTTTCTAAAGGCTTCAATCAGTCCTTCAGCTGGAATTGGTGGTGGCTTTATGAAAGCGGGCCTGAGTGCCAGCAAATTTAAATCTTTTGGCAAGAATAAGAATATAACCTTGGCTCTGAATGCCCAAGCTGGCACTTCGGTTGGTGGATTGCCACAGTTTGCGCAATATCGCTTGGGTGGATGGAATGGTGTTCGCGGTTACCGCTCATTCTCAGATCTTGGAACAGGCGCTGGTATGTTGATGGGTACCGCTGAGGTCCGGGCAAAACTGGCCTTCCTACCTGATGACAACAAGATCACAAGTACTATCAAGAAGAACGTTAAGATTGCCGGTTTCTTTGACTACGGTCAGGTTGTAGGCAATTCTGGCACAAATAGTTTGCTTTCGCGTTCTAACTTCGGTGCCTCTGTGGGCCTAGGGTTACGCATAAACATGCCAATGGTAGGTCTGGTGCGTATAGATTATGGTTTGCCCATAGTCAGCTCGATTTTGGGTAACCGCACTCCACGGATGACAGTGGGATTTGGAGAGAAGTTTTAATTACAGCGGTTTAGTCTGGCTAGTTTGACTTGCCTGAATGTTGTAAACTGTGCCCTTGGGCCTCTTAACATGATTAGGTGAGACCTGACAAGTGATACTTGAATAGTTTTTGGAGAGATGAATGCTGAACGTTCAAAAGTCTTTCGCCTTGGTTAGCGCCGTAATGGCCGTATCAATCGGCTCCAGTGCTCTTGCCCAGACTGCACCTGCTGTTAAATCAGCAACTCTTGGTGTTGTCGATCGCGACAAAGTGATTACAAGCTTCAATAAGGCTCAGTCAGCTGCTGAGGAACTCAAGAAAACTGAAGAGTCAGTGCGCAAGCTTCTTGAAGATTCAAACAAACAGTACGAAGAAGCCAAGAATGCCAAAAAGCCTCCAGCTGAGTTGGAAGGTTTGCAAAAGCGTCTTCAGTCAAAAATTGACGATGAGTACAAAAAGGCCCAAGCCAAGGCTCAAAACCTTGAGACACAGCTTGAAACAGACATCGATAGCGCTATCAAGGCTGAAGCTGCTAGCCGCAAGCTTGATACTGTCTTGATGAAGGGCGCAGTTCTTCTTGGTGGGACTGATATTACCGAAGGTGTTGTAAAGCGTCTCGGTGCTTCCGCTAGTGCTGCGTCTAAGACAGTAACAAAGTAAAAAGTAGATGATATCTACTGAGATAACTAATGTTGCCTCAGCGTTTTGACAGTGAAAGATCACGGCCAGCCAATGTCGGCTCATATATTGTTGGCTCATATATTGTTGGTTAACTCTGCCCGCGCTCTGCGCGGGTATAGTTGTTTTTTAGGTTCTTAGTCATTAGCCAGCTCCCCAATAGAAGGACAGCAATTTATGCGCCTCCCTCAAGCGATGAATTTAGGTCAAATAGCAGGATTAATCGGTGGCCGCGTCCATGGCGACTCTTCGATCACTGTAGAAAGCGTTTCTCCCTCTCCGTTGAATGCCAAGGCAGAGGATTTGGCCTTTGTTTTTGAGCAGAAACTGGTGCGTAAGTTGGCTCTATGCAAAGCCATTGCAGTTGTGGCACCGTTCGGAACTGAAGTCGATTTTCCTGACCGCAACATGATTTTGGTTGAGAGGCCCAATCTCGCTATTCAGAGAGTCTTAACAGCTCTTGCGCCGAAGCGTTTTTATCCAGAAAAAGGAATTCATCCAACTGCCATAGTCGATAGTTCAGCTGAGATAGCGGCGGATGTGGCAATTGGCCCTTACGTAGTAATTGGCCCTAAGACAAAGATTGGAGCGAGGTCCATAATTATGGCCCACTGCGTCATAGGTGGTGCAGTTGAAATTGGTGAAGATGCACTTTTCTATCCTAGCTGTTTAATTGCTGACTATTGCAAGGTTGGCAACCGCGTTATCTTGCAACAGGGCGCCAGCATGGGTGCTGATGGCTTTGCTTACGTAACGGAAAAACCTAGCAATTTTGAGAAGAATATGGCTGGTAGTCGTGATTTTTCTGATGCTCCTAATCCGCTGTTGAAAATTCCACAGATCGGCACTGTGGTTATCGAAGATGATGTTGAAATCGGTTCTTATGCCACCATAGACCGTGCCACCATGGGTGCCACTGTCGTTGGTCAAGGTACCAAAGTCGACAATCTGGTAATGATTGCTCATAACAATCGTATTGGTCGTGAATGTTTGATTGTTGCCAATGCCTCGATTGGTGGCTCTGGTTCCATTGGTGATCGGGCCGTGCTTGGTGGC
>LNEX01000052.1 GCA_001464165.1 bacterium Ga0077546
AAGTGGTTGGCATCGAGGGCGTAGTAGTCTTTGCTTTTAAACACCATGCGGCCTTGAGCTGGTCCGAGGGGTGCGGAAGTGTCTGGACCGTCTTTGATCTGCGTAATCGTTAGTGTGCCGATAGAAAAGCTTTTGGGAAAATTCACGATTTGTCCCTTTCCCTTTTTTTCACTAGTCTGATGTGGGGCTCCTGCTCTCGCTGCCGGGGCGGCTTGGCAAGGCGAGTAGAAGCATGCAGAGTAAAGTGACTGTAGAGAGTAAGGTGAATGTAGAGAGTAAGGTGAATCGGGAGAATAGTTGCAGACAAGCAGGCTCTGTGAAAGTGCGGTGATGATAATTGTCAGTGAGCAAGCAGCCTTAATAGCAGGTTTCTGCCAATCTAGCTGTAAAACCACTGTTCTGCCCTCAGAAGTTCTACTGCGATTTCTCTGATTCTCATGGCGAAGGCAAACTGTGTTTGTTCATGATGAGTCAGTGTGTCGATTAACTGTTCGCCATTGGGTCCACGTTTTGGATACTTTAGTGGTACATTCCAGAAGGGCAGGCGTCCGGGGCCTGGCTCGACTAGGCCGGTTGGTCTGGGGCTAAATGGAATGTCACCATACTCGTTTTGCCATTCTTGTAATATCGCACCCACTCGCTCCATAGAACGGCTTCGATACTTGTGGCCAGTTTCAGAGCTGAAAGCGGCATCGGTATGGAAAACATCTGGTTGCTTTTGTCTCGCACGTTGCATGGCCAGCTCAACTCGTTCGCTACCGGTGATTAAGTGCAGGCTGTCTCGGGGACCGACAGTAACACCGCTAAGTAGTTCGGTCATGATACGCAGTACGCGGATAACAGCCATTTGGGTGCGGCGAATGCCAGACAGAGCTAGGTTTTTTACTTCAGGTAAAAGTATATTGAATGAATCGGCAAAGCTCGCCATGGCAGATTCGAGTGAATCATATATGGTGGCATCTTCAAACATTGATTCTGTCGCTGGACCTCTGATTAAAGCAATTTTGGCAAAGCCATCTGGATTGTTATAGTTAATTGAGTGGTCGCCAGCAATTAAGGCATGGGCAATTTTTGAGCCTTCTACATCAGGGTGAGGCACGTACCATTCGTCAATGGCTATTAGCTTGAGAATTTCATGTTCGTCAGGTGTGAATTTAATTAGACCTAGGTCTTTGGTTAAATGTCGTTTGTCGAATGGATTTTTGATTTTGTTGTGAATTGAGCAGATTAAGTGTTGGTTGCGATTGCGCAGTGGGTCTGGATTGCCAGGGTTGAATTTGTAGCGGTCGAAGGGGTCGAGGTTGAGTTTCTTGCTGAGCATTATTGCTACGGTGTTCGCCATGAAGCCAGGCGGTGCTATTTGATGCTGCTTGATTGCTAAGACGATACGCTCGACCGACTTCATGCATTCTTGGCCATCGTCCCAGAGGTACGAGAGAGCTTGCGCCGCTGCTTGTGAGCCGTGGATGTTGTGAATGATAAAATTGCCGCGAGTTTTTACTGCATCTGAAAAAATAGAGGCAATGATGGCATCGCGCATTTCATCAGAGCTTAACTTTAGGATCTTCGACGCTTCGTATACCTGGTCTAATTCTGCTCTAGTGTGCTTCCAATTCATGTTCCACTGATAGCCACGATGGGCACCATCGGTTTCGGCTGTTTCGAGCTTGAGATAGGCCTCTCTAACAAGCGTTAAGCAGCGCCAAATGATGTCTTTGTCTTGGCGTTTTAAGAGTGCTTCAGATTCAATTTTGTGATAAACATTGGTGACTTTGCCGTCGGCGCAAAGTACAGGAACGTCAGCCAGATCTGCACGTAGGGCTGAGAGTGAGCGGCTCTCGTCGGCTAGTGGTGGGTATAATTCTTTCCATTTGCCATTGTCGGAAAGCTCAAGCAGCCTGGCTGCAGCGCTGATAGCTTCAGGTGCGACTGTGGTGTCGAATGGGGCTTTGCTTTTTTTCTTTGGGCTAGATCTGGTCATCAGTTCTACTCTCTTTGGCTTTTCTCGTTCAATTTTTGCGGCAGTTTAAATGGTTTGACCATGATCGAGAATCCATTTGATACTTCTTCTCATTCCTTCTTCTAAGTTTATTTGCGGATTGTAACCTAGTTCAGCTTGGGCCAAATCGATTTTGCAGGCGATATTTTTATTCATCTCTGATAGGACGTGGAACTTTTGATGATAGAGGCCGAAGCCCTGTAATGTGCTGTCAACAATATATGCCACGTCGCTGGCCAAACTTGGCAAATGCATGCGCTTGTGGCTGCATTTGATATTAAAGTCGTTTTCTAAGACCCGTTCTACTGTATCAACGATTTCATTCATTGTGTAAGGCCGCTCGTCGGCAATCCAGTAGGTTTTCCCCTTGGCCTGCTCCAAGTGGGTGCAGAGTAGTAGGCCTTGGCATATATTGTCAATGTAGGCCATTGAACGGAGGTTTTCTCCGCTGCCCACAATGGGCATTTTGCCGTTTTTTATCATTGAGAAAAACATGGTTTGCCGTGGCGGTTGGCGAGGGCCATAGAACCACGGTGGCCTGATTATCACAGTTTCTAGGTTGCTTTTTCGGCCAGCGGCGTTAACGAGCTCTTCTGCCATCATTTTTGAGCGCCCGTAGTGCATATAAGGGTTGTAGGGCGACTGTTCATCAAAAATATCAGCTGCTTTTGAGCTGTTGTTGCAGCCAATTGGTGAGTTGGAAGAGACATAAATGAAGCGCTTGCAGCCAGCCTTGATGGCGGCGGTAAGCAAGCGTTTAGTGCCTTCAAAGTTGACGTCGTAAAACTCTTTGCGACTGCGGCTGGGGTGGATGACGCCGGCTACGTGGAAAACAGTGGCACCTCCGGCGCCTTCTGTTAGGGCCTCTAAGCCCTCCCCATTTGTCAGGTCGCCTTTGATGACGCTGAGGTTGCTGCCAAGTTCGGCGAGCTCGCCTGTATCGCCTGCTTTGAGGCAGAGAGCCCGCACGGCACGGGCTTGCGGCTTGAGTAGAGAAGGATTGAGCGTGGTTGTGTGACCTGCTGTTTTTGACTCTGGCAGGCCGTTAAGCAAGGCTTGGACGAGGTTGGAGCCGAGCCAGCCAGGCACTCCTGTTACTATGGCTAGGTTTAGAGCGAGCTCTGTCATCTAGTGTCCTCTCTGGCGGTCGGCAAAGTGAAGCGCGTTGCGCCTTGCCAGGGCCATGATCGTGCCCTGGGGGTTTATCCCAGGAGAGTCGGGCAACATACTGGCATCGTTGACATAGAGATTTTCAAAGCCGTGAATTTTGCCAAATGAATCGGCCGCACAGTGTTCTACTTTTTCGCCAATCGGGCAGGTGGAGAAGGCATGAACTGTGGTGAGGCTAAGTACTGACCTCGGCAGGTTTTCGTCTAGCCAGCGCACGGCGTCTAGCTCTGAGTTAATTTTGGGTAGGCCTTGAACACAGGGATAAACGTCTCTAGCACCAGCTGACAGCAGAAGAGAAGATAGACGAGCTAGGCCCTGGCTGAGGTGGCGAATGTCGACATCGGAGAGTTCATACTTCAGCACTGGTTCACCATCTCCCAAGGGCGATGTACGAACTGTGCCACGGCCTGTGCCTCTAACTGCCACGTAATAAGTAGCCATACGCTTGTAGTCTTGAATGACATTCTGGTTGGCTAGCCAGTTGTCGCCGAGGTTGAGGGCCAAGTGCCCAACTGAGAAGAAAGAGCCTCCCATCGATATGTCTGGCCAAAATTCTTTTACTTGCAGCAGGGGCATGACACTATGCTGGGCGTTGATTTCTTCATCGAAGAGTGCTGAAACTTTGAGCATAGGATGAATTTGAAAAGTATCCCCAATATGTTCTTTGATGCCGCTTTTGCGCAATAGCCCTGGAGTTTGAGTGGGGCCAGCGCAGACAAAAATGTGATCGGCATCGATACGAACAAGATCGCTGGTACTGTCTGGTTTATGTATTTCGGCCAAAACACCAGTGATTTTGCCTCGCGATTTTAGTAATAGTTTGGCCTTGCATCCTGTTATAAATCGGGCCCCTTTTGCTTGAGCCTCAGGAATTCGATTGAGGATCAAT
>LNEX01000053.1 GCA_001464165.1 bacterium Ga0077546
ATTGAAGTTTGTTTTGTTGAGGGATTGACATACTATCCATACCGGTTGGTATGATAGCAGTGGCTGGAGATTTTCACCAGAAATTCGAAAAGACCTCTGATTTTACTTTTAGAATGGATTTATGGACGAGTATGAGTATATGACGATGCAAACTGTAGATCCGCAGTCCGGTGCCTCCCAGCAGGCACACGTTTCTGGTCCGAGTAGCAAGGCCACACAAACTAGTGATAAGCCCCCTCGTCATGGTATTCCGAAGCCCCTTGTGGCTGTAGCTTTCATATTTCTAGTGGGGGCTGTTGGGTGGTTTGGCTATGAGCACTTCGTGCCAAAGCCCCTGGATAATCGCACTATCAAGGTTAGTGGTCGAATCGAGGGTTATGAGTCGAATATTGGACCCAAGATTGGTGGACGAGTGGATTTCATGGCTTATCGCGAGGGCGATCAAGTAAAAAAGGGAGACTTGCTTGTAAAGCTTAGCGATGATGACATTCAAGCTCAGTTGCGTAGCGCTCAGGCGAAAAGGCATAAAGCCGCAGCTCTGGTGGATCAAGCGGGCTATCAGATTGGCGTTGTCAATAATCAGATTGATGAAGCTAAATTGAGGGTTCTTCAGTCTTCTGAAGATATGCGGGCGCAGATTGATCAGGCCGATGCCAACGTTTCTCAGGCTGATGCTCGAGTTAGCGAAACAGAGGCGCAGCTAGTTCAAGCGCAATCTGATTTGAAGTTGGCTCGAATTAGAAAGGAGCGTTATAACTTTCTTGCCTCGCGCGGCGCGGTCACTCTCGACGAGAACGATCAGGTGTCGACCAGTGCGGCCACTTCTGAAGCTGTTGTGAGTGCCAAAGCTAGCTCTGTTGAAGCTGCTCGCAAACAGTTAAATGTTTCTCGGGCGGCCCTGGCGCAGGCGCGTTCTGCTCGTCTCAACCCACGTATGCGGCAGTCTCAATTGCGAGCGTTTGGTGATCAATTGCTCCAGGCGCAATATCAACTGAAAAGTGCAAAGCAAGAGGAGTTAAGCGCAAAGGCCGATGAGGAGCAGATTTTAGCTAACATTGCTTACTTAAGTGTGAAAAGTCCAATTTCGGGAATTGTTACTGCCCGGGTTGTTGAACCTGGTGTGGTGGCAGTTCCTGGCCAGACTCTTATTTCTGTAATTGATTTGAGTACTGTTTACCTACGTGGTTATGTCCCAGAGGGTCAAATTGGAAGGGTTCGGGTCGGTCAAAAAGCCAAAGTGTTTCTTGATTCCTCTCCTGATAAACCTTTTGAAGGGACTGTCATTCAGATTGATCCTGAAGGATCATTCACACCAGAGAATATTTATTTCAAAGATGATCGAGTCAAGCAAGTCTTTGGTATCAAAATTGGCATTACGCAGCCAGATCGTTTTGCTAAGCCTGGGATGCCTGCGGATGCAGAGATTCTTGTAGACGCTCATTAGTTATGATAGAGACGCTCACCAAGTCTGGCCTCAGTGCTGTCCAGCCGATAGTAAAAGTGCAGGGCTTGAAGAAATCTTATGGTGAACTTGCAGCTGTCAAAGGTATCGATTTCGATATTTTCGAGGGTGAAATATTTGGTTTGATTGGACCTGATGGTGCTGGCAAGACCACTACCTTTCATATCCTTGGTGGCGTTATGGAGCAGAGTGAAGGGAGCGCCATCATAATTGGGCAGAAGCCACGGGATGTGCGCCTCGAAATTGGTTACTTGACTCAAGAATTTTCACTCTATTTAGACCTTAGTATTGCTGAGAACTTGCGTTATGTCGCAGGCTTAAGAGAGGTTGAAAGAGATGACTTCGAAGAGCGCAGTCAGAAGTATTTAAGACTGATGAATATTGAGCGCTTTTCAAGCCGCTTAGCTGGAGAGCTTTCCGGTGGGATGAAGCAGAAATTAGCACTCTGTTGCGCCCTAATCGCGAGACCGAAGTTGCTTCTTCTTGACGAGCCAACCACTGGGGTTGATCCTGTTTCTCGTCGCGAGTTTTGGGACCTGTTGGCTACTGTCACTACTGAAGGTGTCACTGTCGCTGTCGCCACTCCCTATCTCGATGAAGCTGAGCGTTGCAATCGTTTGATTTTGATGCATGAAGGTGAAATAGAGGAAATCGGCACACCGATGGAATTAAAGAAAGGACTTGGCTTACATCGTTTAGAGGTGAGAGCCAATGCCTTAGACAATCTGGAGCGACGACTGCACCAGGTTGAGAAAGATGATTCGAGTATCTTTGCTGATGTGCAGACTTTTGGTGATCGACTC
>LNEX01000054.1 GCA_001464165.1 bacterium Ga0077546
CTGCTTTGTGCTGAGAAAAAGTACAAAAATTCGCAGAAGGAGATTAAATCATGAGGCTTTCAGGGGGGTTGACAGAATTGCCCGCCCCCATGGAAAAAAGGGCTTCATAGCCCTAAGCATAATATAAACGGTAAGACGCTGACTTAGTACCGAAAAGCAGACAGTAAAAACAGAATGGCAGGAACAACTACCGAGAGACACAGAGTGTCAACCACAGCTATGGTTGCACCACGATCGCCACCAGTCAGAGAGCCGATTACAAAAGCAGCTACCACTAAAAGGACATATACCGTTGCAATCGTGAGTACAGTTTCTTTTGTGAATTTCATAGTGTTACCAACAAATAAACTAGAAGAAGATTTGTCAAATTATGAATCATTTGGTCAAAGCCAAGACTTGACCAAAATAGCTCATTGTCTTGTTTCTGTTTTTCACTGGCTTGAGCAAACTCACTTGCTGCGAGCAGTTTGAATCGACCAAGCAAGCGCGGAGAGGCCTTAACTCGATCCATCAAGAAGTGAATAACAAAATCTACCACTGCCAACCAGAAAAGCTGAGGACGAAAGGCAAGACAGATACACAGAGTAAAACACGCGTGTACAGTGCAATGTGCCATCAATGGCAAAATCCAGCCATGGACCTTACCTTTACCGACCACCATATAGTCATTCTGGCAAGGAAAGTCAGCGACAAAATGTTTCAAGGCGAAAATCGCACTCAAAAAAACCCACGGGATGTTCATATTAGTCAGGAAGATAGAATTTATGAGAATGAAAAAAGCGTTAGTTAGAAAGCCAGAGAGAATTAGAGAGAGTCGGGGCTCTCTCTAACGCTAACTACTAGGTTAGCTGAAGATGGATTTCACCGAAGCAACCACCTGTTTTAGTCGTTCTGCCGTGGGTATCGGAGCAACAAGCAGAGCAGCGAGAATGACGAAGAAAGAGAACACTGCGAAGATGGCGATGTATGCGCCAAGCATATTCAAAGCGATCCAACCAACGCGGAGCACTAGGAGTGAACCGACAATGGTGGCAGCTTTGAACAAGAAATTTTTCTGATTAGTTTCCATGATTTTTTCCTAGTTATTTACTACGATTGTTTGGTTTACGTCAAAACGGCAAAGACAAGCAAAACCAGATGTACTCAAAAGAGTGACATCTGGTCAGAAATGGTTGTGCTTGTTGATTCTGAAAGTTTGGGAAGGAATGCTCGATGAGTTAGGTAAGTAAGGTTTATACCTGACTATAAAGAACCACCTTGGGCAAAGAAAAGTTAGCGCGAAGCATGGCATGGGAGAATGCCCTAAATTAAATAGTTGCCAGCAAATATCTTGCAGCGCTTAGCTTCGGCAAAGGAAGTAGGTTTCACCCCCTTCAATAGCGCCAACATATCATTACAAAGCTTGTTTGCCGCAACCTGGTTTGCAGTAAAGTTCTGACCCTGAGTAACTCGCATGTCAATCCTTGTTTCGTAATCATCAACGTCAGCGAAGTACCAGGTGACGATACGAATTTCGATTTGACTGGCAGGCGTGCAATCACAAGCTTGCAAAACACCAGCCCAGAAATTAGCGGGTTTCGGTGACTGAGAAGTCCAACACTGTTGAGTAAAATAGGTTAGCCCTCTGGCACCAGGATAGTAGCCTAAAGGGGTCTCTTCTCGTGAGTATGGTGGCACGAAACGATTCCAATCGCTCACCCCTTTGTCAGAGATAACCGGCTCAATTTGTACAAACTTGCTCGTCGCACTAACGGCAACACGGCTAAGACCTGCATTCGTCGCTAGAGTTTCGAGCGTCTCGTGCACGTCAATGAAGCCATGCGCAACGTGCGCACCATAGTAATTGCGATCAGGCGCATTCTTAGCTCTATCTACGGCCTCAAGGATAACCTTAATTTGGTCGTCATCATATTCAGGAGATGAACGAGATGAGTCGGTGTTTGCCCTTGCGCGCAGAGAAGCTCTATAGAGTTCACCCGCTAGCGGTGCAAGGATACTGCCGAAGGGATAGACCGTATAGCCATGAGTATAGCTAGCATTAACCAGTCTGCCGATACGGGTAGTGTTGTTGCCGAGATAAACCCCACTATGCAATCTTCCGCCATAGAAATAGCTATCAAGGAAGCGACCGCCTCCACTGTGGTAGTGACCATCGACGTAGTAATCAACGCCAGTGGCATCATCGCAGATTTGATCGCCGGGAAATTCAGCACCGTAATCGAAGTCAGTATCATGAGTACTATGATTCTCCCCAGGGATATCGGCGTACTCGAAATCGTCACCATGGTAAACATCGTAGTCACCATCATTGGCGCCATCAAAATCTCCATCAGCGTTTTGCATACCACTATGACTTGCACCATCGTGATTGCCGTGACCGCCATGATCGCCGTGTCCATCACCTCCGTGTCCGCAGTCTCCCTGACCGCCTTCGCTACCGCAGTCTCCACCAGGTCCGTCCATATTCATTACCTCAACTTATTTGTTCAAATTGTTTATGATTCAAATCTGCGTAAGCAATTGTTGACCCCAACATGCTGTAGCTGAGAACAAGAGCGCACCTGGGTGCTCGAAAGATTGAGTGATGTCCATCTTTTTTTTTGCTCGTAGCTTTATAAAACCTCATATGTCTCGGGAAATGTGTGTTGAAACTTCACCCTGACACATTCAAAGAATCTCAATCAATTGGTGTCGATCAATTAGTAATGATCAATCAAAAATTAGCCACAGTTCAGATCTAAGAAATACCGTGCGCTAAGCGACATCAACTCGCACCGGTAACACAGCGTAATTGCACTTATATCGACAAGTTTTCGCAGGCGAAGGCCAGCTCGCGAACGATATTTGTAGATTAAATCAGGCAGGAAAGTCCAGCAGGCCGATTTGTCATTGACCTATTGGCAAGCATTTTGCTAGGTTGAGGATATCTTTCATCAAACAAACAAACAAACAAACAAACCGGTGCAATCGCTTTAGTTTTCAACCAATTCACCATCTCCAGCCTCAAATCATTTCTCTGTAGAGAATTATTTGCGGCTAGTTTGTTTGTAGACCGTTTTTGACTATGCAAGCTCATAAAGAGCTTCCTGTTTATTGTTTATCTAATCACGTGAGAAACATGAATAACCTCAATAACAAAACTAACCAGCAGTACGGCTTGAGTCCTTCCCATTTCGCAATTGGGCTAACGGGCGT
>LNEX01000055.1 GCA_001464165.1 bacterium Ga0077546
AACGCTGAAGGCTTCCGTCTTTGTTCATTCTGGACGATCGGGCTTGGCTCGCTGACATGGCTATTTGTCTGCCTAGCGCCAGACGACGAGACTGCTAAAGAGACCCGCTAGAACTAGTCAATTAAGAAAACAAAAATAGGAGCCAAAATGACTACTACTCAGACCAACAAACAAAACCCAGTGCAACCCTACGATAACTTCGTTATGAGTGCACTGCATCCGGACTTCACTAATAACGAAATCTATCAACGGTTCTTGCAAGCATGCAAAGACATGCTGGAAGCTAAAGTTAGCGAATTGATTTCGGGCCGCGCTCCGTACATCTATATTCCTTCTGACGTGTCAGAACAGATGGCCCAGCAAGTTGTTCAATCTTTCAACGACGCTGGCGGTTGGCTCTGCGCAATTCATTACCATGGTGATGAGCCCTGGATTGAATTTCGCAAAAATGTGAGTGAATAAACACACTTAACTAGTTACCAGATACCGATACTGCGGCTCAGGTGAGCGTCTTTGCTATGACAAAGAAGGGTGGTTCGAGTCCACGCAGTTTTCCTTTGGCAGACAGTCTACTGCCAAAAACCTGAAGCAATTGCTGAAGGATGTTCGATAGACACTATTCACTGGAGACCGCCTCATGGCTAATTTACTAGACCGTTGTATTCAATTTCGCTTAGCTGAGGAAGCGTTAGAACTCAACGAGGCAATCAAGTATTCGCAAATAATCGCTGATGAAGCGCAAGAGAAAGTCAATAAATACACCCGTTTGCTAAATCAGGCAAACGAACAAAAACGCAAGGCATTAAGCGATGGAAAAGAGCTTATTGAAAAAGCTCTTGCCAAACAGCAGACTGAGCTTGAAGTAGCGCAAGCAAACCACCAAGCGAAATTGGCGGAATTGAACACGTCATTCCAACAACAGCAAGAATGGTTGGAAAATCGCATTGAACAACTAGCAAAAACCAAATCTGCTAAAGCGGCTGCGGTACAAAATGAATTTGAAAACTTTGTCGACGATACTAACTCTCGAAAACAGATTGGCACACGCGAGATTGCTCGCATTCAATCACTTCTTGCCGGAACCGAAGAAGATAGTTAGTAGTTAGTAGTTAGTAGCTAGACAGATAGCGGCGTAGCTTCGGCAGGCTTATGCTGTCTAGCTTGCTAGAAAACTAGCTCTAGGACAAATCAATCAAATTGGTGCTGCGGCTCAGGTGAGCGTCTTTGCTATAACAAAGAAGGGTGGTTCGAGTCCACGCAGTTTTCTTTTGGCAGACAGTCTACTGCCAAAACCTGAAGCAATTGCTGACGGATGTTCGATAGACACTATTCATTGGAGACCGACCTATGTCTTTTCATTCTATATTCTCTCGTCTCTTTCCTTCTTGCCAGACCACTCCCCCTATCACAACGGAAGTACCAACTATTGTTGAGGCAATACAGTCAACAGACGCTGAAACCAACGCAGCATTGCAGCAAGTAGAGCTTTTGCGTGCCCAACTGAACCAAGCTGAACAACACAAGCGTTCAGTCCTTGAGTCTGCCCAGCAAACAATTGAAGCCAGCTTGAACAAGGAAAGCGAGCAACTAGAGGCAGCTAAAAGCGCTCACGCGCAGCAACTGCAAGACCTAGAAAATCATTTCAATCAGCGTCGCGCTGCGCTCGAAAGTCAAATAAAGAATCTTTCAAAAGTCAGCGCTGAAACAGTAGGCCTCGCTGAAGCCGAATTTCAAGCTGCCGCGCAAGAAGCCAACTCTCGTGCTCAACTTGCTAAAGACGAAATTGCTCGCATTGAAAAATTGCTCGGTAACCCGTAACTTCCGTTGCCTTACAGCATCGGCTAAATAGCTTAACTCAAGCCTATGACTGCGTCTGGCACTCATAGGCTTGTTCCTTAACTCACAACTAACAAGAGAATGAAAAACTACACTGATGACTCGAAGCTTCATATAGGTAATGCCCAAGTCATTGCCTTCTGCTTCATTTGGGGCGCCAGCCTCATCTCTGCCATACCACTCTTCCTGGAACTCTATCTCCCTCTATTCTGTGCTGGCTTCAGCTTCCTTACAGTATCTGCGATGGGCTTAGAGCTACGGCGACGCTCACATCGTCGTCTAGTGCTTGAGAAACTACTGAAACGGCCAAGCTACATAAAGAAGAAATAGTGCCAGTGCCAAACTAGTCAAAAACTATTCTCAGGGCTCCTCAGCCTTTTTTTCTTCGTGGCTCATAATCGACCGGTCTACTAACAATTCAAGAAAAAAATTCGAGCCAATCTTAGGTAGCACGTGACGATGAAAGAATCATCGCCACGCACTATTAGGATTTAGCTAGGAGATTGTCCGATGGTTTTACCAGGGGGAGGAACGTGTTACGCGTCCTTTTACCCGCGGCTCCGCAACGTTAAATTGCTGCTTGGGGCGAGGGGCATTAGGAGGTAAAAGACGATTAAGCTCGAATATACCTTGGCGCACTTTTGCAAGATCTAAAACTACGTCTCCTTGCTTGTGGTAATAATCGGCGGTGGTGCCAACCACAGATGTGGGAAGCTCGCGACGCAGACTAGTGGCAATAGTATCTGTGTAATAGACACGATTACCAGTGCTGGTGGCTAAACAGCTGCCTCCAATATAGGTGTGGTCGTCCTGAACTCGTTGCGCGAGGTCTGGCACATTGCCATCATGACCGTGGATTGCAGGCAAGAAGAGCTTATTCGGAAAGCGAGTCTTAAAAGTGAAAATCAATGGCGCGGCCTGCTTCGCCTCAACATTGTCGAAGCAGCAAAATGCCACAGGCCATCCATACCATTCTTCGTAACTGCGCAGTAAAGACTCATTTATATCGGGGCGACGGCTGGTAGGAATAGCCTCCAAGGCACCAAAAGCATCGCCTGCAAACTGAGCCATGACAATGCTATAAACATCGAACTCGAGGATGTAAACCTCACCACGAGGCTCACCATAAGATAGGCCCTTGCACATACCTCGGGTAGTTTCAGCGGGAATAAGCGCTTCAGCCATGTCCTTGAGGCAATTCTTGAAGTTACGCGTGTCAAGAATTCCAATGTCCATCACTAACGAATCTGGATGCAATGGAATAGGCAAGATCATGCAGTTCGCTGTCGAAAGGCTCTGCAGCGTATATCCTTCGCTATCCCAATCAAAACGCGGCTCACCTTCATCTTCATATACTCCACGAGAGAGACGTACATCCCCACTAGTTTGGCCGCCGACGAGACTTTGTACCCGGTTCTGATAGCCCATGGCGTGAAAGCCAGGCTTGATCTCCCATGCGGCGACAATTGTGTTGGCAAGCTTTGCTGGTCCTGAAGTTACACACATATTGGTGCTCCTAATTTATTTTGCTTTTGATTTTGATTGAGAGTGAGAAGTAAGAAGTGAGACTCTAGAGAATTTGAACATTGCGCTGTTGAGTCAGTTCAACAGCAAGAGCAATAAGCTCATCGCGGGTTTTGTACTGAGGCATAGGCACGTTGCCACCAAAGATGTCGGGCTCATCTCCGGCAAGGCAATAGAAGTAGCTGACATTGCAGCCGCATAATTCACCACCACCTCGCCCGTCACCAAACCAGATGAGAGTGGTAATGGTGCAGCCAGAAAACTCTCCTGAGCCAACGATGACCAGAGGCAAAGTGCAGCCAGAAAAATCATCAACCTTAGGGCTAATAACCATGGGCAACTGACAGCCAGAGCGGTCTTTCACCTTATTGCCAAACTTTGGAAAGGGCCACCCAGTAGAAGGTGCACCGGCGATTTTTGCATCAGTCTGCTTCTGTCCAACTGGCTCGGCTGCCTTTCGCGTCAAATTCTTTAGTTGTGAGAAGGGCTGGATTTCCTCCGAACTACCTGGCAAAACAAGGGTGAAATAGGTACAGAGTCGACCAGCCAGCATACCGACGACTTGCAAATAGTCTCGGTTGATTTCAGCCGTTGCTGGACAAGCTGCAATTGCTCGCACGCACTGCTCATACGCGAGAGCAAGCCTGAATTTATTGGCAATTTCTGGCCCGAATCGTTTAGTAAGAAAAATGATAGCGCCTTCGTCAGGGCTGTCATAATTCAATACTCCAGCGTTAGCAAGCAGCAACGGCTCTTTAATCAACGACACAAGGTCATTAATTATTGATACCACTGATAGTGCCTGCTCAGGCATCTCGGAGGCGATCATTGCATTTGACAGCCCCTCAGCAGCCAGTGGAATCAGGTTACGCAAGGCAACCAGTCCGGTGGCATCGCCGCCAATATTAATCCGCGCTTGGGCTCCTAGCAAATCGGAGGCTTCAAGCTGTGCCGACATGGTGCGGGCAGTCAAAATCAGGCTATCAAAACTTCCAGAGAAGAGTTTGGGTACAGAACTCAGCAATTCATCCTTGGCAATATTAGAGATATATTGCTGGGTGCGAGTTCTTTCCTTCCACGAGTGAATGCGCGCGCGCAACTGCATATCTTCGAGCATAATACTTGCCCAGAATGCGCTGTCGAACACATCAAGGATGCCGGTGCTGACAATAATATAGGCGAGAACTGAGTCAGCAGCGCGATTGGCAAACTCCACATTGATTCTTGGCTTAATTGAGCTGAGGTTGAGTCCAGAGCTACTCAATTGTTGCAGGAATGCATTAGTGTCAAATGCCTGTGGACTAGTCTCTTCAGCTACAGCTTGAGCGGGAGAAGACTGCCCTAAGCCTGCCAGCGCAAGAACTTTCTTTCTGTCTCCAAGCAGCGTTAGTCCAGCTTCGATCAGGTCATCATTGCTGCACTCTTGTAGTGATTCCAAGGTATCAAGACCGTTCTCAGCCAATGCCTCAATCGCTTGTTCTGAAATCTTCTTACTTCTGAGCAGTGCACGAAAATCGTCGGTCATAATTGTTGTCCACCATAGGTACAAAGATTTGAAATGGAGAGGAAGAACGGCTAGGGGCCATCCTTCCTTTCGCTAGCTATCTAACAATGCGGTAATGCGTCGGCAGCTTTAACGGCGGATTTGCAGAGAGAGAGAGAAGTTGAAGCGAAAGCTGACTTGTCCACTCTGAGTAGCTGCAGATTGGCGTTGAACAGGAGCCGAAGTAGACTCGGTTGAGCCCCCTGATACTGCCGTGTAATAGGTCGCCACCTGAGAAGCAAGCTGTCCGAATACGTTTAGGTAGCTAGCATCTGCGCTCTGCGGACATGCCGCTAGAGCATTGAGCAACTGCTCATAACTCAGAGCAAGACGGAAGCGATTGGCAACATCCGAACCAAGACGGCGCTGCAAGAAGAGAATAGCTCCTTCATCAGCGCTCGTGGCGTTAGTGATACCAGCAGCAGCCTGCAGTCGGCTATCTTTTAGAATGTCGAGCAGGTCGCGCAACAAGCTCACAAAGCTCACAGACATCTCAGGCAAGGGAGAGCTGATCATCCGTTGGCTAATTTCTTCGGCGGCTAGCGGAATGAGAGTTTGCAATTGCCCGTAAGAAGCTGCGTCGCTGCCAACATCTATACGAGCCTGATTACCAAGCAACTGAAGAGCGCCTTGTTGTGAGCTGAGCTTGGATGAACTGCTGACCAGATTTTGGAAGTGCATACCAAATAGTTGGCTTACACCTTCGCCCAGTTCACCTAACGCCTCGTTAGAAATATAGCGCTCGGTACGGAAATTTTCTGTCCAGCGACTGATCCGGCTGCGCAACTCCAAATCTTCAAGTTGCAATTGTTGCCAAAAGTCCTTACGGGTGAACACGTCACAAAGACCTGTTCCTACGAGGACGAAAGAACTGGCCGCTTGAGCAGCACTGCGAATGAAATCTGGCTTGATGCGCGGATTGAGGGCTTGGGCGCTGAAACCGAGCGAGCTTGCACTGTTACCTAGCAGATAGGCGTAGGGGTTAGCTGTAACGAATGGAGCATCAGCGACAGCCTCAGCTTTCACCTCAAGATTGAGAGTATCAGCTGCTACTGTAGTCGGGAACGCTGCCTTAATCTTGTTGCGCGCACCAACACTCAAGCCGACTTCCTTAAGTTCATCTTTTGTAACGCTCACAAGGGCTGCATCCGTGTCTAAGCCGTTGTTTTCCAGAACCGCTACTTCCGCTTCGCTAAGAGCGATAGAGAGTAATTGAGCGCGAAGTTCGTTTGAAATTGCCATATTTTTGATTTCCTAGTTTTAGGTTCTGACTTTGATTTGACGTAGAATCGCTGTTGCAGACTCAATTTCAATTTGAAGCAAGAAAAACAGTAGATGCGTAATTCTGGATACAAAATCAAACACTCAACACTAGCAGTGTCGAGAAAATGGCTGTGTTGGAACTACGTGGATTTTCTGTGTTTATTTTGCCGGAATTGAGTGAATAGAATTGAGATGCTTTAATAGTTGCAAAAGTTGTCGCCGATATTCAACCTCAGATTGAAGTTAGCGCGCCTAGTAATGCGTAATATCCACTGAAAAGTGACGTCCTGATATCACGCGAATCACCAGAAAAAAGAATGACAAATTATGCCAAAATGCTCTTGTAGTCTTTCTTGAAAAGACCACCACTGAAGCAATCAACCTGACCACTAGCGTTGTACACAAGCTTCGCTCTGTATATCAGCGGCTCCGCACTCTTTATCATCCAAATGACTTCAATTACGCGCTCGACTGCACTCTGCATTTGCAGAGGGAAACGCACTAAAACGCCGTCAGGAAAAGCCACGACTCGATGCGAATCTTGTTCGGCCCAGCTGCTCGGATAAAAGATGGAATAGCTACGCGAATACTCTAAACCCGACGAAACACTATATTCTTCAGCGCTATATTGCCCCTGAGGCAAATCAACTGATGAAGGCAGAGTAGAGTCCTGTGTCCAATAGAGACGATGTGAGCCCAGCACGCTTTCGCGCACAATGGCCAATCGTTGTACCTCACCGGCGGTATCAAAGACAAGACCAACACTTACTCGCAAATTTTCATGGCGCAAGAAGATCTCAATTGCATAAAGACCAGTGGTTTCTGTTTCAGTAGCAAGAACAAGCGAGATATCAGTGCAAGACCAGGTAGCTAAACCATTTTCAAGAAAGAGACCGCGCTGAGAATCAGCCTGTGGATGATAAACACCGTCGCGGAGGCTATTCTCTTGGCGAATCAATTGCCAACTTTGCTCAGAAATACTATTGGTGCGGGTATAAGTATTCTTTTGATTTACCGTGCTGTAATCTTCCTGTTCGTAAAAGATCACTGGTTGAGGTAGCGGAGACATCATAATGGGCACGTAGTAGTCATGGAGCTTAGCAAATGAAAATTTTCTTTCAGAAATAAAACGTTCAATCAATCGACCATCAGGATAGTAGCGCGTCCAAACCCCATTCCAGCAGTAAACATGTTGATCCACAAAGTTATTCCAGTTGATATCGCTTGGAACATTCTTTGGCTTCTGAAACTGAGGCAAATAGGACAAGACAAACTGGTTCCACTTACCAACATAAGAAGAAAAAAGCTCACGCAAAGAGCGCAAGCTTGGCAGCAAAATTTTGTTGAACATAGTTATTTTGAGTTATAAAAGCGGACAAACAATTAGATGGCCGCCAAATTGAAGCTGGGCTCAGACCATTGGCAATTCAAATCAGGAGTATCTATCATCGAAAACCATTGAGCAGACAAAGGAGGAGCAAGGTCGAGCATTACGGTAAAGCAATCTTGACCTAGTTTAATCAGCTTAGCCTCGACCCCACCGTTGACCGCCTGGTTAAAAGCGGCTATAGCTAGGTAGCGAAAGCTCGGATTAGCTCGTTCGTTAAGAAAAGATTCTGCAGTGCGTGCGGCTAACAACACATCAGATTGAGAAATCTCAACGAAAATCCGAGCTGCTTCAATTCCAATTTCTGCGGTAAGGTCGTATTCGATCATAACAACACCTTCTAGGTAGTAGTTACCTGGTAGAACCGGGGGAGACTTGTACGCAGAATCTTACGATTGACTGTGTGACAAATACATACCTGAAATATACAAGGGCCAAAAGACGGATATCCTTTTCCGTTGCGCTCATCCCAACTGCAAATTGCAGCAAAGAATTGGTTGAAGACTAGTGTCAAAAGTTTGTCTAGATTAGAGGAGCAACAAAATGGAATAAGGATGTACTCAACAACCTTAAGCAACAACAAGACCAAAATACAAAGACAAAGATGCGTCCAGGCTTTAGCATCACCACAAAAGTCTATTAAGAAGAGCTAAGGGGCAATAATGCCCATAGCGCACAACAAAAACAACAAGGTTTTGAGCCAAAAGCAAAATTTGGCAGATGGCGGGGAGTGATGAAAGAGACTAGCCCGGGTAATCAAGACGACCGAGAAGAGTAGAGCCTTGCCCTGTTGTCGCGAAAGAAAGAATTTGCTTTGAAGCAGGCCAGTTCTTTCTTGAAAAAGGCAAAGAAGCGCTAGCCCTAACAAACGATTCAAAAAGCAAACTATGACTACTCATGTCTCTTTCTGGATGCCACTGCACACCAATCGTAAAGAAACGTTCGGTCAATTCAATTGCCTCAATCACGCCATCACAAGATCTCGCGCTAACTCGCAACCCCTTTCCAAGACGCTGCACCGCTTGATGGTGCGAACTCGTCACTTTAATTTGACTCGCACCATAGACCTCACTAAGCAGACTGCCTGGTTCAATCGATACGTCGTGGCTTGCCATCTTGCTCTCGCTATTCGCATCAAGGCGGTGCTTTATGGAACCCTCTGGTAAATGGCTATCAATATCTTGAATCAAAGAGCCACCTAAGCTTATATTCAAGAGTTGATGACCAGCACAGATACCCAACAATGGGATAGCTGTCTTTTTCAAACAATATTCAACTAAGCGAACATCAAAACTTTGTCTAAGTGGGTGAGCTAAATCAACCTTCGGGTCGAGTGATTCGCCGTACAAATAAGGCGAATAGTCTTTACCACCAATTAGAATCAATCCAGACAAACCGTCAAAGTGCTGTTCTAGATTGTCATCCGGCGATGGTGGCAGCAAAACAGGAGTACCCCCAGCCCGCAAAATCGCCTCCCAATAACTGATATTAAGCACCAACTGATCCGGAGGTCCTTCTACAACGTCAAGATTCAATCCAATACGCGGCTTCACAGTAAACTCCAAAACAAGATAGTACAGCAGCACTAGAGGCCGCACAGCGAATATAACACAATGATAAAACAGAATCGTCGACGAACTCTATTTCAGTAGTAGAAGCACTTTTTCTAGAGCTACATTTGTTGATAGAAACACCAGTTGCTAGCTTGCGCTAACACAAAAAAAATAGGAATTGCATAAGTGCTATGGACAATTACCTACGGTGCTTGGCGGGCAACGCTCACCGCAAAATGGTCAAGACTATGGCTGCTTCTAGCAACGACGAGACCGTTGACAAGCAGCGCCGACTTTCAGCAAGGTAAAAACACAACCAATTCTAAAAAGCAAAAAAGAAACATCACCAAGTAAATCAAAGAGCGATACCAAAACATGAGTCTATTAAACAGCAAATTCACTGCCGGCAGTGCTCACAGTCTGTCGCACAAACACCAACTAACAGTTTCATTACCCTTACACACATCATGAAAAACTCAGATTTCGGCAACATAAATCAAGAACCCAGAATCCAAGCCTTCACGAAGTCTGGCTACCTACCTTCTGGTGAACACAAGACCACATGGGACAATTTCTATAAGAGATACGGCTTCAATGCACACCGCCGTCGCTATCTACGCTGCCTCCATCAATTCATTGTTGACTTCGCCGAAAGAGGCGGAACAGAAGTTATCGTTGGCGGAAGCTTTGTTACCTGCAAACAAATGCCCTCTGACATCGACTTCAGTATCGACCCGAGTTCTTTCGAACCACAACAATTGACGGGCCTAAAAATTCCAACATTACAGCTGCGGCGTAAATCGTTGTCTCCTCTGCATTTCATACCAGAAACTGTAGAACTAGAAGACGGCGAAACTTTTTCAGCACGTGAGTTTTTCTCAGCCAACAACACCCGCGGCATTGTCGTCATAACTCTTTAACCCTACCAATGAGGTAAAAAAATGAAGTTCTCAAATGCAAAAATCTCAGTAACAAAGGCAGCTTCAACACATTTGGATGAAGGCCTGCCCGTACAATTCGTAGCCATCAATTACGCCATTTTGATTGCTTCCTACGTTTGGGGCCTGACTGCCTTACTCAGTTTCTTCATCGATTCAAGGGCAGGTTTTGCATATCTCGCAATTGGGCTATTCCATGCCATCACATATCTATTGGCCTCTGACACAAATGGTCAATAGACAATATTGAACGGTAGTTTCCACCATTAAACTAACTACCGTTCAAGACAAGAAAAAGTCTTGTTCAAATAACATAAAAGCAATCACCCTGAAACTAATGTATGAACAGACAACGAACGGCTGCAAAAAGTGCGCCCAAAGTCAAAAAGGCTCCTTAGCCTTCTTTTTCCAACAACTATTAATAGACCGGTCAACTTTCATTTAAAAAAACGAAAAAAGTCAGGATAAAACCAAAGGGCTATGGCTTGATCCTGACTTAATACGGGCTCGATAGATATCATGCCAAAGCAATTCAAACCTTCGTCAAAACCTTTTAGTTCTTATCTATCCTTACACAGTCAATCACAACCCCCTCGCTACTAATCTGCTGCAGAACTAAGTGATTCTGGCCAAACGTCAACTCAGTGAATGAATGCACCGTGTCGATAAGCGCAGCAGACGAAGGAGACAGTGATTCAGCGTTGGGATTTTTTCCATCACCAACTACCTTGCCACTAGCACCAGTAACAACATAGATTATGCCTTGTGGGTGGGTGCTTTTGACACCATCAAACCGAAAATCTTGAATTAACTGTCCTGGAACAGTTCCATCCTTCAATGCCGTATCACAATCTGGTTTGAAGTACAGCGGGCGATGTCGTTCATAGAAATGGCAGTGGCCACTGAAGACAATATCTACTCCTCCTGCCTCAAGAATGGGGCAAATCACGCGCATACGCTGGTCGCGAAAGTATTTGTAATCGCTGTTGAATCCAGGTTGATGAAATAAAACAAACTTCCATTTTTGGCCACGTGACACACGCAGGTCGTTTGAGAGCCACTCTTGCAGCTCAGGAAGACTCCAATCTGCATATTTGTTGGCATCAAGAATAACCCAGTGCTGGTCGCTCCAATTGAATGAATAATTGGTTAGCCGAAAAAACGACTTGCCAAAATCACTGAGCAATTTGCTAGCCTTCTTCCTCGTGCCAATCATGGCCTTAAGAGTTTTCTTCTTCAAACGAGGACCATTGTTAGCACCTTGCCAAAACAAGAAAAATCCAAATAAGTCTTGAAAGGCCTTAGTGTCAAACTTGTCATTCTGAGTAGGCATACCAACATCATGATTGCCAGCCACAGCAATCGTTAAAATTGAACGGAGCAAAGGTGCCCCAATGCTCTTTTGAATAGCATCGGCATTGAGCACAGGAAAGAAGAAATTGAGATACTCAGAAATTCGTCCATGGTCATAAACCAAGTCGCCGGCTAGCAGAATCAATTCAGGCTGTCTTTCGTATACCGCAGCGGCTAAAGCCGGTGCGGCCTGCTCGCCATCGCCAAAGTCTCCGAATACAACGATCTTGCTGCAACCGGGAGCTGATGGAGCTTTATAGGTAGCAATAAAAACAGGCACACCATCAAGGAGGAGTCGATACTCAGGAACGCTAGTATTTGGCAAAGCCAGGGGCACGGAGACAGTAAGTTTTCGTATATTTTCTCGCTCAGCTACGTCTTCTTTCTTAGCGCTGATCTCTAAGTTTGTCCATGGCTCGCCACTAGAGCCGCGGCACTGTGCCATCCAGTGTTTCTTGCCGTAAGAGCTGAACCAAAAAACTCGCAATGAATCAGCAGAGTCACCGAGCTGCAAATATGGCTTTACGACGAACAGTAGATCATCATTACTGCAGGCGGCTTTAAGCCGAGCAGTGATCTTCTCAAGCAGTGAAGTAATCATTGGTAAGAATCCTAATTTTCAGTAAAACGGAGAATCTCAAGCTCTCCTTCAAAAGTTTCGACAAGACCTCTTGCGTTCGCCTCGACAAGAAGTAAATCAATCAATGTGCTGCGCAAGCCTTGGCTAAAACAGTAAAAGCTGCCCAGCCTTACATGACAGAGTGCCGAGGTGCACATCTGATATCCAGATCGTGCCAAAGCGTCGTTTCTTCTTTTTCATGGCTTTCTTACAAAATTAGTTTAAATAGTTTAGGGGCGTAGACAAATGCAGTTCTAGAATGAACCGTTAACTGCTTTCTGGGGGTCTGGGAGAATCGAGTAAGTTGCGGGTGCCTATTGAATGTGAAAAGGGAAAAAGAAGCACCTAGAAACTAACAAATTAGAAGCTCTCGTTAAAACATCCGGTAGTTAGAGGAAACGAGCTAGAGCTGACAACTTGCATAGCTAGTGGCAGCTTGGGCGGCAGATCTGCTCGCAATCCAGCTTACTCTCTAGCGCAACGACATTACAATTTGATCACTCGCACTCGTCAGTTACTAAAGTCGGGTTAGCGCGCTTGGCGCATGCCACCACTAAAAGTGCCTACACAAAGCGGTTATGTCAGGGTTAAGGCTTTCGCGACTGGCGACCTTAGCTGAGGCTAATGCGGCTTACAGTCTGCGGCAATTACGCATTGATAACCGCGCTAGGTCAATCAAGAAAATCGAACCTATCTTCGTTGGGCCTGCGAAAAGGATGCAGAGACCATGCTCTCAGAATTCGCTGAGGCTGAAATACTGATAAATCGCCGACAAAAGAATTGATTGCTTGCCAACAGGTCGTTCTGCCACTGTAAATGTATATCTAACTCAACAAACAAAATTCGAGCAGCAAACAAGAAACATTCAAACACACCTTCGATCAGCAGCAAATTACACCCACACCCACGTGTGCAGTAATTTCACATCATCTAACTGATGCTGGAAGAAAGGGGACACCAAATACTCACTAACTTCTTTGCTAGGAGGAGAAAAACCATGTTGACTAAATTGCAACAGAAAGACCTAGAAGAAAGATTGATTGAGCTCATTCCAGAACTAATTCAAGACTACTGTTTCGGACTCTCTCTGCCCGAAATAATAGTCTGGATAATCATCCTAATTACTACCATCGTAGCCTGCCGCAAAGCGTGATGCTGCCCTTCGAAAGGGTCGGCTGGCATTCATTTTTTACCAAAGAGGCCATATGTTGACACTACTTATTTACACAACCCTGATTATCATTTCTGCAATAGCAAAAGTTGAAGAGCTAATCTCTCCAAACCTTCTCATTGCTGAAAAGAATTGGCTCATCGACTATCGCTTTATTAAAGGCAGCTGGTTCTGCAAACTATGTTGCCAAATTCCGACCCAATGTCCTGCGGTCAAGATTGGCTTACCACCAATGTGTAAGCTCAATCCGCTGTATGACCAAATTATGATCATGCAATTAAAAGCCACAGATCCAGAACATCAAACTGACTGGATAGAACTGGGGCATTCAATGTAAGTCATGGAGAAACTCGTAGATTCTAGACAGTCGCCATTGCCAGAGGCTGTCTTCTGCTTTCTAGAAAATAATTCAAACACTCATTACCAAGGTAAAGCAAATGCAATTCTCACAATTTCTACACTCAGTAATGATCGGGCTAGACGCTACTCTATTGGCGCTCTTAATTAGCTCGATACTCTGTTATCTGGCTTTCGGTCAGAGATTCTTTGACATCGTCAAACACCTCTTAAACTGTGACGACGATGACGATGACGGTCCCAGTGGTGGAAAACTGCAACCGGTAACGGTGTCAGTTCGATTTTGAAAAGATTGGGAGATGCTTACTGCAAAAAGTTAGCGTCTCCTCAACTTTCTAATAACACAACCGATTTCGGCTAGAAGCCACCGGCTTTTTCTTACACAATCAATTCCCCCAAACTCTTTCACAAAGAGCTGGGCTAGTCCACATGCTTGACCGGCATCTGGGCGGAGTGCGCGTCGCAAGACAGGGGAGCCTTCAGGTCACCTCAGCCATGGGGCTATTTTCGATCATAAACCTTTTGATAAGACAGTGAAAACTATGAACCACACAAAATTGGTTGTTCTCTATTGCGGTAGCGACGCCGAAAAGGGCATCGTTAAAGACGTCATAACACACCTGCGCATAATGGTGCGAACCATGGGTGACACGCCAGTTAAACTGGAACTTACAGACATCGAGTCACGGGACTTCCAGCTCGATACCAACCAGATTAAGGCATATCAGCAGGAGCGCGCATTCATAATAGTTTTGCTGACACCACAGTTCCTGCTTAACGATAAAGTGACGGGCGATGGTATGACAGCATTGCTGAAAATCACCCAAGATGTCTCTGGTCGAAGCTGTACTGGTTTCCAAGCAACACCCATGATGAGTACAAGCCTCTGACTAAGTGTGGGAATGTCGATGAGGCCTGCTCCAAAGCTGCCGGTGTCATGCGTAATTCTCTAAAGGCGATGGTAGCCAAGCAATCCACAGCAGCGAAAGCAAGCAACGAAATCGATGGGCAGCAGCAACCGGTTTCAGATACGAGCCGTGAATCGGAACCTGACCAATCTGACGATGCTGAGAAATCAGCTGGCGCGCGACCTCCAGCAATAGAAGATACGAAGATTCCACCCTTGGCCATCTTCGTATCTGACAGCGACCGCAAAGAAGTTGAGGACGCATTGGCACCAGTTCTCACAAAGCTTATGCGGGCGCGCAATGTGCGCTCCTATTCACCATGGAGTATTCCAGCTGGTGCCAATTGGAAGCGACAACGCCAACTCGCTAAGCATGCACCATTTATGGTGATTATCCTGTCCGCCAGCGCAATAGCTGACGATGATATCTTCAACCTGATAGAGAACATCGCAGCAGATCAAAAGGTTCTCTTCGTGCTTATAAGCTCCTGCATGTGGCAGGTGCTTGCGCTCGAGGGCATTGACTACAAAATGCTTCCAGACACCAACAAAGAGGTTGTAACGGTCAATTCAATCAACCGGCCTGATCAAGCCTGGCAGCAAGTTTCCGCGGCCTTGCTAAACTTCTTCACAACTCGCCTGGCAACTGAAACGACTGAACTGACTCAAGCTGAAATCGAGATACAAACTAGTTTCAAAGCCGCCGACCAAGCCGCACAAAAACGAGCACACCGTAGCACAGAGCCTGATTACGATATGGTCACAGCTTATTGGAATAAGTAAGCAAGAGCGCAGCCAATTGATAGACTGTAGATTACTTTGCGTATAAAAGCGGACGACCTCGTCCCTTTTTTTCTTAAGGTCAAATAGTCGACCGGTCAGTTAGTCCTTGTATGAAGCACTCAGTTGGAACTTCAGCGATTAAGCTTCGAGCCGAGGAAGAAGAAGAAGAAGTAACAACAGCTATAGCTATTTTGCTAGGGCAAATCGCATAAGTAATTATGCTTTCAATCTAAAGCCAATCTCAATCTCAAGCCAGTAACGATTTTCACTCACTCGATAAGACTTCTCAAAATCGACATCGTGACGATGCTGTTCCACTTGATTGACAATGACATTAGTAACACGACTTTCTTTTTGTCGACCGCGCTTACTCTCGGTAATTGCCAACGCTCGTTGATAAAGGATGCCAGCCTCTTCATATTTGCCACCACATGCAAGCACCGCGGCCAAATTGTTCAGGCTCGCTGCTAAGTTTGCATGATTGGGGCAAAGTTCAGACTCTCTAATTGCTAGGGCGCGCCGATAGAGCGACTCAGCAGCGGAAAGATTGCCGCGATCGGCATAGAGTTGGGCCAAATTATTGAGACTAATGACAACACTATCTTTATTGAAACTAAGTTTATTTGCTGACCGCAGGCCAGCCTTGAAACAACTTTCCGCCTCTCTATATTGATGACTCTCAAAAGCCTTTAGACCTTGTGCCTCATTCGACTGCCATTCAAAAAAAATTGCCCCATAACAAATTGCAGAAACACCGACAATCATTGCTAAACAAGATACAGGCTCAAACTTAGTATCCATTTGGGTTCTGCCACTCCAGACTCAATAGCTCGTGACCTGAACAACACGCCCACTCACCGATTGGGTTGTTCGGGAAGAGCTATTCACCGCTGGCTTGACGGTGGCAGCTATATTGGAATGATAACCAGAATTATTGCTATCGTATGAAAGACAAGCTCCAGTTGAATTAACAGCTGTCGTTAAATTAACGGCTTTATCTGAAGCAGTCGTAGTGCTAGAGACACTGAAATAACTCGCATTATCTGACTTGCTCAGCTCGTCCGGAGAGTGCTTATTTAAACGCACCACACTAGCTACCACATTAGGCTTTTGATAGTGAAATGGCTTTCGCGCATGAGAAGCTACTGCCGACTTACTAGCACGAGTCAATATTATTGGTGTCCAGTTGAAGTTCTTAGAATTAGGATACTTCGCAACAATTTCAGACTGCCAATTGTAGTTGTAAGTGCGGGAAACTTTCACCGACTCTCGGACATTAGTCTTACCGGTGGCTTGAGCATCACTGCAATTGAGGCAAACAGCAACTAAAGCTGCAACTAACGATGTTGAAATTAAATCGATTGATCTCATTACTTAGACTCGCGCAATCATTGGTGGCAAGCTAAACCAGCTTTGTAGAAGATTTACTCCTGTACCAACCTTGATCCAGCCTAGCGACAAGACTACGCAAAGAGATGTGACAAATACATACCTAAACTGAAACTGCATAAAAAACCGTTATTTTTAAATGTAAAAAGCTATAGAACAAGGAACCATTCAGATGGCCATAAAAACTCCCGGCTGGTAAGGCACTACTGGAGATTTCGTATTACCTTCCTGTCTTTTCAATGCAAGTTGACAAACGTTGAGCTGGTGCTGGGCCTCAAAGCTGAGCGAATTCAAGGCCAAGGCTGACTCAGCGTCACCAAGAGCAGTGCGGTAGAGAGCCAAACCAAAGGCTGCCTTGCTGCGCTCGAGATAAGCTTGAATGCTAGGTCTACGCGCAATGATGAAGTCTAAGTCACGCATGGCTTGAACAAAATCACCGAGCCTAGAGTTAGCTTCAGCCCTAAGTAATCTAGCATCAATACTATCGCAGATTCTCAGGCCACCATTTTCAGTACTAGATTCAACTGATAGAATCCCGTACTCATCATCGACAATTCGTGTCAGATCATCAACGGCCTTTTCATACTGAGCAGTATGAAACAAGGCAATTGCACGATAATAGAAGGCACTCTTACATGCTTCATTCGAAATCACAATCTCACTTGCCAGTTCAATGGCATCTTGATACTTCTGCTCACCCACGAGGCAGCGAGTATAAAGAGTACGGGCAAAGTTCATAGCCGCAAGCTCCTGAGGCATAGCATCGATACACTCCTCAGCAAGACGGTACCTTCCGGCCAAGTAGTGAGTTCTTGCCTCTTCAAATAGCTTCAACGACACTACCGTGCCAAGGTCAGACTCAGCTTCAATAGTTCGACCTAGGGCTTGAAGAGCTTGAGCTCTGCCAGCGAAATTTTCAGCGATTGAAGGATCGATAAAATTACCATAGTTGCGCTCGATCGCCTTAGTATAGAGTTGAATACTTTCTTCAAAACGACCACGAATAAAGCTTATAGAGCCAAGGCAGTGGTAAAGACCCGAGCTATGATAGCTATTGATCATGAGACTAGTTAAAACAGTGGCAGCCTCGTCGTAGCGCTCGAGAGCACAAAGTGCCCGCGCCTGCAAAAAGAGAATACGCTTATCGAAAAGAGCAAGGTTTTGCAATTTACAAAGATTCTCAAGGCAAGTAGACCAATCGCCATATAAAAGGCCGGCCTCAAGAGATTGTTCGGCAAACCAACTAATTTCTTGATTTACAAGAAGAAGAGAATCACCAATGATCACAATCATCTACCTCACTTAACTATTGAGGTAGCGCTGAGAAAATCGCCTACCTAGTCAAAAATATACTGAATGTTGTGTGACAGATACATATCCAAATTACTCAAAATAGTCTCCCTAGAAAAAATTCACTACAAATATAAGAAGG